>JAYWEP010000140.1:0-36197 GCA_043779205.1 Chthoniobacter sp. | reverse complement strand
CGAGCTCGATGCTCGCCGGAAGAGCGGCGCGGAGAAGACGGCCGACTTCGAGGACGACCTCGCCCAAGGAGACCGGCCGGTGCGACTGCGGTCCCTCCTGCCGGCTCATCGTCAGGATCTGCTTCACCAGTTCGATCGCGCGGACGCTGGCCGCCTCGATGTCGGCGAGGCTCTCCTCGGCCGGATGTTCCGTAGAGAGGAACGCTCGCACCGCCCCGAGATTGGCCAAGATCGTGGCGAGGATGTTGTTGAAGTCGTGCGCGATGCCGCCCGCGAGCACCCCGAGGCTTTCGAGCTTTTGCGTTTCCTGGAGTTTTCTCTCCACCCGCTGCCGGTCGGCCTCGGCCTGCTTCCGCGCGGTGATGTCCATCGTCGTGCCCGCCATCCGCACCGCCGGGCCGCTGGCCCCGTCGTAAAACGCGCGCCCTTTCGCGGCGATCCAGTGGACCGAGCCGTCGGGCCAGACCGTGCGGTATTCGAGGTCGTACGGCACCTTCACCGCCAGGGCATGCGTGATGGCGGCGTCCGCGCCGGCGCGGTCGTCCGGGTGGAGCGCGCGGAGGAAGCGCCCGTAATTCATCGGCTCGCCCGCGGCGATGCCGAAGATCGCCTTGCACTGGTCCGACCATTCGAGTTCGCCCGTGGTGATATTCCAGTCCCACGTCCCCATCTGCGCGGCCTCGAGCGCCACGGCCAGAGTTTCCGCGCTGCGGCGCACCGCCTCCTCGGCGCGGCGGCGTCCCGCGCGCTGCTCCGCCTCCCCGAGCGCGCGGCGGATGGCGCGAGGCAGGCGCTCCAGACGGTCCTTGAGCACGTAGTCCGTGGCCCCGGCTTTCACCAGCTCGACCGCGAGTTCCTCGCCGATGGTGCCGGAGACGAAAATGACCGGCTGCTCCGGCGCATGCGCGCGCGCGATGGCCAGGGCGGCATCGCCGCGAAAGCCCGGCACGTTGTAGTCCGCGAGCACGATCTGCGGCGGCGTCTCCGCGAGCGCGGCGCGGAAGCCGGCCTCGGTCTGGACGCGCTGCACGGTGCATTCGAGGCCCTCGCGGCGCAGGGCGCGCTCGATCAGTTCGGCGTCGGCGTCCGAGTCTTCGAGCAGCAGGATGCGGAGGGGAGCGGTGGACATGTGATGGGGCATCCGGTGGGCAGAGTGGAGAAAACGTCGCGCCTTCGCCGGGCCTGCTTTCCGCCCGGATCCGAGCTTCTTGAAGCTGGATCATCCGCCGCAAAAACGCCAGCGGCAAGCGGTGAAACCGGCGGTCGGAAAGCGCGGCGGCCGGCCTGCGCCGCGCAGAACCGCATTGCCACGCGCGGCGGTGGTGCGCAGTCTCGGGGCGCTGTTTCCACCATGAATTCCGGCTTTCTCGACAAGCTCATCGAACGCATCAGCCGCGTGCGCCCGGAGGAGGTGCAGGGCTATCTGCTGCGGCTGGCGGACGAGAAGGGATTTCTCGAGACGATCTTCAACGCGATCCACGAGGGCGTGATCGTGACGGACCTCAAGGGGCGGATCAATTACCTCAACCGCGCGGCGTGCGAGATCTTCGGGCTGGAGCGGGAGAAGTGCATGGGCCAGCCGCTGAGCGACCAGCTCCGCGGGCTGGAGTGGGACAAGCTGGTGGATGCCGGGAAGATGGTGAGCCGGGACATGGAGGTGTTTTATCCGCAGCACCGGTTTCTGAATTTCTACGTGGTGCCGCTGAGCCTCGATCAGCCCGCGGCCAAGCGTGCGCCGGTGTCGGAGATGGTCGGGTATGCGGTGATCCTGCGCGACACGACGGAGACGCGGCGCTCGACGGAGGAGACGATCCAGAGCGAAAAGCTGACGGCGCTGACGCTGCTCGCGGCAGGCGTGGCGCACGAGATCGGCAACCCGCTGAACTCGCTCCACATTCATCTGCAACTGATGGAGCGGAAGATGCGGAAGGTGCCGGCGGGGCCGCGCGCGGAGCTGCAGAAAGTGCTCGACGTGGCGCTCGATGAAATCACGCGGCTGGACTCGATCGTGCAGCAGTTCCTCGGCGCGATCCGGCCCGCGCATTTGCACAAGCAGCTCGAAAGCATCAACGCGCTGGTCGCGGAGGCGGTGGCGTTTTTGCAGCCGGAGATTGAGGATCGGAGCATCCTCGTGGAGCAGGAGCTGCGGAAGGATTTGCCGCTGATCGAGGTGGACCGCAATCAGCTCAAGCAGGCGTTTTACAACGTCATCAAGAACGCCTTCCAGGCGATGAAGAGCGGGGGGATTCTGCGCATCCGCACGAACTCGGATGAGCAGTTTCTTTCGATCAATTTCGCGGACACGGGGGGCGGGATTTCGCCGGAGGACATGAGCAAGATATTCGAGCCGTACTTTACCACGAAGGCGAGCGGGAGCGGGCTGGGGCTGCTCATCGTGCGGCGGATCGTGCGGGAGCACGGCGGGGAGATCGACCTGGCGAGCGATCAGGGCAAAGGGCTCACGCTCACGATCCGCCTGCCGCTGCGCAACCAGGCGGCGCGGATGCTGGAGGATGGGGGAAAGGCGGAAGGCGGAAGGCGGAAGGCGGAAGAGGGGGAGAGCGGAAAGGCGGAAGACGGAAGGCGGAAGGCGGAAGAAGGGGGAGACTGATCATCATCGCCTTTCCTTGCTTCCACGTTCTGCATTTCCCTGCTTTCTTCCGCCTTCCGTCTTCCGCCTTCCGCCTTTCCCTTGAATCCGACCATCCTCATTGTTGACGACGAAAAGCACACCCGCGAAGGGTTGCGGGCGTCGCTGGAGGACAGCTTCGAGGTGTATATCGCCGCGGACATCGGCGGGGCGCTGGGGCTGCTGGAGCGGGAGACGGTGGACCTCGTGCTGACCGATCTGCGGCTGGGCGGTGAGGACGGGATGACGCTCGTGGACAAGGTGCTGGCGCTGCCGCATCCGCCCATCGTGATCATGATGACGGCCTACGGTTCGGTGGATGCGGCGGTGGAGGCGATGAAGCACGGGGCGTATGATTTTGTGACCAAGCCGCTGAACATCGACCGGCTGGAGATGCTGATTCAGCGGGCTCTGCGGAGCCGCAAGGTGGAGAAGGAGGTCGTCGAGTTGAAGCAGGTGGTGGAGAAGAAATTCGGGCTGGAGCGGCTGATCGGCGAGTCGGGGGTGATGGCGGAGGTTTTCGACACGATCAAGCAGGTCGCGCCGACGCGGGCGACGGTGCTGATCCAGGGTGGGAGTGGCACGGGGAAGGAGCTGGTGGCGCAGGCGATCCACGCGCTGAGCGGGCGGCCGAAGCAGAAATTCGTGGCGGTGCATTGCGCGGCGCTCTCGCCGCAGCTTTTGGAAAGCGAGCTGTTCGGGCACGAGCGCGGCGCTTTCACCGGCGCGGTGGAGCGGCGCATCGGGCGCTTCGAGCAGGCGAATGGCGGGACGATTTTCCTCGATGAAATCGGCGAGATCGACGCGGCCACGCAGGTGAAGCTGCTGCGCGTGCTGGGCGAGGACCGGAGCTTCGAGCGGGTCGGCGGGAACACGCCGATCAAAACCGATGTGCGGCTCGTGGCGGCGACGAACCGGAATCTGGAGAAGCTGGTCAGCGAAGGAAAATTTCGCGACGACCTCTTTTTCCGCCTCAGCGTGGTGCCGATCACCATGCCGCTGCTGCGCGAGCGGAAGGAGGACATCCCGCTGCTCGTCACCGCGTTTTTGAAATCCTTCGCCGAGGAAAACGGCAAGCCCGTGCCCGAGATCACGACCGACGCGATGCAGGCGATCCTGCGCTACGACTGGCCGGGCAATGTGCGCGAGCTGCGCACGGCGATCGAGCATGGCGTGGTCATGACGAAAAGCGGGAAGATCGCGCTGCGCGACCTGCCGGCGTTTGTGCGCGACGGTGCGGCGGCGGGCGGCGGGGCGGCCGGGCCGGAGAAATACATTCCGGTGCGCGGCAGCCGTTTCAATTTGCACGACACCGAGCACCGGCTCATCCTCCAAGCCCTCGAAGACACCGGCGGGAACATCACCCAGGCTGCGAAAAAGCTCGGCATCAGCCGGCGCACGCTGCACCGCAAAATCAATGAACTAAAGGCGGCCGAAGATGTCGGACAGCCCTAACCCTCAGCAAATCCAGACCCCCGAAGATGGCCACCGAAACTAAGATCCAGCAGCTTGTCCACAAACTCGAGGAGGGCGGCTGGGTGAAGCGGGTGAAGTTTGCGGTCATCGTCTCCGCGATCATTTTCAACATCAACCTGTGGTTTTTCCGCGACGCGGGCTTCCGCGGTTTGTCGCACGAAAAGGGCATCGAGCAGGCGCAGATCGCCCGCGAGATCGCGCGCGGCCACGGCTTCACCACGAAGATGATCCGGCCCGCGGCGCTGTGGCTGTTTGAGAAAAACATGGGCAAGTTTCCCGTGGACCGGCAGCCCGACATCTATCACGCGCCGCTCAATCCGTACATCAACGCGGGGGCCATTCTCATCGCGGATGCGGTCAACGACGTGCTGCGCGAGGCCGGGAAAAAGAGGGAGTGGATTTCGTGGCTCACCTACGAAAGGACGATGGGCGTGAAGACCTTTGTCTATGCCTACGACCGCATCCTCGCCGGCGTGCAGGTGCTGTTTTTTCTGCTCGCGGTGCTGATCAACTACTACACCGCGCGGCGGCTGTTCGACGACCGGCTGGCGGCCTTTGCCGCCTGCATGATGCTGGTCTGCCAGCGGTTTTGGGACTACGCCATGTGCGGCCTGCCGCAGATGCTCATGCTCTTTCTGTTCAGCGCCGCCGCCCACACCCTGGTCCGCGCGGTCGAGGCGAAGTATCTCAACAAATCCCCGCTGACCTGGCTCTCGGCGACGGCGGTGCTCTTTGGCCTGCTCGCGCTGACCCATGGGCTGACCATCTGGATGTTCGCCGGTGCGCTGATTTTTGTCGCCTGCGCCTTCCGTCCGCTGGGGCGCGATGCCGCGATCATGGCCGTGATTTTCATGGCGATCTACACGCCGTGGATGGTGCGCAACCAGCAGGTCTGCGGAACCCCGGTCGGGCTCGGCTGGTACTCCGGGCTCCACGGGCTCCGCGGGACGGAGCCGGAACTCATGCGCTCGCTCGAGGTGTCGCTGTCGGGGCTCTCGCCGCTCACGTTTCGGAACAAGGTGCAGAGCGAGACCGTGGAGCAGGTTTACGCCCTGATGACCCTGCTGGGAGGTTCGATCCTGACGGTGGTTTTCTTCGTCACCCTGCTGCATCTGTTCAAGCGCCCGGAGACCGCCATCTTCCGCTGGGCCATCCTGGCCATGTGGCTGTGCGCGGTGCTCGGCATGGGGGTTTTCGGAATGCCCGAGACCGGGTCGCTGAAGGCCAATGATCTCCACGTCCTTTTCATTCCGCTGATGCTCTGCTACGGCCTCGCTTTCGTCCTCGTGCTCTGGACCCGTCTCGAAATCCACATCCGCCTCGTCCGCCTCGGGTTCCTCGGCCTGCTCTTTTTCGTTTCCTCGCTGCCGTTCATTCAGAGCACCATCGAGATGCTCTCCGGGCCGCGCATGCAGGTGCAGTGGCCCCCGTATGTCGCGCCGTACATCGCGATCATGGGGACGTGGACGACGGAAAAGGAGATCATCACCTCCGACATGCCGTGGGCCGTGGCGTGGTACGCGGAACGCACCAGCCTGTGGCTCCCGGAGACCATCCAGGATTTCATCGACCTCAACGATTACAAGAAGCTCAACGGCGCGATTGTCGGGCTCTACCTGACACCCGTTTCGGGAAACCGCGGTTACCTCGAAATCACCAACGGCGAGTATAAGCCGTGGGCGCCCTTCATCCTGCGCAATGTCAGCACGAGGGAGTTTCCGCTCAAAGTCTCGACGGTTATGCCGGTCAGCGACATGTGCATCTTTTACTCCGATCGCGACCGCTGGACGGTGCGCGAGGACTGATCGGGAAAGTTGAGAGTTGCGAGTTGAGCGCGGAGCGTTCAGAAAATCCGCGATGCCTGCCAAACCCGCCGCCGCCGAAACCGCCCACACCTTTGAGACCGCCGTGGGGCGGCTGGAGCAGGTCGTCGAGGAAATGGGCTCGGACAAGCTGCCGCTCGAAGACCTGATCAAGCGTTACGAGGAAGGCATCCAGCTCGTGAAAGTCTGCGAGGAAAAACTCCAGTCCGTCGAAAAGCGCGTCGAGATCCTCATGCGCAAAGCCGACGGCGATGCGGCGCTCGCGCCTTTCGATCCCGAGAAAAAGCCGGTCACCGGCCCGCGCGAAGACGTCAGCCTTTTCTAAAGGCAAACCGCCGCGTTTCGGCATAGCATCCCGCCCGCCAGCGACGGCTCTCAACGTTCAACTCTCAACACTCAACTTTCCCCAATGCCCAAGTTCCTGCCCTCGATCAATTCGCCCGCCGACATCAAAGCCATCGCCGAGCAAGACCTCCCGCAGCTCGCCCAGGAAGTGCGCGACGAACTCGTCCGCGTCCTCTCCGACGACAATCCCACCTCCGTCGGCGGTCACCTCGGGCCGAACCTCGGCGTGGTCGAGCTGACCATCGCGCTGCACCGCGTCTTTGAAACGCCCAAGGACAAATTCGTCTTCGACGTTTCGCATCAGGGTTACGTCCACAAGCTCTTCACCGGCCGCCGCGAGCGCTTCGAGACCATGCGCCAGTACCAGGGTCTGAACGGTTTTCTCCTCCGCACCGAGAGCCCGCACGACTGCTACGGCGCGGGCCACGCCGGCACCGCCCTCAGCGCCGCGCTCGGCATGGCCGTGGGCCGCGACCGGCGCGGCTCGGATGAAAGCGTGGTCTGCATCGCGGGCGACGCCGCCTTCACCTGCGGCGTGAGCTACGAGGCGCTGAACAACGTCGCCGAAGCGACCAAGAAATTCATCGTCGTCCTCAACGACAACGAGTGGTCCATCGCGAAAAACGTGGGGGCCATCGCCAGCTACTTCAACAAAATCGCCACCCACCCGACCTACGCCCATCTCCACGAAAAGGCGGCCAGCTTCGTCGAGATGGTCGGCGGCAAATTCGCCAAGGACATTGCCCACAAGATCGAGGCCGGCGTGAAAAACCTGCTCCTCCCGAGCGTCATCTTCGAGGACCTCGGCCTGCGCTACTACGGCCCCATCGACGGCCACGACATCCCGCTGCTTATCCGCACCTTCGAGTTTCTCAAGACGCAGAACGAGCCCGTCCTCCTGCACATCCTCACCCAGAAAGGCAAAGGCTACGCGCCCGCCCTCGAGAAGCCGGACAAATTCCACGGCCTCGGCAAATTTGAGCCCAAGACCGGCGCGACCGCCGCCGCCGGCTCGCCCACCTACTCCGAGCTTTTCGGCAAAACCCTCGCGAAATTCGCCGACACCAACAACAAGCTCTGCGCCATCACCGGGGCCATGCCCACCGGCACCGGCCTCGTCCATTTCGCCGCGCGGCACCCCGACAAATACTACGACGTGGGCATCGCCGAGGAGCACGCCGCGCTCTTCGCCTGCGGCCTCGCGACCCAGGGCTTCAAGCCCTTCCTCGCCATCTACTCCACCTTCATGCAGCGCGCCTACGACATGATCGTTCACGACATGGCGCTGCAAAATCTCAACGTCGCCCTCTGCATGGACCGCGGCGGCCTCAGCGGCGACGACGGCCCCACGCACCACGGCCTTTTCGACATCGGCTACCTCCGCCACATCCCGAACCTCGTCCACATGCAGCCCAAGGATGAGGACGAATTCGTGGACATGCTCTGGACCATGGCGAACTACAATTCCGGCCCCATCGCCATCCGCTACCCGCGCGGCATCGGCACCGGCGTCGTGCCGAAAGAGCAGCCGAAACTTCTCGAAATCGGCAAAGCCGAAGTCATCAAACACGGCACCCGCGTCGCCTTTTTCGGCCTCGGCGGCATGTGCCAGATGGCCGAGCAAGCCGCCGCGCAACTCGAGGCCCAGGGCATCAGCGCCGCCGTCGTCAATCCCCGCTGGATCAAGCCCCTCGACACCGGCACCCTCGAATTCTTCGCCCGCAGCGCCGACGTCATCTGCACCCTCGAAGACCACGTCCTCCACAACGGCTTTGGCTGCGCCGTCATCGAGCACCTCAACGACGCCGGCATCCAGACGCCCGTCGTCCGCATCGGCTGGCCCGACCAGTTCATCGAGCACGGGGCCGTGGACATCCTCCGCAAAAAGCACGGCCTCACCGCCGAGGCCGCTGTCGGGAAAGTCCTCGCCGCCCTCGCTGCGAAAAAGCCCGCGCGGAGCCCGGCGCAGAGCGTGGCTTGAAACCCGGCCCGGAGCGAATGCCCCGCTTTTACATCCCGCCCCACGCCTGGAACCCCGACCGGCTCGCCCTCGATGACGGGGAGACGCATCACGCGCTCGGCGTGCTGCGGATGCAGGCGGGGGAGCGGGCCACGGTTTTCAACGGGCAGGGCGCGGAGGCCACGGTGGAGCTGGCGAGTGTGGAAAAGGGGCGCGTGGTTTTGAAAAAAATCAGCGCGGGAAAAAGCGCGCCGCTGGCCTGCGAGATCGTGCTCGGGCAGGCGATTCCCAAGGGCAAGAACATGGAGCTGATCGTGGAGAAGGCGGTGGAGCTGGGCGCGGCGGCGATCGTGCCGCTGATGAGCGAGCGGACGATCGTGCGCGCGGATGCGGGCGAGGCGCTGGCGAAGCGGGAGAAGTGGCAGCGCGTGGCCGTGGAGGCGGCGAAGCAGTGCGGGCAGAACTGGCTGCCGCGCGTCCACACGCCGCAGACGCCGAAGGAGTTTTTTGCGTCGGGGGAAAAGTTCGACCTGATGCTCATCGCCTCGCTCCAGCCGGACTCGCGGCCGGTGAAGGAGGTGCTGGCGGAGGCGGGCGCGAAGCTGCCGAAGCGGGTGCTGATTCTGGTCGGCCCGGAGGGGGACTTCACGCCGGCGGAGGTCGCGCTCGCAAAGGCGCACGGCTGCCGGCCGGTGACGCTGGGGCCGATCATCCTGCGCACGGAGACGGCGGCGATTTACTGCCTGAGCGTGCTGGGGCATGAGCTTTTCCGGTAAAAGGGCGGGCGGAGCCTCTTGCTCTTGCTCCCGCCCGGAGGGCGAAACGGCGACGTAGTCCGAAACGCTGCGCGCTCCGCTTGCGGATCAGGAGCAAGAGCAGGAGCAGGAGCAGGAGTCGGGAACGTGGCTTTTTTCCATGACCGCCGCGGACGGGGATTGACACCGCCCGGCGCGGGGCGCATCTCTCTCGCATGCTTGATTCTCCCGAACCTCCCAAGTCCTTTCTCCAGAAGCTCCAGGAGCGCGCCGCCGCGTCGCGTTTCTTTACCGTCTCGGTGTTGCTCCATGTGGTCCTCATCGTCATGGGCGGCAGCGTGGTGCTCTTCAAGCGCATGTCGGAGCCGCCGGATTTCAATTCCGGGGAAGGGCTGGTCGCCGAGAACGTGGAGGTGAGCGCGCCGCCGGAGCAAAAGCCGGACGTGCAGGAGCAGTTCACGCCGCAGGCTCCGTCGCTGACCGCGCCGTCGCTGAATGCGATTACCTCCACGGCAGCGGCACCCGCTTTCACCATGTCCACGGTGGCACCCGTCATCAAGGCAGTGCAGACGGACGCGATGGCCAAGGCGCTGGACCACGCGCCGAAAGGACTGGCAGGCAATGTCCACGGCGCGTTCGGCAACCGCGGCGGTACCAACCGGACGCGAGCGAACATGGAAAACCACGGCAAGAAGGAGGCGGAGTTGGCGGTCTTGAAGGGGCTGAAATGGCTCGTCGATCACCAGAATCCCGACGGCTCGTGGGGACCGGCGTATCAGGGTGCGATGACCGGTTTTGCGCTGCTCTCCTTTCTCGGCCACAACGAACTGCCGGTGTCCCCGGAGTTTGGCCCCACGGTCCAGAAAGGCCTGGATTGGCTGGTGGAGAATGGCAAGAAAAACGACGGACGGCTGAACATGGGCGCCGCCTTTGATCAGCCGGGCGTCTATGCCCACGCCATCGGCACCTACGCGCTCGGCGAATATTACTCGATGACGAAGGATGAGCGCGTCGCGGATTTGTTTAAGAAAGCCATCGGCTACATCGTGGCCGGGCAGGGGCCGGACGGCGGGTGGATGTATGCCTACGACAAGACGGAAAGCGACACCTCGGTCAGCGGCTGGCAGATTCAGGCGCTGAAGGCGGCGCATCTCAGCGGCCTGACTATCGACGGCGTGGATGCGGCGCTCGACAAGGCCATGCTCAATCTCAAGCGCGTGCAGGCATCGGACGGCAGCTTTGGCTACCGCAAGGCGACGCCCGGCAACTACAGCCTCACGGGTGCGGGCGTGCTCTGCACTTATTTCTGGAAACAGGAAAAGGACAAGAGTGTGCGTGACGGCATCGAGTTTCTCATCAAGCAGATCGACAAGGATCACCCCGTCGATTACAAGCATGAGACGGCCGATCTGTACGCGTGGTATTACAACACGCAGGCCTGCCTCATGGTCGGCGGACAAGCCTGGACAAAGTGGAACGGACGCTTCCAGGATCAGCTCATCAAGAATCAAAACCCCGACGGCAGTTGGCCGCCCGTGGCCGGCAAATCGCCCGGCGGCGAGCTCCAGCGCGATCCTGAAGGCGCGGGGCCGGTCTATCGCACGACGCTCTGCATCCTGATGCTCGAGGTCTATTACCGCTATTCACCGACGCTGAAATAACGCGCGGCCATGACGAATTCCAGGGCGCGGTCAGCACATTGGCCGCGCCCTTTTCGTGGGCTGCGGTTGGTGGAAAAAGGTTTGACGCCCACGCTCCGAGCGGGATTTTTCGCCACACCCATGCGCCTCCATCTTCTGCTCTGCGGCGCGCTCGCGTTCAGCCCGGCCCCGCTGCGCGCCGACGATGCCGCCCGGGACAGCGGGCGTTTCTTCGAGGAAAAAATCCGGCCGATCCTCGCGGACCATTGTTTCCAGTGCCACAGCCACGAGGCGAAAAAAATCAAAGGCGGCCTCCTGCTCGACTCCCGCGAAGCCGCGCTGGCCGGTGGCGACACCGCCGCGGCGATCGTGCCCGGCGATCCGGGAAAGAGTCTGCTCATCGAGGCCATCGGCTACGCGAACGCCGACCTGCAAATGCCGCCGAAAAAAGGCGACGGCAAAAAGCTCAGCGACGGCGACATCGCGCTGCTCACCGGCTGGGTGAAAATGGGTGCGCCTTACGCGAAGGAAGCCGGGCAGAAAATGGCCGTGCGCGCGAAGAGCGGGATCACCGATGAGGATCGGAAGTGGTGGGCTTTTCAACCGGTGAAAAAAGTGGAGCCTCCCGCCGTGGAAAAGGACGCGCTCGTGCGCAATGACGTGGACCGTTTCATCGAGGCCCGGCTGGAAAAGGAAAAGCTCGCGCCCGCGCCCGAGGCCAGTCCCGTCGCGCTCATCCGCCGCGTGACCTTCGACGTAACGGGACTGCCGCCGACACCGGAGGAGGTGGCTGCGTTTGTCGGTGGGACTGATGGGACCAATGGGACGAATAAGTCCCAGCCGTCCCATGAGTCCTATGAAACCCTCGTGGACCGCCTCCTCGCCAGCCCGCGCTACGGCGAGCACTGGGCGCGGCACTGGCTCGACCTCGCGCGCTACGCGGAAAGCGACGGCTACAAGATCGACGAATACCGCCCGCACGCCTGGCGCTACCGCGATTACGTCATCCAGTCGCTCAACGCCGACAAACCCTACGACCGCTTCGTGCAGGAGCAGCTCGCGGGCGACGAGCTTTTCCCCGGTGATGCCGCCGCGCTCGCCGCGACCGGCTTTCTCCGCCTCGGCATCTACGAATACAACAACCGCGACGTGGCCGGGCAATGGGCCGGCATGCTCAACGACATCACCGACGTGACCGCCGATGTCTTCCTCGGCCTGGGCGTGCAGTGCGCCCGCTGCCACGACCACAAATTCGATCCCATCCTGCAAAAGGATTACTTCCGCTGGCAGGCCTTCTTCGCCCCGCTGCTCCTGCCCGAGGAGGTGCGCGCCGCCGCGCCCGAGCGGCAGGCGGACTACGACGCGAAGCTCAAGGCGTGGGAGGAAAAAACCGCCGGCCTCCGCGCCCAGATCGCCGCCATCGAAGACCCGGCGAAGGAAACGGCGGCGAAGGACGCGATCAAAAAATTCCCGCCGGAAACCCAGGCGATCCTCAACAAACCCGCCGACGACCGCACCCCGGCGGAAGAGCAGCTCGCCGACCTCGCCTTTCGGCAGGTGATCTACGAATGGGACCGTCTTTTCAGCCATCTCAAAGGCGCGGACAAAGACAACCTCGTCGCCCTGCAAAAGCAGCTCGCCGCTTTCGACAAAGACAAACCCGCCGAGCTGCCGGTCATCCCCTCCGTCGCGGATGTCGGCCCGAATGCGCCGCCGGTTTTCATTCCGAAAAAGCCCAACCTCGGCGAAATCGCCCCCGGCTTTCTCACCGTGCTCGACGAGCAGCCCGCCGCCATCCAGCCCGTGCAGCCCGACTCCACGGGCCGTCGCGCGGCGCTCGCGCGCTGGCTCACGCAGCCGGAGAATCCGCTCACCGCGCGCGTCATCGTGAACCGCGTGTGGCAGTACCACTTCGGGCGCGGGCTCGTGGCCACGGCCAGCGACTTTGGCAAACTCGGCGAGCCGCCCTCGCATCCCGAGCTGCTCGACTGGCTCACGCGCCGCTTCATCGCCGACGGCTGGAGCCTGAAAAAACTGCACCGCCTGATCCTGCTCTCGTCCACGTACCGGCAGTCCGCGCAGAACCCGCTCGCCGAAACCGCGCGGCTCAAAGACCCCGAGAACCGCCTGCTCTGGCGCGCGAACACCCGCCGCCTCGACGCCGAACAAATCCGCGACGCCATCCTCTCCGTGACCGGTGAACTCAAGCTTGTGGAGGGTGGCCCGAGCGCCGATGCGACCGCGCCGTACCGCTCCGTTTTCACCAAAGTCATGCGCAACTCCCACGATCCGCTGCTCGAGGTTTTCGACTCGCCCGACGGCTTCACCAGCACCGCCCAGCGTCACGTCACCACCACCGCCACCCAATCGCTGCTCCTGCTCAACAGCCCCGCCTCGCTCAAGCGCGCGCGGGCTTTCGCCGCACGCGTCGTCCAGGACAGCTCGGCGGATGAAGGCCGGCGCGTCATCCACGCCTACCGCCTCGCCTTTGGCCGCGCGCCCAGCGACGCCGAGCGCCAGGCCGCGCTTGCCTTCATCGACCGCCAGGCGCAGAGCGTCGAGCCACCGCGCGAGACGCAAGAACCCGCGCCTTTCATCTCCGAAAAAATGACGCTCCGCGATGGTCGCGCCGCCGTCTTCACGCCCGGCACGACGATGGACCGCCTCACCATTCCCGACCAGCCGGCGTTTCCCAGCGGCGACTTCACGGTTGAAAGTTTCATCGTCCTGAAATCCGCGTACGAAGATGGCCAGGTGCGGACCATCGCGGCGCAGTGGGACGGCGACAAAACGCATCCCGGCTGGGCCTTTGGCATCACCGGCCAGCAGTCGCGCTACAAGCCGCAGACGCTCGTCCTGCTCCTGCGCGGCGCGGCTGCGTGGAGCGAAAAGGATCCCGTCGAGCCGGTCTTCAGCGGCCTGCGCATCGAGCTCGGCAAACCGTACTTCGTCGCCGTGAGCGTGAAGCTCGACGACCCCGGCGAGCCGGGCGTGACCTTCTACGCCAAAGACCTCTCGAACGACGACGAACCCATCCAGGTCGCGAATGTCGCGCACCGCGTCACCGCTGGCATCCGCTCGCAAGCACCGCTGCGCCTCGGCGCGCGGGCCGACGACACGCGAAATCTTTTCGACGGCCTCCTCGACGACGTGCGCCTTTCCGATGCCGCGCTGCCCGCCGAGCAGCTCCTGCTCACCACCGCGGCGAGCACCGAGCACACCGTCGGCTATTGGAAATTCGAGAAAGACCCCGGCGTGTACGCGGACTCCTCGCCGCGCCACGCGGACATCGCCCCGCGCATCATCGAGGCCCCGAAGACCGACCCGCGCGCCGCCGCCCTCGCCGACTTCTGCCAGGTGCTGCTGAACTCGAACGAATTCATCTACCTCGACTGACATGAACCCGGCGCATTTCCACTTCACCACGAGCCGCCGCGATTTTCTTTCCAGGGCCGGAGCGGGCTTCGGTGCGCTCGCGCTCGCCGATTTGCTGAAAGGCTCCGCGCTCGCCGCCGCGGTCGAGGAGGAGGTGCGCTCGGCCACGCAACCGCTCCTGCCGCGCCGCCCGCATTTCGCGGCGAAGGCGAAGAGCGTGATCTTTCTTTTCATGGAAGGCGGGCCGTCGCACCTCGACACCTTCGACCCGAAACCCGCGCTTCTCGCGCTCGCGGGCCAGCCCATCCCGCCGAGCTTTGGCCGCGTCATCACGGCGATGGGCGAGTTCGATTCGCCGATCCTCGCGAGCAAGCGCCAGTGGAAACAGCACGGCCAAAGCGGGACGTGGGTGAGCGATTGGCTGCCGGAAATCGCGACGTGCGTGGACGACATGGCCGTCATCCGCTCGTGCTGGGCCGACGGCATCAACCACTCCTCCGGTGTCTGCCAGATGAACACCGGCTCGATCCTGGCCGGACGCCCTTCGCTCGGCGCGTGGGCCAGTTACGGCCTCGGCACGGAGAACCAAAATCTGCCGTCCTTCGTCGTCATGCAGGACAACGCCGCGAGCGTCATCAACGGCCCGCGCAACTGGGGCGCGGGCTTCATGCCCGCCGTCTATCAGGGCACCCGCCTCATCGCTGGCAGCGAGCCGATCCCCAACCTCAACCCGCCCGAAGGCGTGAGCGACGCCGAGCAGCGCGGCAAGCTCGACTTCCTCACGCAAATGAACCGCGCCCACGCCGCCACCCGCGCGCAAAGCGAACTCGAGGCGCGCATCGCCAGCTACGAACTCGCCTTCCGCATGCAGGCCGAGGCCCCCGGCGCGGTCGATCTTTCCAAGGAATCCGACGCGACGAAACAGCTCTACGGCATGGACGAAAAAGACACCGCCGACTTTGGCCGCATGTGCCTGCTTTCGCGGCGGCTCGTCGAGCGCGGCGTCCGTTTCGTCCAGCTTTACAGCGGTGCCGGGAGCAAGTGGGATTCTCACGCAAAAATCGAAGAAAACCATTCAAAGCTCTGCCGTTCAATGGATAAGCCGGTAGCTGGTTTGCTCAAAGACCTGAAAACACGCGGCCTGCTCGACAGCACGCTCGTCGTCTGGGGCGGTGAGTTTGGCCGCACGCCGCAGAGCGAGAAAGGCGATGGCCGCGACCACAATCCGACGGGCTTCACCATGTGGATGGCCGGCGGCGGAGTGCGCGGCGGGCAGACCATCGGCGCGACCGACGAGGTCGGCCTCCGCGCCGTCGAGGACCGCCTCCATGTCCACGATCTCCACGCCACCATCCTCTGGCTCATGGGCCTCGATAACATGGGCCTCGTCTATAAATACAAAGGCCGCCCCGAACGCCCCACGCTCAACGAAGGCGAGGCGTTCAAGAAGATCGCTGGAGTCTGATCGCGCGAGGTAGGGACGGCACTCCGCTGCCGTCCGGGGCGAGCGCAGCGAGGCGGGAAGGCGCTTCGGATACAGCGCACATCTCACCTGCCGCCTCGCTGCGCTCGCCCTGCGGACGGCACGGAGTGCCGTCCCTACCGCCGCAGCACCCGCAGGCGGTGCCCTTCGCTGTCGCCGGTGAAGACCACGCCATCGCGGTCCACAAAAACGCCATGCGGGCGCGCGAGCTGACATTTCAGCGGATCACCGTCCGGGCCGCTCCCGCGCGCGGACTTTTATGCGGGAAAGCTCGCCAGCAATTCGCCCGGCGTGACCGTCGCCGTGCCGAGTTTGCCCACGACGATGCCGCTGGCGTGATTGGCGATTTCCGCCGCCTCGGCCGGGTTCGCGCCCGCGCTGAGGGCGAGCGTGAAGAGGGCGATGACGGTGTCGCCCGCGCCGCTCACGTCGAAGACCTTTTGCGCGCGTGTCGGCGCGTGGTAGGGCGGGGCGTCGTGGCGGAAAAGGAGCACGCCATGCTCGCCGAGCGTGATGAGCAGATTGTCGGTGTCCCACTTCTCCGAAAGCACCCGCCCGACCTCGAGCAGCGCGGGGTCGTCCGTCGGCGGATCGACCGGCTCCGTGGCCGGCAAACCCGCGCTGGCAAAGGCTTCCGCGCGGTTCGGCTTGATGACGGTGACGTGCTGCCAGGCGAGGGGATTCAGCGGGTTCGGATCGACGGCGAGAATCATTCCCGCGCGGTGCGCCCGCTCGCAGATGGCGGTGGCGAACTCCTGCGCGAACATCCCTTTGCCGTAGTCCTCGATGATGATCGCGTCGATCTCCGGGAGCAGCGCATCGAGCTGCGCGAGCGCGGTGGCGGCGTGCTCCGGCTGGAGCCGCTGCTTTTTCTCCCGGTCGATCCGCACCACATGCTGCTGCCGCGCGATGATCCGCGTCTTCACGACCGTCTGATAGCAGGCGTGCGCCTGCACCGTTTCCACATTGATACCTTCGCCGGTGAGCAATCCCTTGAGCTGATCCGCGTGCAGGCCGACGCCGGTCACGCCCATGATGCGCACGCCCTGGGAAAACTCCGCGAGGTTCCGCGCCACATTGGCCGCTCCGCCGGGGAAGTATTCCTCCTTCACGATCTCGACCACCGGCACCGGCGCCTCCGGCGAAATGCGCGAGACTTTGCCCCACAGAAACTCGTCGAGCATGAGATCGCCAATGACGAGGAGGCGCTTGGTTTTGAAAGCGGCGAGGAGCCGGGAGACGCGGTCGCGGGTCATGGGAAAGGGGGGAAACGTCCAACGTCCAACGTCCAACGTCCAACGTCGAAGTGTTGCGCCGCTCGGCTTTCCCCACTTGAGCGTTGGGCGTTGGACGTTGGACGTTGGACGTTCAGCGCCGCAGGCCACCGTGATTTGCGGACTCGCGCCGTCACTTCGCTAGTTCCTCCGTCACCGCTGCAAACAAAAGCGGGATCATGATTTCGTGGTGGCCGACGAGATAGAAGCCCTGCCCGCCGAGCTTGGTTGGCCGGCGCTGGACGTTTTCCGTCGGTCGGTAGTGGCGGGTCATGTCAAAGGTCGCAGTGGTGAAGCGCTCGACTTTGTGGCCGAGGTTGCGGGCGATAGTCAGCGCTTTGAGAAAAACCTCGGGCATGATGACGGCGCTGCCGACGTTCAGGACGACGCCGCCTTCGAGCTGCGCGCAGACGGCGGCGAAGGTTTGGAAGTCGCGATACGAGGCTTCGCCGAGGTGCGCGCCGTTCGTGGTCGGGTGCTGGTGGATGATGTCGGTGCCGATGGCGATGTGCGCGGTGACGGGAATATCGAGCGCCGCGCCGGTGGCGAGGATGGAGAGATCGAGGTTGGGGAATTTGGCGGCGATGGCCGCCTCGCCGAGCGCCCGGCCCGCGCCGAGCCCGCGGGCCACGCCGTCCGCGAGCGCTGCATTCATCAGCTTTCCCGTCTCCTCGGCCATGCCGAAGCTGCCGTCGTCGAGCCCGCGCTGCACGTCCTCGCTCGTCTCGCCCTGGTAGCAGAGTTCGAAGTCGTGAATCGCGCCCGCGCCGTTGAAGGCGACGGCGCTGAGGATGCCGCGGCGCATCGCGGCGACGAAGATGGGATTGAGCCCGACCTTGATCGAGTGCGCGCCCATCATCAGCAGGACGGGCCGCTGGTTCCGCACCGCGCCCGCCACGGCGGCGACGGTTTTTTTGAAATCCTGCACCGCGAGAAAATCCGGCAGCGCGGCGAGAAATGCGGCCAGGGACGCGCCCGCGACATGCGGCGTCGCGAAGGCCTCGACGTTCACTTTGTTGGCGCGTTCGGCGACGGGATAGGTGCGGATTTTCGAGAAATCGAGGGGCTCGAATTTCATCGGCGGATTGCGTGGAAAGGCGGGGGATGTGTCAATGCGGGAATGCGGATGAGTGGTTGGTCTTGCTAAAAAACTGCCGTCATTCTGAGCGGAGTTCCGGGAGGCTTTGCGACCGGGACGCAGCGAAGAATCGCTGACTCTAAATGGGCGGAGGCGGTGGGTGGGAACACGCGCTCGCCCGTCCCCGCCGCCTTCGCCCGTTTCTGTCAGCGATTCTTCACTCCGCCTTTGTCGCAAAGCCTCCAAAGGCTCCGTTCAGAATGACGGCGTTTTTTCAAAGGCGACCCGCTGTTCGCAGCGAGAACGCTGGCGTCATCATTGGATTTTTTCCAACTCGTCCGCCGTCCATTCCGCGCCGCGGTCTTTGCTGGCGGCACGGATTTTCTCGACGGCGGCGGTTTCGACGACGGGCTGCTCGTGGCCGAAAGAGCGGCGGATGTAGCTGAGCACCTGCGCGATTTGCTCGTCGCCGAGCGCCGCGCCGAGGCCGGGCATGTCGAGCGCGTAGTCTTTGCCGGCGACGCTGATGCGCCCGCCGACGCCTTGGAGGACGATGCGGATGAGGCGCGAGTCGGGGCCATCGACCCACTCGGAACCGGCGAGCGGCGGGGCGAGTCCCTCCTGGCCCTGACCTTGTGGCAGATGGCAGGCGGTGCAGAGCAGGTTGTAGGTGGCCGCGCCTTGCGCGACGAAGGCGTTTTGCTCGGCGGTGAGCGGTGGGGCTTTGACCTCGGGCTTTTCGCCGGGCTTGCCGGGCCAGGTGACGATGGCGGCGATTTTCGGGGCGCGTTTTTTTACTTCGGGGTCGAGGGATTGTTCGAGCGTGGCGAGGGCTTTCGGCTCGGCGGTGAGCTTCACGGTCTTGAAGGTTTTCGACGGCGAGCCGAGGGCGTCGAGCATCGCGAGCTGCTGCCATGCGGCTTTGGGCGGCTTCGCGGCGTAGTCGAGGAGCGCGGTGAGGCGCTCGGGTTTGCGTTCTTCCATGACACAGCGGGTGAGCTGGGTGGCAACGGCTTGGCGGCCGGGCGAGGCGGTCGCCCACGCGGGCGAGGCGAGCGTGGTTTGCAAAAACTCCAACTCGCGTCCGCGCAGGCCGGAGACGGCGGCGGAGCGGGCGAGGGGATTCTCCACATTGGCGGTGAGCACATCGGCCATCACGGCCTCGGCTTTCGCGCCGCCTATCTCGGGGAGCGAAAGCAGGAGCTGGAGCTGCACGTCGGCACTCTTGTCCTTCGCCATCTTGCAGACTTCCTCCGCCAGCGCCCCCCCATCGTTCTTGTCGTGAGTTAGCGGCTCGGATAGGCGAATGGCCGTGGCCCGCACCTTCCCGTCGTCATCGTGGAAAGCGGCCTCCAGCGTCGCGGCGTCAAGCTTCTCAAGCCCGTCGAGCGTCCAAAGCACGGCGATTTTACCTTTGGGGCTGGCGATTGCGAACCCGCTCTTCTTCTGGCCGCCTCTCCGCCCACTTCCAAGCAGCAGTTTCAGCCAGCCCTCCACATGCTCGCCTCCGCGCTCGACTAGCAGCCGCTGCGCGGTATCGCGCGTCCACCCGATCGGGGTATCGAGATACGACACGAGTTCGGGAGGCGAGAGCGTGCCGAGCTTCGGCATGGGCACATGCTTGAAGCCATCCGGCACCACCCGCCAGATCCGCCCCTGATCCAGCGGCTGCGCGAGGTCGCGGTCGAGGAACTGCTTGCGCAGCCACGGCGTGACGTAGGTGATGTGCTGCACGACGCCGCGCGCGATGTCCGCGATGTAGAGCGCGCCGTCCGGCCCGTTGTAGAGATTCACGGGGCGGAAGCGCTCGCTCGTCGAGGTCAGGAAATCGCGATCCGGCGTGGCGTATTGATCCGCCGCGTCCTGCGCCTCGATCATCCCGTCGTGCTCCGTCAGCACGTTGCGCTTGATCAAATTGCCCGCCGGTTCCGCGACGAACGCGTTGCCATAAAACATCGGCATCGCATCGCCGCGGTACACCACCGGCCCGCATACCGCGGTGAACTGTCGCAGCCGCCCCTGCTCGTCGAGTTCATCCTTGCGGTAGCCGCGGTTGACGCCCGGATTCACCCGCCCCGGATACGTGCGCTGGCTCGCGGCGATCTTCACATTCGCGCCCACCGCCTCCTTGAAATTCGGATTCCGCGCGAGATAGCCGGAGGGCAGCACGTCGCAGCGGAGCTGGTCGCTGTTTGTGTTGTGATAGATGCGCCCGTAGTCGTCCTGCGAGATGCCCCACTGGCCGCGGAAAGCGGTGCCGTCTTTTTTTAGCTCGCCCGTCGGCGTGAAGCGATAGCGCCAGGCCGACTTGGCGTTGTAGAGCCAGCCGTCGAGCGCGAGCATCAGCCCGTTCGGCATGTGCTCGGGGTTGCCGCCGGTGGCGTAATTCAAGATCAGCGGCTCCTTGCCATCGGCGACGAGATCGTGGTTCGCGTCGGGGCACCACCAGACGTTCGGCGGCTCGCAGATGAGTGCGCCGCCTTTGCGCAGCGTGATCGCGCGGGGCATCACCAGCTTGTCGAGAAAGACGGTGCGCTTGTCCATTTTGCCATCGCCATCGGTGTCTTCGAGCACGACCACGCGGCCATTCGGCGCGTCCTCGTTTTTGCCGTCGATGTTCTGCATGTAGCCATTCATCTCCACCACCCACAGCCGCCCGTCCTCGTCGAACTGCATCGCCACCGGCGTCGTCACCAGCGGCTCGCTGGCCACGAGTTCGACATGGAAACCTGCGGGCACCTTGATCGTCTTCAGCGTCTCCTCGGGTGAAAGCACCGTCGCCGGCGGGATGGGGATGGTGCTGGGAAAAGGAATCTCCACCTCCGGCGGCGCGGCGCGCAAAGCGGGCGCGGCGAGGGCGAGGAAAACGGCGAGGACTTTCATAGTTTGGGGTGGCGGAGAATCTGAACGGCGCGGCGTCGGGAGCAAGGCTGGAGCGCTTTGCGTCGTAAATCCCGGTCCCGATGAGACGGGCTTTCAGCCCCTCGTTCCTAAGAGGGCGTCTAAAAATCCTCTTCCTCTTCCTCTTCCGCCTAATCTTCCTCCCATCGAGGGCGAACGAGGAGGAAGATTAGGCGGAAGCGGAAGAGGAAGAAGCAGGCCCGGCCGGACTTTTTAGACGCCCTCTAAGCTCCAGCTTAGGAACGCACATGTCCCCGAAGCTCCGCTTCGCGAACGGAGCGCGATGTGGAACTGAGCACGCCTTTCCGGGCCGCGGGCGGCGAAGCGGAGCTTCGAAGACAAGGGCGTGACCAAGCTGGAGCTTGGTCACGAGAGGTTCGTTGGCCCGTGGGAAGTTTCTGCCGGCGCGAATCTCTTCGCCTTCCGCGCGGCCTCCGCTCTTCAATCCACGCGTTATGCGAATCCTTTCCCTCCTCCTCACGCTTTCCCTTTTCACCGCATCCGTCCGCGCGGAGGAGAAGCCGCGGCCGCTGATGCGGGATTTCATGGGGCTGTGCGGGCACACGGTGGCGTTCAAGCCGGAGCTGTATGCGCCGGTCACGCGGCTGCTGCGGGACTATCACCCGGTCGATTGGGACTTTGGCAATGACACGAGTTACGCGACCAAGTTTCCGCTGGCGCGGAACGGGGTGGATTGGTCGCAGGTCTATGGCTCGTGGGCGCGGGCGGGGTATCGCACGGAGGCGAGCCTGATGTTTGACAATCTGAAACCGGACGCGTGGAAGGATCTGCCGCGCGATGCCTTCGCCTATGGCAAAGCGTTCGCGAGCGCGTTTGGGCCGTCGGCGAAGGTGCCGCTGATCGAGGCGGCGGAGATCGGCAATGAGCCGGGCAAGTATGACGACGCGACTTACCGGAAGCTCTTCGAGGCGATGGCCGGCGGGTTGCGCGCGGGTGATCCGAAGATGCGCATCGCGACGTGCGCGGCGAATCTCGGCAAGAGCGGGAGTTACTCGAAGAGCGTGGACTGCCTCGCGGGGCTGGAGTCGCTCTACGACATCGTGAACGTCCACATGTACGCCGAGATCACCGGCTGGCCGACATGGCAGCGGAGCTACCCGGAAGACCCGAAGATCGGCTTTTTGAAAGACATCGGCTCGGTGCTGACGTGGCGGCGCGAGCATGCGCCGGGAAAGGAAGTGTGGCTCACGGAATTCGGCTGGGACGCGACGACGAAACCCGCGCCGGCGACGGGGGATTTTGCGAAGTGGATCGGCTCGACGGAGAGGGAGCAGGCCATGTGGATCGTCCGCGGATACATGGTGCTCTGCGCGCTGGGTGTGGATCGCGCCTATCTCTATTTTTTCAACGACGACGACACGCCGCACCTCCACGGCTCCTCCGGGCTGACGCGGAACTTCGTGCCGAAGCCCGCGTTTTACGCCGTGGCGCATCTCCAGAAAACGCTCGGCGACTACCGGCTCACCAAGGTCGTGCGTGAGGATGCGGAGCGGGGCTTCGTCTATGAATTCGCGAAGGGCGATGATGCGAAAAAGCGCGTGCTGGCGGTGTGGAAACCGGCGGGCGCGGCGGTGAAAGCCACGGTGCCAATCGGTGCGGCGAAAGTGCTGCGCGCCGAGCGCACGCCGCTCGCGGCAGGCGATGCGCCGCGCGTGCCGGTGCCGGGCGTGCCGGGCGGGATCGAAGTGGAAGCGGGGGAGTTGCCGGTGTTTGTGTGGCTGGAGGATTGAAGGCTGACGGGCCCGCCCGCGTGGGCGCGGGTTTATCTCGGCAGGGGCGTTCTCGATTTTGAAAAAATCGAGGTAAGGAGCGGGAGAGAGCGGCCACCTCGGCGCGTGTCTCCAGTGTAGGCGGGAGAAAGTTCAGGGAGTTTTTGCGACGCCGCCGGGGGTGGCACGGGGCGCGCTAGGACAGTATGGAGATTATAATAATCATACTCCATATGAAACAAGTCCTCTCCTCCCTCGCCGCTCTCTTCCTCGCCCAGCTCACCGCTTCCGCCATCGTGGATCTCGGTTCCACGATCAGCCGCACGCCCTACGAAGCCTACATGAGCCCGGTGAAACAGGTCTTCAGCACCCTCAATGGCACGGCCCCCGACATGGGGCGCGTCGGTGCGCTCATGCGCCAGGGCCGCGGCTTCCGCTACGCGCACACCGATCCTTTCAACCCCGCCCTCCCGAGCGAAACCGCCGCGCATCGCGTGGGCGATTGCAAGGACAAGGCTCTCTGGCTTTGCGACCAGCTCCAGGATCCGAGCGCCCGTTTCGTCATTGGCAAAATGAAACGCGGCAACCGCATCAGCCACGCCTGGGTGATGTGGCAGGGTGAGGGCCGCTGGTGGATTCTCGACTGCACGATGAACGCCCGCGCCATCCCCGCCGACAGCGTGGGCCCGGACGACTATGTGCCGCTCTACTCCTACAGCAAAAACACCGCTTTCCGGCACACCGGCGACAACAGCGCGGTGGCGAGCGTGGCCAGCAAGTCGAAGGCACCGGTCGCCTCCAAGACCCCGGCGACGGCGAAAGCCCGGGTGGCCTCGAAAGGTGACGCCCGGCTCGCGGCGAATTAAGCGGCAACGACATTTTCATGGGCTACGGGGCGCTCGGGTCGAAAGGCCCGGGCGCTTCGTATTTTCCGGCACGATGCGCGGGGGAGAGAGTCCACGAAAGGCACGAAAGGAACACGAAAGGCATCTCCGGTTTTCGTGTCCTTTCGTGCCTTTCGTGGACTTCCTTGGCGGCGCTGTGGCACGCTCGGCGGATGCGTCTCCTCCCGCTCATTTTCCTCCTCGTCGCCGCGCCCATCTGCGCTGCGGAAAGCGCCGCCTTGAAAACCCAGCACATTCTCTTCATCACGACCGATGGCCTGCGCTGGCAGGAGGTTTTCCGCGGAGCCGAGGAGGCGCTGATGAACAAAGCCAGCGGCGGCGTGCCGAGCGAGACGGCGCTGCGCGAGCAGTTTTGGGCGGAGACGCCGGAGGCGCGGCGGGCGCGGGTGCTGCCGTTTGTCTGGAGCGAGATCGCCGGGCACGGACAGCTTTTTGGCAACCGCGACGCGGGGAGCGAGGCGGGCGTGACCAACGGGAAAAACTTTTCCTATCCCGGCTACAGCGAATTTCTCACCGGCCACGCGGACGAGCGGATCAAGAGCAACAAGCCGATCCCCAATCCGAACGTCAACGTCCTCGAATGGCTGCTCGGTCGCCCCGGCTTTGCCGGCAAAGTCGCCGCGATCAATGGCTGGCAGGTGCTGCCCGCGATCCTCAACCGCGAGCGCTCGCAGCTCCCCATGTGGACGCCGGGCATCAAGGACGCGCGCGATCTCGACTTCCCGCGCAAAGCCGAACTCGAAGCCCTCGCCGCCGACATCATCCAGCCCTGGCCCGACGAGCATTTCGACGCCTTTGTCTTCGCCGCCGCGAAAGACTACCTCACCACCGCGAAGCCGCGCGTGCTCTACGTGAACTTCGGCGAGACCGACGAGTGGGCGCACGGCCAGCGTTACGACCGCTACCTGGCCAGCGCGCGCAACGTCGATCGCTGGGTGCGCGAGCTTTGGGAAACGGCGCAGTCCATCCCCGAAATGCGCGGCACGACCACGCTCATCTTCACCACCGACCACGGGCGCGGCACCGGGGAGCTGTGGACGAGCCACGGCGAAAAAATCGTCGAGTCCGGCCAGATGTGGTTCGCCGTCCTCGGCCCCGACACGCCGCCGCTCGGCGAGCGGAAAAACTGCGCGCCCGTCTGGCAGGCGCAGACCGCCGCCACGCTCGCGCGCTTCCTCGGGGAAGACTTCCGCGTGGCGGTGCCCGAGGCCGCCGAAGCACTGGTGGAGGTTTTCCCGAAGTAAGCGCGAAGCTTTAGCCCCGGCGGAAAAGACGGGTGACGAAATTGGGTCCGGGTGCGCGCGTTAGGGTCTATTCTCGGGAATTACGCGAGGTCGTAGCGATCAAGGTTCATCACCTTGTTCCAGGCCGCGACAAAGTCGTGGACGAACTTCTTCTCCGCGTCGGAACTTCCATAGACTTCCGCCAAGGCGCGGAGTTGGGAGTTTGAGCCGAAGACGAGATCGACCCGCGTGCCGGTCCATTTGAGTTCACCCGTCTTACGATCGCGGCCTTCAAACACGTCCGCGGCTTGCGAGACCGGCTTCCACTCCGTGCCCATGTCGAGCAGGTTCACGAAGAAGTCGTTGGTCAGCGCTTCCGGGCGCTTGGTAAAGACGTCGTGGCGAACCTGGCCGGCATTGGTGTTCAAGACGCGCATGCCGCCCACGAGCACCGTCAATTCGGGCGCGGTGAGGGTCAGTAATTGCGCCTTATCGATCAGCAGTGCTTCGGCTGGGATCGTGTATTTGCCCCTGAGGTAATTGCGGAAGCCGTCCGCGATGGGTTCGAGCACGGCGAAGGCGTCCACATCGGTCTGCTCCTGCGAGGCGTCCCTGCGTCCCGGCGTGAAGGGCACCGCGACCTCGTGACCGGCATTTTTCGCCGCCTGCTCGACGCCGGCGCAGCCGGCCAGCACGATCAGATCCGCCAGCGAGACCTTCTTGCCGCCAGGCTGCGTGTTATTAAACGCCCCCTGAATACCTTCCAGCGTTTCGAGCACCTTCGCCAGTTGGACTGGCTGGTTGACTGCCCAGAACTTCTGCGGTGCCAGACGAACCCGGGCACCGTTTGCACCGCCGCGCTTGTCGGAACCACGGAACGTGGAGGCTGACGCCCAGGCGGTCGAAACCAACTGCGAGACGGGCAGACCGGAAGCCAGGATCTTGCTTTTCAGTGAGGTGATGTCATGCGCATCGATCAATGGGTGATTCACCGCGGGGATCGGGTCCTGCCAGATGAGTTCCTCGGTGGGAACCTCCGGCCCGAGATAGCGTTCGCGCGGTCCCATGTCGCGGTGCGTCAGCTTGAACCACGCGCGGGCGAACGCGTCGGCGAACTGGTCGGGATTCTCCAGAAAGCGGCGCGAAATTTTCTCGTAAGCCGGGTCGAACCGCAGGGCGAGGTCCGTGGTCAGCATGGAAGGCGAGATCCGCTTCGACGCGTCGTGCGCATGCGGCACGGTGCCGGCACCGGCGCCGTTCTTCGGCGTCCACTGATTCGCTCCGGCGGGGCTCTTCGTGAGTTCCCATTCGTAGCCGAACAAATTCTCAAAGAAGTTGTTGCTCCACTTCGTGGGCGTGGTGGTCCAGGTCACTTCCAGGCCGCTCGTGATGGCGTCGCCGCCTTTGCCGGTGCCAAAGCTGTTTTTCCAGCCAAAGCCCTGTTCCGCAAGGCCGGCCGCTTCTGGATCATCCCCCACATGGGTCGCCGGGCCAGCGCCGTGGGTCTTGCCGAAGCTATGGCCGCCGGCGATGAGCGCCACCGTCTCCTCGTCGTTCATCGCCATGCGGGCGAAGGTCTCGCGGATGTCGCGGGCCGACGCGATCGGATCGGGGTTGCCGTTTGGGCCTTCCGGGTTGACGTAAATCAGTCCCATCTGCACGGCCGCGAGCGGGTTCTCGAGATCCCGGTCGCCGGAGTAGCGCTTGTCATCCAACCAGGTGGTTTCCTTGCCCCAATAGACGTCCTGATCCGGCTCCCAAGTGTCCTCACGCCCGCCGGCGAAGCCGAACGTTTTGAAGCCCATCGTTTCGAGCGCGACATTCCCAGTGAGGATCATCAGATCGGCCCAGGAAATCTTCCGGCCGTACTTCTGCTTGATCGGCCAGAGCAGGCGACGCGCCTTGTCCAGGCTCACGTTATCCGGCCAGCTATTGAGCGGCGCGAAGCGCTGCTGGCCCCGACCGCCACCGCCGCGGCCGTCACCGGTGCGGTAGGTGCCGGCGCTGTGCCACGCCATGCGGATAAACAGACCGCCGTAGTGGCCGAAGTCCGCCGGCCACCAGTCCTGCGAGTCGGTCATCAGCGCCGCGAGATCCTGCTTCACCGCCGCGAGGTCGAGGCTCTTGAACTCTGCCGCGTAGTTGAAGTCCCCGCTCATGGGATCGGACTTCGAGGAATGCTGGTGCAGCAGTCCGACCTTCAACTGGTTCGGCCACCAGTCGCGGTTCGTCGTCCCGCCGCCGGCGGTGTGATGAAAGGGGCATTTGGCTCCCGAGTCCCCTGCGGTTGGGGCGACTGCGGATTGGTCTGTTGCGGATAGTGGGGTTTCGTCTGGCATGGTGAGGAGTGGTTGTGCGCCGCACAATGCGGCACCGGTTGGGGGAGCTTGTATCGGTTTTCGTGGCGATTGTTGAAATACTTCGTTCCTTTTGCCATCATAGGCAGCGCCTATGGAAATGCACCAGCTCCGCTACATGGTCGCCGTCGCGCGGACGGGCAATTTTTCCCGCGCCGCCGAGCAGTGCCGCGTCGCCCAGCCCTCGCTCAGCCAGCAGATCATGAAACTCGAGGAGGAACTCGGCGAGCGGCTCTTCGACCGCATGAGGCGCGAGACGAAACTGACGCCCGCCGGCGAAGCGTTTCTCCGCCGCGCGGTGCGGATTCTCGAGGAAGTGGACGCCGCCAAACGCGAGGCGACCGACGCCAGGGCGCTCCCGCACGGCGTGGTGACGATCGGCGTGCTGCCGACCATCGCGCCGTACCTGCTGCCGAAGCTGCTGAGCGCCTTCACCGGGAAATTTCCCAGCGTGGAAATCGTCATCCAGGAGGAGACCACTGCGCGCCTGCTCAAGCAGCTCCACGCCTACGAGATCGACCTGGCTCTCGCCAGTCAGCCGATCCAGGACGAGCGCCTCGAAATCCGCGAGTTGTTTTCCGAGGAGCTGCTGCTGGCGCTCCCGCCGGGGCATCCGCTCGCCAGCCGCCGCACCATCGCGGTCGAGGATTTGGAAAGCGAGCGCCTCATCGTGATGCAGGCCGGCCACTGCCTCGGCGACCAGGTGCTGCGCTTCTGCGACCGTCGCGACCTCCATCCGCGGATCAGCTTTCGCAGCGCGCAATTGGAGACGATCCAGGCGCTCGTGCGCGCAGGCCTGGGAATCTCGCTGATCCCGGCGATGGCCGTGAAAGCCGGACTCGCCGATGCGCCCGTCTATCGCTCGCTGAAAGCGCCGCGGCCGGACCGCAGGATCATCGCCCTCTGGCCCAGGCAGCGCCCGCCTGGCCGGGCGGCGGGTGAACTGCTCAAGCTGCTCTCCGCGCAATCAGGCAAATCCCGGCGCTGACCGCCGCGTCCCGATGCGGTGCTTGAATCGTTGCGCAGCCCGGCCATCGTGCGCCCGTGCCACGCCTCCTTCTTTCCGCTCTTCTCGCCGCGTCCGCCGTTTCCGTTTTCGCGGGCGACTGGCCGGAATTCATGGGTCCGACCCGCGACCAGGTCTCCGCCGAGACCGGCCTCGCGGAGACGCTCCCCGCAGGAGGTCCGCCGCTGGTCTGGGAAAAAGCCGTGGGCAAGGGCTACAGCGCGCCGAGCGTGCGGGGCGGAAAGCTCGTGGTGCATCACCGCGTGGAGCGCGAAGAGATCGTCGAGGCGTGCGATGCGAAGAGCGGGCTGACGCTGTGGAAATACGCGTATCCCTCGGACTACCGCGACCCGTTTGGCTACAACAACGGCCCGCGCTGCACGCCGCTGCTGACCGCGGATCATTGCTACACCTATGGCGCGGAAGGCGTGCTGCTGTGCCTCGACATGGTGACGGGGAAAAAAGTCTGGCAGCGCGATACCGCGAAGGATTTCGACGTGCCGGAAGCGTTCTTCGGCGCGGGCAGCTCGCCGATTTTGGAAGACGGTCTGCTCATCGTGCAGGTGGGTGCGCAGCTCAATTCCGGAATCGTCGCATTCGACGCGGCGACGGGCAAAACGGTGTGGGAAAACGTGGGCGAGAAATCGTGGAACGGCGTGCCGATGACCGCGTGGCCGGGCAGCCGCGTCGTGGAGTGGAATCGCAGCGACCCGCGCTTCGAGAAGCAGGCCAGCTATTGCACGCCGGTCGCGGCGACGATCCGCGGGCAGCGCCACATCCTCGTCTGCACGCGGCAGGGGCTCGTCTCGCTCGACCCGAAAACGGGCGCGGTGAATTTCTCGTTCTGGTTCCGCGCGCGGCAGGATTCCACGGTCACGGCGATGACGCCGGTGGTGCGGGACGACCTCATCCTGCTCTCGAATGCGTACTACAAAACCGGCGCCGTCTGCCTGCGGGTGCGCGCCGGCGGCAAGGCCGTGGAAGAAGTCTGGCGCGGGCTCCAACTCGAAGTCCACTGGACGCGCCCCGTTTTGGAAAAGGGGATGCTTTTCGCCTTCACCGGGCGCAATGAACCCGACGCGCATTTCCGCTGTGTGGAGCTGGCGACGGGCGAGGTGAAATGGGATCGCGAGGAAGGCTGGCCGAATGGCGGCCACGTCAAGCTCGCGGATGGCGACAAAGCGCCGGACGTGTTTGGCCGCGGCTCCGCGATCCTCGCGGATGGAAAATTGATCGTGCTCGGCGAAGCGGGGCTGCTCGGACTTTTCAAACCGAACGCCGATAAAATCGAAGAGCTCGCGCGCTGGCAGGTGCCGCAGATGCGCTACCCGTGCTGGGCCGCGCCGGTGCTCGCGAACCGGCTGCTCTACTTGCGCGACGAGGATCACCTCGTCTGCTACGACCTCGCGAAGTGAGGGCGGTGCGGGGCGCGTGTGCTCCCCGGAGTGCGCCGCGTGCGCGACTGTAGGGGAAGCTGACAGCTTCCCCTACAGTCGCGGCACGCGGGGTCAGTTCGTCACGAAGCTCGCGTCGGCGCTGGCGGCGCGGAGGACTTCGGGGAGGGCGGGGACGTCGAGTTTCACGGCGAGGGTGTGGAGGCCGGCGGGGAGTTCGGGGGCGAGGTCGCTGGTGATGGTGAGCGGTGCGCCGTCGAGGAAGGCTTTGGCGATGCCGGTGAGGTCGAGGCGGGTTTTGCCGGTGCTTTGGAATTGCGTCACGGCGTAGATCACGTCGCCGGGATTGGTCACGAGCTGGAGCGCTTCGCGCACTTGGTCGCGGAGCAGGCGGCCGTCCACGAGCGTCTGCACGTTTGCGCTCGCGTCGTGCGGCGCATTTTTCAAAGCCGCGTCCGCGGCGGTGCCGGGATACAAACGCCAGACGCGCGCGGCGTTCGCTTTGCTCGCGTCGTACGGCCCCGGTTTGCCCAGCTCGCCGAGGAAGGCGAGCAAGTCCCAGCGGTCGCGCTCGGGGTATTGGTCGAGCAGGCCGGCGGGCATGATCGAGCCGATGTCGGTCTTGCCGGTGATGTTCGCTTTCACCACCGCGGTCTCCTGCCCGGTGATGTTGCGCAGGAAGACCTGCTCGGCGGTTTCGCGCACCTGGATGCCGCTCGCCTGGGTGCCGTCCTTGAGCGCGAGGGTCACGGCGTTGTAGCCCTCCTTCACTTTCGCGTTCGGGAGAAAGACGCTCTCGACGATGTAATCCAGCGGCGCGCTCGCGCCGAGCGAGGTCAGCGACGGGCCGACGATGCCGCCCGCGCCGCCGATGGCGTGGCAGGTCACGCAGCCGCTGGTGGCGCGGCGATAGACGAGTTCCCCGCGCGCGGGGTCGCCGTCCTTCTTTACGAAATCGAGCATCCAGCGCGTGTCCTTGGGCATCTTCGCCTCGGTGGCGGTCAGGCCGGCGAGCGGCGTGAGCGCGGCGAGGAGCGGCTCGCCTTTCTTGCCCGCCTCGCGCGCGGCGCGGAGTCCGGCGGCGATGGCGGGTTTCGAGAGCGTCCGCCCCCAGGGCTCGGTCGGGAGCTGCGCGGTCACGGTTTCGAGCGCGCCGTTGATTTTGAAAAGCTCGCGCCATCCGGCGAGTGCGGCGTCCTCGCCCGGCGCGGTGGAGAGTGCGGCGGCGAGGGCGGGGAGCGAGCCTTTCAAGTCGAGCGCGGCGAGCGCCACGGCGGCTTGCTGGCGGGTGGGTGCGGGCGTGCCGTCGGCGGCGAGCTTTTTCAGCAAAGCGATGGCGGGTGCGCCGCCGAGGTCGCGCGCGCTCTCGATGGCGGCGCTGGCGGAGCCGGGGTCGAGGGCGTTTTCGTCGAAGACCCCGCGCAGCCAGTCGAGGCCGGGCGCGGGTTTCCAGTAGCCCACGAGGCGGAGCACGCCGGCGCGGACGGCGGCATTGGTGTGAAAGACGAGGCGTTCGAGCGGGAGGAGGTCGCCGGTGGGGCGCTGGTTGCGGACGCGGGCGGCTTCGAGCAGGGCGGCGACGCAGCGCAGGGCGGTGGCGTCGTCGATGGGCACGGCGCGGATGTTCTTCAGCTCGTCGCCGGGGCAGCAGTCCATGCCAAAGGAGACGAGGAGCGCGTCGAAGAGCTGGCGCAGTTGGGCGGGGTCGCCGGCGCGGCCGATGAGCTCGGCCCACGGGCCTTTGGCGAAGTCGCGCGGCCCCGCGCCGAGCACCTGGGCGAGCGCGCTGCGGGCGGCGGCGGGCGGCAGGGCGTTGAGGGCGAATTCGAGCTGCCGCTCGCGCCCCTCGGCTTTCCAAGCGCCGCTGGCCAGGGCGTCGAGCCACGGCTGGGCGAGGTCATTGATGGAGAGCCAGGCGGCGTGCTGGTAGAAAACGTCCGCTTCATTTAACCGCAGAGGCGCAGAGGTTTTTGAGAGGTTCGCAGAGGGATTTTGGGTGGAGGGTGAAGTGGTGGCCGCGTTCTGCTTTCCATCCTCTGCGCCCCTCTGCGTCCTTTGCGCCTCTGCGGTAAAATCCCCGACCGCGGCATCCAGCACCAGCTCGGCGCTGCGGGCGGTGGGGATGCGGGCAAGGGCGCGCATGGCTTCGAGGCGGACGCGGGGATTCGGGTCGGCGATGCACTTCTCGAGAGCTCCAGTTGGAATCATTCCATCCTGGGACTTGGCCGGATTCTCTAGGAAGTCGCGCCAGCGTTTTTCGGACGCCATGACCATCGTTACGTAGGCTCCTACGGCTCGGCAAGCGATGGGGCGTAAAGGCGAACTGCTATCCACAGCCACCGATTCGGCTCCGCTGTCGAAAAGCCCAAACTCTGGGTAAAGCCATCCGGCTTCGACGGCGACTTCTCCCGGAAAGTGACCCGGTAAAGCTCCTCGATCTATTTCGGATCTGCGCCACGCGTTAATGAGATCACGGAGATCTAGAGCGCCTCTATTATCAGCCATCACCCTCACCACTCGTGATCGTAACACCCGCCTCGCCTGCTCCTTCTCCCACAAACTCCCGCTCAGCAGCCCATCCAGCAGCTCCTCGGTCTTCTTCCCCACCAGCGGCTCCCACTTCCCCACCGGCTCCCCCTTTTTGCTGATGCGCCAGATGCGGCCCATGTGGTGGTCGCGGCGGGGGTCGCGGAAATCGACTTCGCCGTGGTTGATGACCGGGTTGCTCCAATCCGCCACGTAGAGCGCGCCGTCGGGGCCGAGCTTCACGTCGATGGGGCGGAAGCTGAGGTCGGCGGTGCGGACGAGGTCGGGCATCTCTTTGGTGGTGTAGCCGGAGCGGGGCTCGGGGATGGGTCCCATAACTCCCGTTTGGCCTATGGGAGGGATGGGAGTGGTGGGAGTCATGGGGGCCGCTAAGTCCTCGATGCTAAAGCGCACGATGCGGTGGGCGCGGAAGTCGCAGGTGATGGCGCTGCCCTGCCAGTCGGCGGGAAAGGCGGGGCTGTAGATGAGCTCCAGGCCGGCGAATTTCGGATACGCGCCGGGGCTCACGCTGGGGACGGTCTGGCGGGCGCCTTCGTAGGTCGTGAACATGGCGCCGGGGAAGGCCCAGTTGATGCCGCCGCCGCCGGCGCCGTCGGTGAAGAAGCTCTGCCCCCAGCGATCCCAGGCGTGGCCCCAGGAGTTGACCCACCCTTTGGCAAAGACCTCGGTGCGCTCGGTGCGCGGGTCGTAGGCGAGGCAGCCGCCGGAGTTCAGCCGCACCATGCCCCACGGGGTCTCGAGGTGGCTGTGGATGTAGATGCTCTGGTTAAAGTAGAGCCGTCCATCCGGCCCCCAGCGCAGGGTGTGGACGATGTGGTGGGTGTCCTCGGTGCCGAAGCCGGAGAGGACGATGCGCTTCGTGCCAGCGGCGTCGAAGTGGAGCAGCTCGGTGCTTTGGCCGACGTAGCAGCCGTAGGCGGCGGTCGGGATGGGAGTGAGGGGAGTGATGGGTTGGGATGGGCCGGCATTAGTCGCATCCGTCCCATTGGCTCCCATCAGGTCCGGCACCACCCCGGTCGGGACGAGCAGCCCTTTGGCGAAAACCTCGCTCTTCGTGGCCTTGCCGGTCTTTCCGGGATCGGAAAGCACCAGCACCTTGTCATCCGCCGCCTGCCCCGGCTCGATCATGGGGTAAAGCGACGAGCTGCACACCCAGAGGCGGCCCAGGGCGTCCCAATTCATCTGCGTGGGCTTCTCCAGCAGCGGGTTTTCGGCCCAAAGCTCGATCTGGTAGCCGTCGGCGACGGTGAATTGCGGCGGCGCGGGCGGAGTGCCGGGGAGCGCAGGCGTCTCGCGTGCTGGTGAAGGCGTCCCGCCTTCGCGGACTTTCGTTGCGGGTTCGGAGTTCGGAGCGGGCGGGCTTTCGGCGACGCGCTCGGAAGTGCGTTCCGGCGGGACGCCCGAACCAACACGCGGGACGCCTGGGCTCCCCGGACTCGCCGCCGCGCCCGCTTTTTTCAGGCGCTCGATCTCGGCTTCGGCCTTTTCGATGAGGGGGTCGAACATGGGCATCTCCTTGGCGTTCTGCCCCTGCTCGTGCTTGCGAAAGCCGGTGAGGTAGGTCGAGTTGGCGGGCCGCCAGCGGTGGAAGAAGAGGGCGTTCTTGGCGATGATGGCGGCGCGGAGGGCATTGCGCGCTGGCGGCTCAGGCACATCCGTCCGGGTGAAGCCGAAGACCGCAGAGGTCCACAGCTCGCGGTCTTTAATATGAGGAGCCCAACCGAACACCATCGCGATGTCGGCCGATACCTCCTCGTAACCGTGCGCTTCGAGGTGAATCCCATTCGCAGTGCGGTGGTCGGAGAAGAGGGGATTCACGAATACATAAGATTGATTGGTGCCAAGCAGATCCACAAACCGCGCCCCGCGCTCCTTCGCCAGCTCCTCGATGGCCTGGGCATACGCGGCGAGCAGCTTGTTGTGCTCCGCCGGGTCGGGGAGGCCGGGGCGGGTGGCCCGCAGGTCTTCGTGCCGGATGGGGCTGAGCAGGACGAAGCGGACGGGGGAGGAAGAAACGTTCAACTTCCAACGTTCAACGTCCAACGTCGAAGTAGGAGGGGCTGCCGCAGCGGCTTCGTTGGAAGTTGAACGTTGGACGTTGGACGTTGGACGTTCTCCCTTTCCCCCGCTCTCGACAATCGCATCCATCAAAGTGCCGAGATCCTTTTTGAACCGCGCCGCGCTCATTGGCTCCTCGCCATAGCGCGCGGGATCCCGATTCAGCGTGGGGTCTTGCGAGCGATCCGTCATTTCCTGCAAGCTCGCGGCCATGCCGTAGCCGAGGAAGACGACGGTGGGCCGCACCAGCGCGATCTGCTCGAGGAGCCGCTCCCAGCCCTTGGCCGGCGGATCGAAGGCGGCGCGGCTGAGGCCGAGCGGGGTGTCGCCGGCGAAGCTGAGATTGCGCACGGTGAAGGGGCGGTCGGCGAACTGCTCGCACATCCGCGTTTCCAAATAGCCGTAGGTGCCCTCGCGCTCCAGCAGCGTGTCGCCGAGGAGGAGGACGCGGTCGCCGGGGAGGATTTCAAACGGCGGCTCGGCGGCGCGGGCGAGGGTGAGGGCGAGGAGGAGGATGAGGAGGGAGCGCATGGTGGGTTAGCGTTTGTAGATGTCGTGGGTGCCGATATCGATCGTGTAGATTACATCGCCGCGAATGGAGAACACAGCGCGCAGGTCGCCTTCGATCCAGATGGCGTGAATGGTTTCATTCGAGACAGCGGAGAGATGCTGGATTTTGTGACAGCGCAAGCTGGGATGGAAAGGGTCCGTCTTGAAAATGAACCATACCGCGCGCGTGCTGGCCTTTTGCGCCGAGGAGAGGGCGTAGAAGCTTTTCCAGAAGCGCTTGGACCCTTGGTAGCGATAGATCATCGACGCGCCTCGCTCGCTGCCGGTTCAGTCGGACCGGATGGAACGGTCGAGGACGTGCGGCGGCGGCTCCTCGAAAAGCGCGGTCTCCATATCCACAACACGCCCGTCTTCCACATCCTCCATCCCTTCCCAAAATGATTGCGGAATCTCAGGATGCTGGAGGCGGCGCAAGGCACGCTCGACGATTTTCAAATCGAGCGGCTCTAGCCGGCGAATGGTTTCCGTTGCGACCTCGACGCGCTCGGCTTCGGGCAGGGCTTCGATTTGGGCGATGACTTCTGCGGCGCTCATGGGTGAAGAGAAGCCCCGACCCACCGGACTCGCAAGCAAAGTGTGCGCGCACTTTTTCTTTCCCTCCCGCGCGGCGATGGGCCAAGTTCGCCGCCCTTTATGAATCCCGAAATCCGCGTCCGTTTCGCCCCTTCGCCCACCGGCTACCTGCACGTCGGCGGGGCGCGCACGGCGCTGTTCAACTGGCTCTTCGCGCGGCATCACGGGGGGAAGTTCATCCTGCGGATCGAGGACACGGATCGCGCGCGTCACAATGACGCGGCGGTGCAGGTGATCTTCGACGGGCTGCGCTGGCTCGGTCTCGATTGGGACGAAGGCCCGGAGATCGGCGGGCCGCACGGGCCTTATTTCCAAAGCGAGCGCGAGGCGATTTACCAGCGTTACGCAGACCAGCTCATCGCGGCGGGAAAGGTGTACGCGGATGAAAACGGGGCGCTGCGTTTCCGGCAGCCGCGGCAGCCGCTGGCGTTCGACGATCTGGTGTGCGGGCGGATCGAGGTGGACCGCAGCAAGTCGCAGAACCGCGAGGGCGAGCTGGAAAGCGACATGACCATCCGGCGCGCGGACGGCGGGTGGATTTTCCATTTCGTGAACGTGGTCGATGACATCGACATGCGGATCACGCACGTCATCCGCGGCGAGGATCATCTTTCCAACACGGCCAAGCACCTCGAACTCTACCAGGCGCTCGGCGTGGAGCCGCCGCGCTACGGGCACATCCCGCTGATCATGAACAAGGACGGCTCGAAGATGAGCAAGCGCGACACGGGCGCGAGCATCACCAGCTACCTCGAAGGCGGCTACGCGCCGGAGGCGGTGCTGAATTACTTCTGCCTGCTCGGCTGGTCGCCGAAAGACGACCGCGAGGTGCTGCCGCGCGAGGAGATCGTCGCGCGCTTCGACCTCGCCAACGTGAACCGCAAAGGCGCGCATTTCGACCTCGCAAAATGCGACTGGTTCAACGCGCAGTACCTCGCGCACATGCCGCTGGAAAGGTATCGCGAGCTCGCCGCGCCGTGGCTCGCGAAGGCTGGTGTGGCCTTGCCCGCCGGGCAGCTCGACGCCGTGCTCGCGCTGGAAAAAATGAAGGTCACGCACCTCACCGAAGTCCCCGACCGCATCGCCTTCTTCGCC
>JAYWEP010000139.1:0-18354 GCA_043779205.1 Chthoniobacter sp. | reverse complement strand
TGCAGGGGAAGCTGACAGCTTCCCCTGCAGCCGCCGCCCTCCCAGCCTGCTAAGGAAACGCTGAGCAATTGACCTGATTGGGCGGGAGCGTGTTTGCAGTTCCTTGGTTGAGGATTTTTTTCCCGTTGGTGCTCCGGGATGCGGTTGATTCCGCGCACCGAGCCGCGGTTTTCGGGTGGCGCGGCGGTTTTCACCGTCCCTTTCCCCAGCCCGTCTGCCAGGGCGTCCCGCGCAGGCCGCGGCGCGGCCCGGATGATGGGGCTCAAGCCATGGTTGATTCACGAGCTTGAAACTCGCGAAGGATGCCGCAGAAGGGGCTCGACTGCCGAAGACGCGTGGCGCGCTCGTCGGTGGCTTCCATGAATGCGAGGGGTTCATCGAAGGGACCGGAGAGTAAGTTTTGCCATTCGAGCAGCGCGGGCCTGACGCCGACGGAACACGTTTCCAACCATCGGGCAAGATTGCCGCGCGCCTTGCCCAATAGCGTCGGATCGTTCCGAAGTTTCACCGCGATGAGGCGCTCAAAGGCCAGGCTGCGTTCGTCGATGAGGCGGTGGTCTTTCATCCCAAGGGTCGCGGAGCATGGCCGATGACCGCGCCGGGAACAAGCGCGACGCAGCCGCTGCGCCGCTCGATTCTGCCGGACTTGTCAGCCCGCCCGTTTGCCCCGCGGCGCGTCCGCCGCTACATCTGCCGGATGCCTTTTGAACTCGCCTCCGACTACTCCCCCCAGGGCGACCAGGCGCAGGCGATCGCCAAGCTGACGAAGTCCATCCTCGCCGGCAACCGCCACCAGACGCTGCTCGGCGTGACCGGCTCGGGCAAGACCTTCACCGCCGCGAATGTGCTGCGCAACGTGGGCAAACCCACGCTCGTCATGTCGCACAACAAGACGCTCGCCGCGCAGCTCTACTCCGAGTTCCGCCAGTTCTTCCCGCGCAACGCCGTCGAGTATTTCGTCAGCTATTTCGACTACTACCAGCCCGAGGCCTACATCCCGCGCAGCGACACCTACATCGAGAAGGATTCGTCGATCAACGAGGAGATCGAGCGCCTGCGCCTTTCCACCACCTCGTCGCTGCTCTCGCGCGAGGATGTCATCGTCATCGCCAGCGTCTCGTGCATCTACGGCCTCGCCTCGCCGGAGGACTATTTGAAAATGCTCCTCACCGTGAAAGTCGGGCAGCAGATCAGCCGCGAGGGCGTGCTCGCGAAGCTGGTGGACATGCTCTACGAGCGCAATGACATCGCCTTCGAGCGCGGCCGTTTCCGCGTCCGCGGCGATGTCGTGGAAGTCCGCCCGGCGAACCTCGACGAAATCGCCATCCGTCTCGAATTTTTCGGCGACGAAATCGAGCGCATCACCCGCTTCGACCCGCTCACCGGCCACACCGAGGACCAGCTCACGCACCTCACGCTTTTCCCCGCGAAGCAATTCGTCACGCCCTACGAAAAGCTCCAGCAGGCCCAGCGCACCATCCGCACCGAGATGGAGGAGCGGGTCATCCACTTTGAAAAGCACGGCCATCTCCTCGAAGCCCAGCGCATCAAAATGCGCACCGAGTACGACCTCGAAATGATGCAGGAGATGGGCTTCTGCTCCGGCATCGAAAACTACTCCCGCCATCTCAGCGGACGCCCGCCTGGCTCGCGCCCCTTCACGCTGCTCGACTTTTTTCCGCGCGATTTCCTTCTCATCATCGATGAAAGCCACGCCAGCGTCCCGCAGATCGGCGGCATGTACGAGGGCGACCGCTCGCGCAAAAACACGCTCGTCGAGTACGGCTTCCGCCTCCCCAGCGCGATGGACAACCGCCCGCTGAAATTCCCCGAGTTCATGGACCTCACCGGCCAGGTGCTCTACATCAGCGCCACGCCCGCCGATTTCGAAATCAAGAACTCGACGGTCGGCAACACCGGCTACATCCCGAAGCGCGACAAGAACGCCCCCGACGAAGAGATCCCCGTCGCCGCGCTGCCGGCGAAACTTTCCCGCACCGACACGCCCGTCGAGCAGTTCGACACGCACACGCCCGGCGCACCGCTCGTCGTCGAGCAGATCATTCGCCCCACCGGCCTGCTCGATCCGAAGATCACCATCCTCCCGCTCAAAAACCAGATCGACGACACCCTCGAACTCTGCCGCCAGCGCGTGGAGAAAAACGAGCGCGTCCTGATAACGACGCTGACCAAACGCACCGCCGAAGACCTCAGCGATTACCTCAAAGACGTCGGCCTCAAAGTCCGCTACCTCCACAGCGACATCGACACCATCGAGCGCGTCGAAATCCTCCGCGCCCTCCGCGCTGCCGAGTTCGATGTCCTCGTCGGCATCAACCTCCTCCGCGAAGGCCTCGATCTCCCCGAAGTCTCCCTCGTCTGCATCCTCGACGCCGACAAAGAAGGCTACCTCCGCTCGCAAACTTCGCTCATCCAAACCGCCGGCCGCGCCGCGCGCCACATCAACGGCGAGGTCTATCTCTTCGCCGACATCGTGACGAAAAGCATGCAGGCGCTCATGGCCATCACTGACTACCGCCGCACCCGCCAGATCGCCTACAACGAAAAGCACAGCATCACCCCCCGCAGCGTCCAGCGCGCCGTGCAGGAAAGTCTCCACACACTTTTGAAAGCGCGGCAGATCGAGGAGAGCGTCATCCGCGAAGGCGGCGGCAACTTCTCCCTCAGCGAAACCCTCCGCGAACTCGAGTCCGAGATGCTCACCGCCTCGGGCAATCTCGAGTATGAAAAAGCCGCCCTCCTCCGCGATCAAATCGCCGAACTCAAAACCGGCACCGGCATTTCCAAGATCGAACCCAAGCGCCAGCCCGTGAAATACGGCGCAAAGAAAACCCGCGGCCCCAAAGCCCGCGCTTGAGCGCGCCTATTTCAAAAACCGCAGCAGGTCGGCGCGCAGCTTCTCGGCGTCGGGGCGGTAGAGGTACATCATGTGCCCGCTGTCGAAGCGGCTGGTGCTGATGTTTCCGCGCACGGCGGCGGGCAGGGTGAGGTGGGCGAGGGAATGGCGCAGGGTGTCCTCGGGGCACGCGAGGTCGCGCCGGGCCGCGAGGACGAGGACGCGCAGGCGCGGGTTGGTCTTGAGGGCGCGGGCGAGCTTTTCCTCGGTGGAGACGTAGCGCCCCTCGAAGCTGGACCAGCGCCACGGCAGCCCGGCGAGGAGGTGGTAGGGATGGTCGCTCTCGTAGCCGAGTTCGCCGCGGACGTAGGCGTTCACGGCGGAGGAGAAGCCGCCGACGATGTTGGAAAATGAGGGGTCGTACTCCGGGCGCAGCTCGGAGCGGTCGCCGTCCTCGCCGGTGACGCGGGCATCGAAGCGGCCGATGATCTTGCCCTCCTTGCGGAGCAGGGCTTTGCGGAAAAAGGAGGGGTCGATGCGCAGATCCTGGTCGTCGATCTGCTCGGTGCTGAGGCCGGTGAAGTGGGCGAGTTTTTCGACCACACGGCGGCGCTCCTCGGGCGCGAGGGCCGCGCCTTTGAGCAGCGCGACGGCATACTCGCCCTGGGCAAAGGCGCGGGATTCGGCGACGGCTTTGTCCACGTCGGGCATGAGGTCGGGCGCGAGTTTTTTGTGGTAGTGCGCGGTGGCGGTGAGGGTCGGGAGGAAGAGGATGTAGGGCAGGTCGTTGCCGGCGTCGGCGTTGAGGGTGCCGAAATTCACGATGCCGGACATGAGCACGAGACCCTCGGCATAAAGGCCGTGTTTTTCCTGGAGGTAGCCCGCGAGTCCGGCGACGCGCATGACGCCGTAGCTTTCGCCGAGGAGATATTTCGGCGACGACCAGCGCTGCTCGCGCGTGGTGAAGAGCCGGACGAATTCGCCGACGGCGGCGATGTCCTCGTCCACGCCGAAAAACTGCTCGGGCTTCTCGCCCTTGGCCGCGCGGCTCAGGCCGGTGGAGACGGGATCGACGAAGACGAGGTCGGTGGCGTCGAGGATGGAGTTCGGGTTATCGACGATGCGCGCGACGGTGGCGGGCGTGAGGCCGTCCGCCGGGAGGTCGAGCCGCCGCGGGCCGAGGCCGCCGAGGTGCAGCCACACGGCGGATGCACCGGGGCCGCCGTTAAAACAGAACGTGATCGACCGCGCCGCCGGGTCTTTCGCCGCGAGGCGTTTTCCGTCGGCATCGGTGGCCGCGTAATAGACGTAGAAAACGTCCGCCTTTGCCGCGCCGTCGTCCTTGAGCACGGGGATGGTGCCGGTCTGCGCGAGGTATTTCACCTCCACGCCGCCGAGCGTGACTTTGCCGGCGTGCTCCTTGGGTTTGTCGTCCTTGGGCTTCTCGTCCTTTTTTTCGTCGGGCTTCTTTTCGGCGGGCGGCGTGTCTTTGGTTTCGGGCTGCGGTTTGTCGTCGGCGAAAGCGACGGCGGCGGTGAGAAGCAGGACGCACAGGGCGCGGCGCAGGGGATTCATGGGAGTTATGCGAGGCACTTTTCCAGCGACGCGCGGATGCGGGCTTCGTCGAGCGCTTTGCCGATGAAGACGAGCTGGCTGGTGCGCTTCTCGTCCTTTTCCCAGAGCCGATCCCAGAGGATCGTGAAGCGGTTGTTGACCCCGTGAAAGATGGCGCGGCGCGGGTTGCCGGCGATCGAGAGGAAGCCTTTGCTGCGGAAAACCTTCTCCTTTTCCGAGAGCTGCTGGACGAAAAACTCGAACTTCTCGACGTTGAACGCGCGGTCGAACTCGAAGCTGAACGACTGGATGTCGTGGTGATGCCGCGTCTGGAGTTCGTTGAGGAATTCGGGATCGACGGTGAGCTTCTGATCCACGTCGAAAGCGTGCATGTCGAGCAGCTCCTTGAGGTTCACCTCGGAGTGGTTCGTGCGGAAAATCTGCGCGTGCGGGTTCAGTTCGCGCGCCTTCGCTTCGATGCGCACGAGGTGCGCTTCGTCCACGAGGTCGGTCTTGTTGAGGAGGAGGAAATCGGCCATCGCGATCTGCTCGCGCGCGGTTTCCGTGTCGCCCATCTGCCGCTCGATCTGCTCCACGTCCACGACCGTGATGATGGAGTCCATCCGCACGAACTGCTGGAGCTGCGGGATGTTCAGAAACGTCTGCGCCACCGGCCCCGGATCGGCGATGCCCGTGGTCTCGATGAGCAGGTAGTCGAAGCCGCCCTTCTTCAAAAGGTTCTGCACGCCCTTGACCAAATCCTTGCGCACCGTGCAGCAGAGGCAGCCGTTGCTCATCTCCAGCACTTCATCCTTGGTGCTTTCGATCAGCGCGCCGTCGATGCCGATCTTGCCGATTTCATTGACGATGACGGCGAACTTGTAGCCGTGCTGCTGCTTGAGGATGAAGTTGAGCAGCGTGGTTTTCCCGGCTCCGAGAAAGCCGGTGAGGATGGTGACGGGGACGGGTTTCATGGGAATTTTCGATTTCAGATTTCAGATTGGCTGCACGGCATCCCCGAGACAAGGAGCGCGGACTTTCAATCTGAAATCTGAAATCTGCGATCTGAAATAAAAAATGGCGGCCCGGGGAGTGACCCCGAGCCGCCAGAAAGTTTGGGAACGAAGCGCCGACTACCGGATTTTCTTAAGCAGCGGGCCGGATTTTCTTCAAGAGCGGGAGGCCGGTCTTGGTGTTCTCGGAGACTTCGTAGCCGGCTGGGAGCGCGTCGATCGCGCCTTCCTTGGCCTCGCCGCCGAAGTAGTAAAGGGTGACTTTCTGGCCGCCTTTCAGCTCCTGGTTGCGCTGATGGAGAAAGTAGGTTTTTCCGGATTTTTTGCTGATGACGCTGAGTGCCATAGGGGTGGGTGTTTGGGAGTTTGGTGGGTGTGCTGAGGTGGACGCCAGCGGCTTAGATGACGCCAGCGGATTTCAAAGTGGCATACGCGCCATTTTTCGTCACGGTTTTAAGTGCGCGCATCGTGAGCTTCACGGTGACGTACTTTTTCAGCTCGCTGACCCAGATGCGCTTCTTTTTGAGATTCGGCTCAAAGGTGCGCGTCACCACCTTGGTCACATGCTGGCCGATGCCGCCCTTTTTCTTCGCCAGACCGCGGCGGTGGATTTTGCTGCCTTTGGTCGGATGGGCTTGGGTGATTTCGCAGGTCTTCATAGGAAATTTTTCGAGTTGGGGCGGGGACAATGGGTGCGCGCCCCGGCACGGTCAAGGGGAAATTCGACCCCTCGCCGCCGGTCGGATTTTCCCGCGCCACTGGCGGCTAGTAGCGGCTGCGGATGGCGCTGGCCAGGGCGTCGGCGAGGCGCTGGCGGTGGGCCGCGGAGCCGGCGATGCGCGCGCCCTCGGAGCGGTTCGTGAGAAAGCCGCACTCGGCGAGCACGGCGGGGACGCGGGTATTGCGGAGCACGTAGTAGCCGCGCGTGCGGACGTGGCGGTCCTCGGTGCCCGCCGCGCGCACGAGCCGCGAGTGGACGGCGGCGGCAAAGCCCGCGCTCTGCCGCGTGTAGTAATAGGTCTCGATGCCGTTGGCCCCCTCGCGCGGGGCGGAGTTGAAGTGGATGCACATGAAGATGGCGTTGCGCTGGGCATTGGCGACGGAGCAGCGCCCGCCGAGGCCGACGAAGTAATCGCCGTCGCGCGTCATGATCACGCGGTAACCGGAGGATCGGAGGTCGTCGCGGAGGCGTTTGGCCACGTCGAGCGTGAGGTTTTTCTCGGCGTAGCGGTCGCCCGGCACGCCGCCGCGGTCGTGCCCGCCGTGGCCGGCATCGATGACCACCGTGGGATGCGCCCAGGCCGCCGAGGCCGACAGGCCCAGCGCGGCGAGGAGGAGGGTGAGAAAGTGACCGGTCTTTTTCATGGCGTACGGCGCGGGAGAGTTTGGAAAAGACGGCTGGAAGGCGAGAGGAATTTTTTCCTCCGGGGAGCGCACGCGTCTCGCGTGCTGGGGGAGGCGTCCCGCCTCCGCGAACTTCCCGAACCGCCCGAAGTTCGGGGGATTTCCGTCGTCGCGCGCGCGGCCGGAAGTTCGTTGCGGCGGGACGCCCCTTCGCGGCTCAGGGCAGGCTCCACCAGCACGCGGGACGCGTGCGCTCCCCGGACATTGCGCGCGTTGCGGTGCGCTGTTTTACTCGCCGCTCTTCCCGCATGAAAATCCGCATGTTTCCTTCCGTCGCGACCATCTTTGCGCCCTGCCATTCCGGCACCGCCAGCGGCAGGAGCCGCCGCGCCGCGAGATCGAGCCCGCCGTTGAAAGTCGGGCCGCGCAGCACCGTGGTGCTCTATCTCGGCAAATGAGCGACGCCCTCGCCAGCACCGTCGCCTTTCTCCTGCACCAACTGCTCGCGCTGCTCGCGCCGGTCGGCCTCGTGTGGGGCGCGCTGCTCGTGCTCACCGCGCTGCTCTGGCGGCGGCGGCTGCGCCGGTTCGCGGCGGCCACGGGGGCGCTGGTGGTTTTCATCACGGTCATCGGCAGCACGGGCGTGCCGGGGAGCGTGCTCGCCTCGCTGGAGCGGCCCTACGCGGGGGTGAAAATCGAAGACCTGCCCGCGGCGGACGCCGTGGTGCTGCTCGGCGGCGGCGCGGGAGGCTCGCGCTACGAGGTGGCGGGCGTGCATCTCACGGCGGCGGGCGACCGGCTGGTCATGGCGGCGGAGATGATGCGGCTCGGCAAAGCGCCCGTGCTGCTGCTCGGCGGCAATGCCGGGACGCTCGACGGGCGGCTCGTCCTCGAGTCCGAGATCATGAAGGGCCTGCTCACGCACTGGGGCGTGCCCGCGGAGGCCATGATCCCGCTCGGCGGCAACGCCGACACGCACGACGAAGCCATCGACGTGCAGGCGCTCGCGCAGGAGCGCGGGTGGCATCGCGTGCTCCTCGTGACCTCGGCGAATCACATGCGCCGCGCGGCGGCGACCGTCCGGCACATGGGCGTGGAGGTGGTGCCGGTGCCGTGCAATTTCCTGACCAGCGTCAGCACGGGCGAGGTGCCCTTCGCACCGAGCGTGCCGGGGACCGACGGCTTCGTGAAAATGGGCGTGTGGCTCCACGAGGAGATCGGCTGGCTCGTGTACTGGCGGCGCGGCTGGCTCGCGCCGACGGCGCGGTGACTGCCGCTTCAGACGTGCTCGCGAAACGGCTCGAAGCTGAGGTCGAAAAGATTCGCCGAATTGTCCATGAGCGTGGGCAGTGCGGGGATGAAAGTCTCCCAGTCCTGCGCGTTCACAAACTGCGTGTCCCACGACACGAAGACGCCGCCCGGCACCACGTTCGACTGCTCGATGAGCACGCGGATGTCCTTTTCCCAATCGAGGATCGTGACATAGCCGAGCGTGGCCGGGCGGTTCACCATCGGGCTGTAGGAAAAGCGCTGGAGAAAAGCGTCGCGCTCCTCGACCGACGGGAACCGGCCGTGGGCGTGCGCGGAGATCGCGCTTACGGTTTTCGGATCGAAATCGAGGAGCGTGTAAAAGCGCACGAGGGTGTCGCTGATGATCTTCCAATCCGCGGCGGTGCGGGCGCTGCGGACGCCGAATTTGATGCGGTCCGCGGTGCGCGTGAGCGTGCCGTTTTCGCCGAAAAACTGCGCGCTCAGTTCGTAGCCGAAAAGGTCGTCCCAGCGCTTCAGGCGGATCTGGTCGGCGCGCAGGCTGAGGCCTTTCACGGTGTCGCAAAGCGCCGCGCCAAACGCCTCGAGCCGCGCCCCGGCAAAGCCGAGCGGCGCGGGGAAGGGCACGTCCACATGGACGCCGAAAAAATCAATCGGAAGGATTTCCATACGCCGCGGACGCTAGCCTGCGCGCGCCCGCGGAGGCACGCGGTATTTTTCGGGCCGGGCGAAATGTGACGGACACTGGCGCGGCGTGGCGTTAGACAGACCACCGCCATGAATCCCAATGATCCCCATTCCCCGGTTCCCAGAAAAGTCCTCTCCGGTCTCGCCATCGCCGGCATCGGCTGCTGCGGGGTGCTGCTCATCATCCTCGTGGTCGTGGTTTTTACCGTCTCAAGGATCGTGGACAAGGTGAAGGATGTCGCGGGCGATGACTGGCGGAAAAATCCGGCCCGGACAGCGGCGATGGTCGCGGCGAAAATGAACCCGGATTGGGACTTCGTGAAGGCCGACGATGCCGCGGGCGAGATCACCGTGCGGGTGAAAAAGACGGGCGAGGAAATCACCATGTCCTACAACGAGGTGGCGCAGGGGAAATTCAAAATGAAGAACTCGAACGGCGAGGAGACCGTCTTCGGCGGCGGGGTCACGGCGCCGCCCGCGTGGGTGCCCGCCTACCCCGGCGCGTTGGCGCAGGGCTTGGGGATGAGAACGGAAAAACCGGCCGGCATTTCCGGTTCCTTCTTCGTGCAGACGCCGGACGCGCTCGCCAAGGTGCGGGAGTTTTTTGAAACGAAACTGCAAGCCGATGGCTACGAAGTGACCGTCACGTCGGCCCCGGAATCCCCGGTCATCAGCGCGAAAAAGGAGAGCGAAAAACGCACCATCACGGTGCAGCTCAACGGCGCGAACGGCGCGACCCAAGTGGTGATCACCTACGAGGGGCCGAAGTAGGCGAGGTAAGTCCCCCCTACCAGGTCTTGGCATCGGGCACCCAGTTTTTTGGGAGCGGGGTCACGTCGAGCGGCAGACGTGGTGAGAAGGTTCCGGCTTCACTCAGAATTTCGACAGACACAATCCTGCCGCCCGAATGAAGACCGGGATGGGTGATCAAGAGCCGTCCGCTTTCGCGTCGCGTGGTTCCCGGCTCAGGCGGGAGCAGCAGGCGGAGCGCGCGGAGGATTTGCGGATTTTTTTGCAGCACGGCGACATCGGTAGGCACCGTGGTGTCGGTGAAATGGTTCAGGTCGCGTACGACTTCGACATCATTGCCGAGCGTGGGCCAGTAGGGCTTTTCAAAACCGTGCGCGTGGATGACGAGCATCGCGCTCACCGTGAGCACCGCTCCGCCCGCGGCGTAGAGCACGCCGGGCAGCGCGCCCGCGCGCCAGCGGCTGAGCGCGTCCACGGCGAACCACGCCATGAGCGCGTGCAGGACGAAGGTGCCGAAAAAATACTGCGGCAGCGGCGGGATGCGCATGAGCCCGCAGAGCAGCGCCTGGCCGAACAGCCCGGCCAGCGCGACGGCGGTCACGCAGTCGCGGAGCGGGAGATTTTCCCACGCGCTTCCCGTTTTGCGCACGTCGCGAAGCATCCGCCAGACACGCGCCGCGCTGAGCGCGAGGCCGAGCCAGATGAGCGGATAAATGAGCCGCGCGCTCCACCGCGCCGCCGCTTGCAGGGCCGGCAGCGCGGCGGGTCGCGCGACGTTTTCGAGGTAGTCCGCGCCGCACAGCAGCCGCCCGCCGAGCAAGGGTGCGAGCGCGCTCGCGGCCCGCGAGCCGCCGCCGGGGTAGCCGTGCGCCACCGAGCCGGAGAGACGCGCGAAGAGCTGGCCGGTGGCTTGGAAAAAATAGGCGGCATGGAGCGCGAAGACGATTGCCCCGAGCACCGCGAGCGCCCGCCGGTCGCGCCACAGTGCCTCGCGATGCCGCCAGCCGAGCCAGCCGAAAATCGGCCCCGCGAGCGCCAGTGCCTGCGGATGAATGAGCGGCAGCACGGCGCTCGCGACCACGCACACGCGCAGGGATCGCGGTCGCTGCGTTTGGAGAAAATCGGCGAACGCCGCAAAGGCGAGCGCGCCGATGGGCATGGTGAAACTCGCGTCCCACAAGATGCGCTGGTAGGCGACGACATGTGGCGACACGAGTACCGCCGCGGCAAACCACTGCGGCAGCGCGAGACTGCGCGCGAGCCAGAGCAGCGCGCCGCCGGTGAGGCCCGCGCAGAGCAGCCCGCGCAGGATCACGAGCGTGGCGGGATCGTGCGTGAGCAGCAGCAGCGCCTGGTAAATCTGCGTGGGCAGCGGGCCGTAGCGGATGCCGAAGTTTCCGTAGAGCCCGCCGTCGGCAAGCTGGCCGGCGTGGTTCGCGTGCCACGCGGCGGCGAGGATGCGCGACTCGTCGATCAGCCACGAGACATCGCCCGGCCAGAGCACCACCGGGATGAGCGCGAGGAGCACGAGCGCCAGGCTGCCCGCTCCGCCGCTCTTCTTCTCCTTCTCCTTCTTCATCTCGTTTTTCAGAAGGAGAAGAAGATGAAGAAGGAGAAGGAGAGCATGACGATGCCGAAGCTTTTTTTGGACAACAGCTCCGCCGCCCTACAGCTCGAAGAACGAGGAGAGCTTTTTCAAGAAGCCCGCGGTGTATTCCTTCTGCTTCGTGACGATCTGCGCCTGCTCGGTGGTCGTGGCGAGGACGCCTTCGGTTTCCATCCGGCGCTCGGCGAGGAGTTCGCCGAGCTTCTGCACCAGCGTCTCGTTTTCCTGCAAAAGCTCGGCCATCACCGGCTTGTCGATCTCCCACATTTCGCAGTCCGTCCGCGCGATGACCGTGGCGCTGCGCGGCTCGCCGGTGAGGAGCGACATCTCGCCGCAATAGTCGCCGGTGTGCAGCTCGGCGACCCGCGTGTTTTGCCCGCCGACATCGACAAACACATCGGCCTCGCCGCTGAGCAGGATGAACATGGACTCGCCCGCCGCGCCCTGCTGGATGACCTTTTCGCCGCGGCCAAAGCGGAGCAGCCGCGCGTGGGCCAGGAGCTTGTCCACCTGCGCTTCGTCGAGGAGTTGGAGAAAGGCCTGCTTGCGCACGGTCGAGCGCGCGGCGGTGAGCGCGTCCTGACGGCGCGTGCGCGGGCGGTCGATCTGGAGCGTGCGGATGGGAAAGGGAATGGTGATGCGGTGGCGCTGCGCGGCGTACCAGACATTCGTGCGGATGCCATCGACGATGTCGCTGAAGCGCGACTCGTCATCGAGCCAGAACTTGATTTCGTAGATCACCGCGGAGTCGCCGAAGTCTTTCAGGAAGACCTTCGGCGGCGGGGTCACGAGCACGCCCGGCACCTCGGCGGTGGCGCGGGCCATGATGTCTTTGATGAAATTGGGCGGCGTCGAATAATCGAAACCGACGGTCAACCGGATGGCGTGCTGGCGGGTCGGGTAGGTGAGGTTCGTGATCGTGGAGCCGACGATCGCCTTGTTCGGAATGTCGAGGTAGATGTCGTCATTCGTGCGCAGCCGGGTGGAGCGCCAGTTGACCTCGATGACCTCGGCGTGCTTGCCATCGACCTTCAGCCAGTCGCCTGTCTTGAAAGGTTTGCCGAGTTCCAGGGCGACGCCGGCGATGATGTTGCCGAGCAAATCCTGCATCGCAAAACCGACGATGCCGACGACGACGGTCGAGCCGAAGACCACGCCCTCGATGGAGTGGCCATAGACGCCGCCAAAGACCACCAGGACGGCGGCGACGAAGATGAAAAGGCCGGAAATCTGGCTGAGGAATTTCGGCGCTTTTTGCTGCTGATGTTTCTCAAACCACAGCTCCCAGAACCACCGGCGGAGCAGGGCGATGACGACGAACGCGCCGAGCAGCACGCACGCGGCGCGGGAGATATTCATCGCGCTCAGATGCGCCAGGAAATTGGCGTCGCCGGCCTTGGCGGCGGTCTCCGCTTTTGAGGCGCGCAGGGCCGTGCCGAAGAGAATCTCGAAGGGCAGCCAGATGGAAAAGGCGATGCTGAAAAGCTGGTAGGCGAGCCCGAACTGGACGCCCGCGCGCCGTTTCAAATAGCGCCCGAGCGCGAGCATGACGCCGAAAAGCAGCGGCACGGCCGTGGCTTCGACAATGAGGGCGCTGGTCTCGGGGAATCCGGCAGACATTGGCGCGGAGTGTAGGAGGGAAAAGAGGGCGAGCAATGGGAAAGCCCGTGCCGGAGTTGCCGCTGGTAGGGACGGCACTCCGTGCCGTCCGGGGGGCGAGCGCAGCGAGGCGGCGGGTGGAAAGTGCGTGGCATCCGCAACGCCTTCCGCCTCGCTGCGCTCGCCCCGGACGGCACGGCGTGCCGTCCCTACCCGGCTGCGCCGTTCAGAAAGATGCGCCCCGCCCGCCGCCGCGCGTGGAGTCCGCCGGGGAGATTCACTTTCGCGCGCCGTCCGGCGAGCAGCCCGCGCACGGCTTCCACTTCGGCGAAGCCGACATCAGCCACGCTCTGCGCCTTCAGCCACGCGTGGATGATGCGCCGCTGGAGTGCGACGGGCTGGGCGCGCAGGGCTGATGTTTCCAAGGTTTCCCGGAGATCGCGCAGCTCGGGCCGGGCGGCGAGGAAGTCGTCTTCGTCGCGCAGGATTTCCGCCGCGCGCCAGACTGCGCGGCGGATGTCGCGGTGCAGTGCATGCTCGATGGCGGGGATGATTTCGTGGCGCATCCGGTTGCGCGTGTGGCGCGGGTCAGTGTTCGAGGCGTCTTCGCGAAAGGCGATTTTGTGCGCCGCGATGAATGCATCAATTTCCTCGCGCCACATGCCGAGCAGCGGGCGGGCGATTTGCAAAGTCACTGCGCCGACGGTGCGCGTGGTGAGCGGGCGCATCCCGGCGAGGCCGGCCGCCGCGGAACCGCGGAAGAGATTGAAGAGGAACGTCTCGGCCTGGTCGTCGGCGTGATGCGCGAGAAAAAGCCGCGGGCATTTCTGCGCGCGCGCGACCCGCGCGAAGAAGGCGTAGCGCGCCTCGCGGGCGGCGGTTTCGAGCGACTGCTTTTTCCGCTGTGCGCGGGCGGCCACGTTTTCCCGCGCGCTCACGGCCTTGAGCCCGAGCTGTTTTGCGAGCGCCGCGACGAAGCGCGCATCCTCGCCGCTCTCCGCGCGCAGGCCGTGATCGAGATGGCAGACGATGAGTTTTTTGAAACCCGTGCCGAGCAGCAGATGCAGCAGCGCCACGGAATCGCGCCCGCCCGAAACACCGATCAGGCAGCGCTCATCCGGCGGGAAAACGAAGTCCATTTCACCCGATCCGATCCGTGCCAAAGCGGTCGTGCAGAATCGGCGGCAGGAGCACGGTGCCGTCGGCCTGCTGGTAGGTTTCGAGCAGCGCGACGAAGAGCCGCGGGAGCGCCGTGCCGGAGCCGTTGATGGTGTGGCAGAAAAGGTTTTTGCCGTCGGCGGCCTTGTAGCGCAGCGCCATGCGGCGGGCCTGGAAGTCGCCGAAATTCGAGCAGCTCGAAACTTCGAGATAGGCGTTCTGGCCCGGCGCCCAGACTTCGATGTCGTAGGTTTTCACCGCGCCGAAGCCGACATCGCCGGTGCATAGCTCGATGACGCGATAATGCAGGCCGAGGAGTTGCAGCACCTTTTCCGCGTCGGCGGTGAGCGCGTCGAGTTCGGCGAACGCGCTTTCCGGCGTCGTGATTTTCACCAGCTCCACCTTGTCGAACTGGTGCATGCGGATGAGCCCGCGCGTGCCGAGCCCCGCGCTGCCGGCTTCGCGGCGGAAGCACGGCGTGTAGGCCACGTAGCGCACGGGCAGTTGCTCGGGCTTGAGGATTTCCTCGCGGTGCAGATTCGTGACCGGCACCTCGGCGGTCGGGGCGAGGAAGAGATCGTCGTCCGCGCAGCGGTAGAGCTGGTCGGCGAATTTCGGAAGCTGCGTCGTGCCGACCAGCGCCTCGGGCCGCACGACGAAAGGCGTGCTGACCTCGGTGTAGCCGTGCTCGCGGCTGTGCAGGTCGAGCAGGAAATTCAGCAGCGTCCGCTCCAGCCGCGCACCCGCGCCGGTGAAGACGGCAAACGCGCTGCCGCTGATTTTCGCCGCGCGCTCGAAGTCGAGCAGGCCGAGTTTTTCGCCCAGCTCGACGTGCGATTTCGGCGTGAAAGCGAACGCCGGTTTGCTGCCCCACGCGCGCACTTCGGGATTCGCGCTCGCGTCGTCGCCGAGCGGCGCACCGGCATGCGGAAGATTCGGGATTTGGAGCAAAAGATCGCGCTGCTCCTGCTCGCCTGCGGCGGCGCGCTCATTGAGCTGCGCGATTTCGTCGCCGATCCCGCGGACCTGCGCCTCGATCTCCGCCGTGTCCTCGCCGCGCGCCTTTCGCCCGCCGATTTCCTTGCTGATGCGCTTGCGGTCGCCCTGGAGCTGCTGGAGCCGCGTCTCCGCCGCGCGGCGCTCCGTGTCGATGGCGAGGACGGCGTCGATTTTCGTATGCGCATCGCCGCCGCGCGTGGCCAGGCGGGCGCGGACAAAATCGGGACTTTCGCGAAGGAGGCGGATGTCGAGCATGCGCGGGAAACTAGGGAGCGCCCTTGCGGAAGGCAATGCCCGAGCCGGTCGCGGGCGAATGACGAATGACGGATGACGAATGACGAGGGAATGACGAAGCCCGAAGGCGCGAAGCTCGTAGCGAGCGTCAGGCTCTTCGTCATTCGGGTTTCTTTCGTCATTTGCCTCCGTCCAGGGAAAGCGCTGGATTTTCACCTCCGGGCGCAGATAGTCGCGCCTGCGCATCTTCCGGGCGCGGAATGACTTCGATTTTTCCTGCCACCGAAACGCCGTCTCCGGGGTTAAACGCATACACACGCATGGACATTTACATTTTGCGCGACGGCAAGGAGATCGGGCCTTTCAGCGAGGAAACCACGCAGACGCTGCTCAAGCAGGGCAGCATCGCCGAGGTTGATTACGCGTGGCATCCCGGCCTGCCGAAATGGCTCCCGCTCACCGATGTGCTGCGGCCCGCGGTCCCCGCGCTGGAGACGCCGCCGCCCCCGCCGCCCCCGCCGCCGAGCGCGGCGGTGGAAACTCCGCTGCCGGCGCTCTCGCCCGCGGCGAATCTCCCGAAGGCCGGCGAATCCGCGACCGAAAAGCAGAAGGCTCTGCTCGCCTATCTCGGCATCCCGTTTTCCTCCGAAATCTCCAAAGACCAGGCCGCGCTCCTCGTCAACGACGCCATGGAGGACGCGAAAAACGGCGCGCGCCTCGTGCAGTGGACCACCGACCGGCTGAAGCTCCACCCCGAGCTTTTCGCGGCGGAAATCCAGGCGAAAAAGGAAAGCCGCGCGAGCGAGTTTTTCGAGGTCTGCGAGAGCGAGGGGGCGGAGTATTTCACGAAGATCGCCAAGGCCCACTGCCAGGTGCTCGTGGGGTATCTCGACGTGAAATTTCCCAACTGGGACGAGGACAAGGAGGCGGCGCGGAAGTATTTCTTTCCCGCCGTGGCGGAAAAATTCCCGCAGCTCGTGGCCAAGCCGTGGAAAGGCAAACTGCGCTACGCCACCGGGCCGAAGATCGCCGCCGAGATGAGCCGGCAGCGCCCCGCGACCGGCAAGCTGCGCAAGCGCGGCAAGCCGTCGGGGCTCCCGCTCGCGGCCATCGGGCGGGGCGTCGTTTTCGGCGTGCTGATCCTGGCGATGTTTTTCTTCGTGCAGAAGCTCTTCAAGCCCGATGGCTCGAAAGCGCCCGTGCCCGGCCAGGCCGAAAACGCCGCGCCCAAGCCCATCGCTCCGCTGCCCGTCGCGGTGAAACCGGAGGCGCTCCCACCCATCGAGCCGGAGAAAATGGCCGCGCAGGCCGATCCGCTCAAGCCCGCCCTGCCGGGCGATCCGCTGATGGTGGCCGACCCCGCCGCGACCGTCGCCGACCCCACCGATCCCAAAATGGCCGCGCTGCCCGCCGACCCGCTTGCGCCCAAACCCGCCGTCCCGCTCGTCGGCTTCCCACCCGACCCGCCGATGGCCGCCGACCCTCTCGCGCCCAAGCCTTCCGCCGCGCTCCCCGGCTTCCCGCCGGATCCGCCGCTGGTCAACCCGAACGCCGCACCTTCCACCCCCGACCCGCTCGCCCCGGCGAACTCCGCCGTGGTGCCCGCGCCCGCCGATCCCGGCGTCGCCGCCAAGGTCAATCTCAAGCTCACCAAGCCCATCGACGTCCAGCTCGCCTACGGCAAGATGAAGCTCCCCGTCGGCACGCCCGTGAAGCTCGTGGCCCGCGAGGGCAATGTCGTCCGGGTGAACTACCTCAACACGATCCTCGTCGTGCCCATCACCTCCACCGATTTCGCCACCGCCGAAGCCGCGCCCGTCCCGGCTCCCGCGCATACCCCCGCGCCCGCGCCGGTCGCGCCGCCGTCGGCGGATTTGTAATCCGGCGGAGGATTTCCGCGCGGGCGGTTCGTGATGACCAGCGCCACGGCGGCGACGATCAGGGCCGCGCCCGCGACCATCGAGGACGTGAGCTTTTCCCCGCCAAAGCCCGCGCCGAGCAGCACCGCGACGATGGGATTCACGTAGGCGTAAGTCGCCACCTGCGTCGGCGGACAATGCCGGAGCAGCCAGAGGTAGGCGTTGTAGCCGACGATCGCGCCGATGAAGACGAGGTAGAAAAATGCGGCGAGCGATTTCGCCGTGACCTGCGCCGGGTGAAAGTCCGCGATTTCTCCGCGCAGACCCGCGCCCGCGAGGAGCATCGCTCCGGCGGTGAGCATTTGCATCGCGGCCATGAGCATCGGCGCGGTGCCCTGGCCGGCGCGGCGGGAGTAAAGCGAACCCGCCGACCAGATCACGCCGCCGACGAGGATCACGCCGACGCCGAGCAGGAAACGCGGATGCGCGGCGCTCGCACCGTCGGGCCGCGCGAGCAGCGCCACGCCGGCGAGTCCGCAGGCAAAGCCCAGCCACACGCGCCGGGCCGGGCGCGGCGACTGGCCGGAAAGCCAGCCGAGCAGCGCCATGAAAACCGGGACCATCGCGATGAGCAGCGCGGCGAGCCCCGACGGGACGTACATCTCGCCGAACGTGAGCCCGCCATTGCCGCAGACGAGCAGACAGCCGCCGACAATCGCCGCCCGGCCCCACGCCGCGCCCGTCGGTCGCGCCGCCCCGCGCCGCCGCGCCCACGCATAGAGCAGCGCCCCGGCGAGGAGGAACCGCGCGCCGACCATGAGCAGCGGCGGCACGGAATCAATCGCCAGCCGGATTCCAAGATAGGTGGAGCCCCAGATGACGTACACGATGGCAAAATTCGCCACCACCGCATTGCGCGAAGGCGGGCTCACGGCGCGCTGCTCCCCACGCGGACTTCCGCCTCGGGCACCGCGCTCACGAGCACGAGGCCTTTGCCGCGGAGTTCGCAGGCCGCGCCCGCGGGCAGCACCACATCGGCGGCGGAGCCCTGGCGCGTGATCCACACCGCGCCGCTCAGGCAGCGGATCGGCAGCGGGCCGCGCCCGAGTTCGATCCGCCAGAGATCGTCGCGACGCAGCGACATCTGGAAAGCCGGGGTCGGCACGGACGACGAGCGGAAGACACGGGTGGAGCGGGCGAGCGTGGACATGCGCTGAGCCTCGCTGGCGGCGGCGGTAAATACAGACGCAGGCAGGATGTTTTTGCAGCGGTACAGTTGCGATGCTATTTGATCTGTGCTGCTCCGCTTTTCCACGCGCTGTCCTTTTTCCAAACCGCTCCCGCACCCACTTTTTTCCCGCCATGATCCACGACGATTCCTCTGCCGCCGGACTGCTCTACGAAAAAGTCGCCGGCAAAATCAGC
>JAYWEP010000138.1:0-8802 GCA_043779205.1 Chthoniobacter sp. | reverse complement strand
CGAACTTCAACATGCTGTGCCGGAATGCGACCGCCGATGTGCCGGGATTCGGGCATCGGATGAAAAACAATCTCGGCTGCAAGGGCCGCGCCGAGGTTTCCAATCTCGACGCCGCGGCGGGCGATGTGACCGGCAATTATTTCAATCTGCCGGTCAAGGTGGAGGACAAGGATTTCGCGGGCTTGGACGCGGCGGAGTTGATCAAGCCGCGTCAGGCGAACGGCGAGCTGCCGGAGATGGCGTTTCTGCATTTGGCGCAGGGGAGCGAGTTGATCGACAAGGGCGTGGATGTCGGGCGGCCCTTCGCCGGGAAGGCGCCGGATCTCGGGGCGTTTGAATTTGGCGCGGCAAAGAAGTAAGACTCGCCGCGCTTTTTCCCCCCATGACCGACGCGCCGAAAGACACTCCCGAAACGCTGCCGGAAGCACCGCGCCGCGGGCTGGCCGATGCGGCGCGCGAGATCGCCGCGCGGATCGAGCACCTGCGCGGGCGGCAGGGTCGCGTGGCGCTGTGGACGGGCGTGGCCATGGCGGTGACGGCGCTGTGCGCGTGGCTGGTGAGCGAGACGGTGACGGACTTTCTGACGAATCTCCCGTGGCTCGGGCGGCTCGCGTTTTTCATCGCGGGCACGGGCGGGGCGGGTGCGTCGCTGTGGTTCTTCGGCGTGCGGCCGTGGCAGGTGCGGATGGCGGATGAAGCGGTGGCGCTGATGGTCGAGCGGGAGTTGCCGGAGTTCCGGTCGCGGTTCATCGCGGCGGTGCAGCTCGCGAAGGCGGAGGATAGCCCGGCCTCGCCCGCGCTCGTCCGCGCGCTCGTGGCAGAGACGACGGCGATGGCGGCGAAGATGAAATTCGACGCCGTGGTGAAAACGGGGCCGATGAAAAAGTGGCCGCGCATCGCCGCCGCCGCGCTCGCGGTGACGGCGGGACTGGCCGCGTACGGCGGGCACAAAACGCAGCCGCTGCTCATGCGCGCATGCCTTTTCAACAACCCCGTGCCGCGCAAAACGCTCATCCGCGACGTGACGGGCCATCGCGTCATCGCGATCGGCGACGACCTGCGCATCGACGCCACCGCGGGCGGCATCGTCCCGGCGAAAGGCCGGCTGCGCGTGCAGACCGCGAAGGGCAAGCCGCAGGAATTCGAGATGGCCGCCGACCCGGCGCAGCGCACGCATTTCGCCCGCGTGCTGCAGAGCGTGCAGGAGCCGCTCGACTACACGGTGGCGCTCGGCGACGCGGAGAGCGCGAGCTTTCATGTGAAGGTGAAGCCGCGCCCCTCGGTCGCGAGCGTGGAGTGCCAGCAGGTCTGGCCCGCCTACACGCAGCTCCCCGCGCAGCGCCGCGCGCTCGGCGATTTGAAAATCCTCGCGGGCAGCCGGCTCGTGCTGAAAGTGAAGGCCAGCACCGCCGTCCAGTCCGGCGAAATCCGCCTCATCGGCGCGGATTGCGACAAGACCGCGCAGACCGCGCCGCTCGCCGCCGATGCGCAGGACAAAACGCTGCTCACCGGCGAGGCGCTCATCCCCGCCGAGGGCGTGACCGGCATGACCCTGCGGCTCGTCGATGAAGACGGCGTCGAGTCGCGCGGCGCGGCCATCTACCACATCGACGTCATCCCGGACGCGCCGCCCACGATCAAAATCGTCTGGCCCGACCGCCGCGAAGTACTGCTCACGCGCGAAGCCACCGCGCTCATCGCCTTCGAGGCGAAAGACGATTTCGGCGTCGCGAAAGTGAAGCTCCATTACGCCGTCGATTGGGTGGAAGGCGGGCCGCATAAAACCCTCGACCTCGACCTCGGCGGCGCGCTGCCCAAGACCGTCACGCGGCGCTTCGACTGGAAAATCGGTGCGCTCGTCCCGCACGTCGAGGAGGGCAGCGTGATTGATTATTGGTTCGAGGTGCTCGACGCGAACAACATCACCGGCCCCGGCATCGGCACCATCGACCACTACCAGGCGCGCATCGTCAGCGAAGCCGAGAAACGCGCCGACCTCGCGAACCGTCTCAGCGACACGATGGAAGGGCTGAACGGCGTCCGCCAGGGCCAGGAGGAAGTGAACGCCAAACTCGGCGAGATCATTTTCGAAAAGCCGCCGGAGGCGAAGTAATTTGGCGCGCTCATCGGCGCACCTTCACGATGCGATGGTTTCCCGCGAATTCACCGAAAAGAAAATCTTTCCATGTGCTGCGCGTGACACCGCGGGGGCGACCCACTACACGTCACCGTCAACGTGAACCCCGCTGAAATCCTCGCCAATCTTCGCGCCTTCACCCAGCGCGAACGGATTCCTCTCACGCTCGGCAGCATCGCGCCCGGCGACGTGCCCGAAGCCGCCTACGCGCCGTTTGCCAAATACCTCGAAAGCCTCGCCGCTCACTCCAAACCCGAGACCGCCGCCGAGGAAGTCTTCCGCGCCCTCGCCCGCGACGTGTGCGGCATCGACAGCTTCCCGCAGGTCTTCACCGGCGAAGGCTTCGTCGATTTCGTCCTCCCCGAGGTCAATGGCAGCGCCGTCCTCGTCGAGCTGAAGCCGCTCTTCGTCCACTACGACGCCAGCCGCCTCCAGCGGAAAACCCACAATCCCAAGACCTATCTCGCGCAGGTCAAAAAATACCTCGCGCGCTACGAATACGTCGTCCTCACCGACCTCCGCACCGCCTGGCTCTTCAGCGCCCGCGACGTCTTCATCAGCGACACCTTCTTCGCCGAGCTGTCCTTTGCCGATCTGCTCCAGCGCCAGACCGAGCAACTGAGCCTGCTCGATGTCGTCCGCCGTGCCGAAGACGACAGCGAGAAACCCGACCTCGACCGCCAGTTCTTCGCCGACCTCCGCGAGTGGTTCAATGCGTTCGACAATGTCCGCTTCCGCGAAGGCTGCGACCGCGCCGAATCCATCATCCTTCTCATCAACAAACTCGTCTTCGCCAAGACCCTCGAAGACCACGGCCTCATCAACTACCGCTGGGTGCAGGACGAATACGAGCGCCGCCTCGAAAACTGGGAAACCAAAGGCCCGCACCGCGTCATCAAAGCCTTCCTTGGTGAGTTCGAGGATTTCTTCGACGAATACTACGACACTGAGCTTTTCGAGCACCGCATCTGGGACCGCCTCGAAAAGACCGAGGAGAAACTCACCCTCTTCGCCCGCAAGCTCGAAGCCATGCTTGGCGTCGGCAAGTGGGACAAGGTTTTCTCGCGCGGCCTCGTCCACTACAACTACCGCACCATCAACGAGGACATCTTCGGCAAAAGTTACGAGATGTTCCTCGCCGCCAACCGCAAGGACGAGGGCATCTACTACACCCCGGCCACCATCACCATCCCGATGGCGGAGAGTCTCGTCGCCTCACTTTTCGGCCCGCTCGCCGATGAAATCTGCGCCGTCGTCGGCAAGGACACCTGCGACTTTGCCAAAGCCCGCGAGCTTATGGGCCGGCTCATCCGCCTGCACGTCACCGACACCGCCTCGGGCAGCGGGGGCTTCCTCATCAAAGTGCTCCGCGCCATCTGGGCGCAATACCAGCGCATCTCCATCGCGCTGGATTGGCTGAACAAGCTAAACGTCTCCGACGACCTATTCGACGTGCCCGCGAATGTCCGCAACGCCACACAATTCCAGAAAGAGTTTCTTTTGCAGAACAAGCGCCATCTGCTGTTACGCTGTGTCATCCGTCACCTTTCGGGCAACAGCGCCGCTCCACGTTGGATGCGCTTGGTTGTGAAGACGAACTTGATGCGTGAGGTAGTGCGGCTGCTTCCCGGTTACTTCCATTTCCGCCGTTTTCCGGGTTCATGGCGGGCCTTTTCGGAACTGAAAGGCTGGAGACTAGATCGGATAAATGCACTTCACGAGCATCGCTTGATCTGTTGAAAGGACTTGGTCATGCCTACCTCGGACAAACCAGATTACCTTGCAGGCAGCGATGAACTGCCCGCGCGGCGCAGTGGGTCATGGGCGGTCAAAAAGCATCATTACCTGCGCCGATATTGCGACATCACTACAAAGGCGGTTGGAAATAAGTTTCCAGGCGGAGTGGTTTACCTCGACGTGATGGCTGGACCAGGACGGTGCATTGAGGAAAAAACCGGTATTGAGTTTCCCGGATCGCCATACGTGGCCCTCGATTGTGATTTCTCCCGATATTGGTTCATTGAAGAAGACCCGGAACTTTTTGCGGCGCTAACTACGCGCCTCGCGAATCACCCGAAGCGAGAACGCATCGTTCTAAAGAACCAAAGTTGGACTGAACTCGCGATGTCTGGAGCTTTCCGGTTCGATGCTCGCACCTTGGTCGTCGCGTTCGTTGATCCGACTGGGATTTCGCAGATGCCTTGGCCCGCAGTGCAAGCGCTCCTCCGACTTCCGCGAATTGACGTTCTTGCAACTATCCAATACCGCCTCGCGATCGTTTGGAACGCGCCACAATACAAGCGCGCGGCGAAGCACGACACGGCCCTCGACAAGTTCCTCAACTCACCTTTGTGGCGTGAGTGGCCGGATCGTGATGCCACCGAGTTCGGTCGCATGGCAATCGACGCCTTCATTGGCAAAGTCGGCGAGGAGGGATTCAAGACAAGTCGGCAAATTCCTGTCGGTGAAGGCCAGGCGCTCTACCGCCTCGCTCTTTTCAGCCGCAATGATCTTGCCGACAAATTCTGGCGAGAAACGCTGAAAATTGATGAAGAAGGCCAGCGGGATTTCGGTTTCTGAAGTAATGTTCGCAATCTACCGTCAACCATGAGTGATCAATCCAAAATTGAATGGACCGATGCCACATGGAATCCAGTCCGCGGCTGCACCAGGATCAGTCCAGGCTGCACGCATTGTTACGCTGAGACTTTCGCGGAACGCTTTCGCGGTGTGCCGGGCCACCCCTTCGAATACGGCTTCGATCTCCGCCTCGTGCCGGAGAAACTCGGCGATCCTCTCCGCTGGTCCGGCTCGAAGCGCGTCTTCGTGAATTCGATGAGCGACCTTTTTCACGACGAGGTGCCAGATCAATACATCGCCGCTGTCGCGCGCGTGATGCGTCTCGCGGACTGGCATACTTATCAAGTCCTCACCAAGCGCCCGAAGCGGATGATTTCATTGCTCCGAGGCAAACTTCGTTCCACCGCCGCGAAGGCCCACATCTGGTGGGGCGTGAGCGTTGAAAACCAGCGGCATGGTCTGCCGCGCATCGACCTGCTGCGGGCGGCGCCTGTCGCCGTCCGTTTCCTCTCCATCGAGCCACTGCTCGAAGACCTAGGCACAATCAACCTCGCGGGTATCAATTGGGTCATCGTCGGTGGTGAAAGCGGTGCGGGCGCGCGTCCTATGAAACCCGAATGGGTCCGCAGCATTCGTGACCAGTGCGCAACGGCACGAGTGCCGTTCTTTTTCAAACAGTGGGGCGGCGTACGCAAATCGGAAACCGGACGCGAACTCGACGGTTCGTTTTGGGACGAGCTTCCAAGCCTGACGAACAATCCCGTGCCGTCCGTCGCTGAACGCAAACGCACTCTCGAATCACTCGCCGCCTAGCGGCTGGCGAAGAGCGCGGCGAAGCTTTCCAAAAAGCCCGGCGACGTGAAGGAACGCGCCGCGCTGGAGGTCTTCATCGCCCGCGAACTCTACGGGCTGGGCGCGGCGGATTGGGCGCACCTCACCGGCACCTTCACCTTCGGCGGCGACAGCGACTCGAAAGCCGAACTCGACGAAATCATCCGCCTTTCCCGCGCGGGTTGGGGCGGCGAGTAAAGGCCGGCGGGGTCAAACACCAACGCTTTCTCTCACTTCCCGGCAATCAGCCTTTGTGCCGGTTGGAAACGGACGGCGCAACGTCACGCGCCGTCGGCTCCGCAGGTTTGACGGCCTTCTCGCACGGTGGGACACTCGCGCGTTCTTTCCACCCGCTCTATGAAACGCCTGCCGCTTTATCTCGTCCTCGCCAGCACGCTGGTCCCCGTCCTTTCCGCTGCGGCGGTGAATCCGGCGGCGGAGCGCATCCGCGAGGGGGAGGTGAAGCAGGAGCAGCTCCGCGGCGATGCGCAGCGGCTGGTGGAGCAGCTCGATGCGATGCTCGGCGAATACGAGCGCAACGGGCTCGCGGGCGAGGAGACGAAGACGGTGCAGGCGCTCCGCGAGACGCTCGCGCAGCTCGGCGGCGGGGAGATGAAGCAGGTCGTGGAGCTCCTCGAAAAGGCGCGCGGGGCGGCGGATGCGGGGGAGGCGAAGAAGGGCGTGAGCGCGGCTTACACGGCGCAGAAGGCGCTGATCGTGCAGATGAAAAAGCTGCTCGCCGCGCATCTGCGCAACCAGGAGGCGCTGGAGATTTCGCAGCAGCTCACGCAGCTCGCGGATCGGCAGGCGGTGAATTTGCAGAACGGCATCGCGCTCGGCCAGTGGACGGGCGGGCGGAAGCCGGAGAATTTCGAGGCGGCGATGCAGGCGAACTTGCAGGGGCAGGAGGGCGAGCAGGCGGCGATTGCGGCGGAGGTGAAAATGGCGGCGGAGAAGATCGCGAAGTTTGCGAAGGATCCGGCGAACGCGGAGATGGCGGCGCGTTTGCAAAAGGGGCTGGCGGCGGTGGAAAAGGTGCAGCCGAATGTGGATGCGGCGGCGGAGGCGCTGAAACAGGGGCAGCTTTTCAAGGCGGTGGCGGATGAGAAGACGGCGCGCGACGCGATGCGCAAACTGGCCCGCGAGATCGCGCCGCCGCAGGATCGCGCGGAGGCTTTGCGCGCGGCGGAGAAGGAGCTGGCGAAGATGATCGAGGATCAGAAGGAGGTGGTGCAGAAGACGGAGAAGGCGGCGGGGGAAAAGGATTTTGACAAGTGGGTGGACCAGCGCGCCGAGCAGGGCGGGCTGGAGCCGCGGCAGAAAAAAATGTCCCGCGAGCAGCAGCGCGCGGACAAGGATTTGCAGCGGAAATTTGCGGAGCAGAAGGATGGGCGGAAGGAGGAACTCGCCGCGCTCGAAGACACGCAGGGCGACCTCGCGCGGAAGAGCGATGACGTGGCGCAGGATCTCGAAAAGAACGCGCCCGCCGCCGGGCAGAACTTGAAAGCGGCGCAGGAAAAAATGCAGGAGGCGCGCGCGGCGATGAACGACAAGAACGGCGACGCGGCGGTGAAGAATGCGAAGGACGCGCTTGGTGCGATCCAGGCCGCGGAGGCGAAGGTGCAGCAGGAAATCGCCAAGGCGGACGCCGCCGCGGGCAAGGGCTCGGGCGATCTGGCGAAGGATCTGGCGCAGCTTCAAAAGGACACAAAGGAACTCGCGAAACAGCAGGCTGCCGCCGCGCAGAATCCCGACAAATCCGGCCAGGCCGCGCTCGCGGACAAGGCGCAGCAGCTCGCGCAGCAGGCGGCCAACGCCGCGCCGCAGGCCGCGCCCGCGATGCAGCAGGCGGCGGCGAATGCGCAGAAAGCCGCGCAGGCGGCGCAGGCGAATCAGCCCGCGCAGGCCGCCGCCGCGCAGCAGGCCGCGGCGCAGAATCTCGCGCAGGCGGAGCAGCAAATCGCGCAGGCGGCGGCGGAGGCGCAGCAGGCCCAGCAGGCGCTCGCCGCCGCGCAGAAGGCGGCGCAGGAACTCGCGGAGATCATCGTCGCCGAGCAGAAGCTGGAGATGGACACGGCGAAGGGCGTTGCACTTTTCACGGCGAAGAAAGGCCGGGCCGCGGATTACTTCAACGGGCAGACGGCGCGGCAGCACGACCTGCGAATGAAGACGAACTCCTTCAAAACGAACCTCCCGACGGAACTCGCCGCCGCCGCGCCGGCGATCGGCGACGCGAGCACGGCGATGAGCGAGGCGGAAACCCACCTCGACAGGGCCGACGGCGAACCCGCGAAGCTTGCCGAATTGAAGGCGCTCGACGCGCTCTTCCGCGCGCAGAAAGCGGTCGCCGAAGCCGCCGCGCAAGCGCAGGAGCAGCTCGCGCAAAACAACGCCGCGCAAAACGCCAACGCCCAGCAGCAGGCCCAGGCGCAGCTCGCGCAGGCCCAGGCCCAGGCCGCACTCGCGCAGCAGGATTTGCAAAAGGCTGCGGACGCCCAAGCCGCGGGGGAAAAGGCGCAGCAGGCCGGTGACAAACCCGCCGCGGAGAAAGCCAATCAGCAGGCCGCGCAAGCCGCGCAAAAAGCTGCCGGTGAACTCGCGCAGGCTGGGCAGAAAGCCGGTGAAGCCGCCGCCCAAGGCACCCCGCAAAACGACGCCGCCCAAGCCGCCGCCGAACAAGCCGCGCAAGCCGCTGCCGAAGCGACAGCCCAAGCCGCCGCGCAAAACACGCCCGGCGCGCAAGCCGCCGCCGCCGCCGCGCAGCAGGCGCTCGCGCAGGCGCAGGCCGCGATGGCGCAGGCGCAATCCGGCCTTTCCGAATCCAGCGCCCCGCCGACGCCGGGCGAAGGCCCGCCCGCGCAGATGGCGCAGGCCGGTCAGCCGGGACAACCCGGCCAGCCGGGCGCGAAGCCCGGAACAAAGCCGGGTCAGAAACCAGGCAAAGGCCCCGGCAAAATTCCCGGCCAGCCCGGCACGAGCGCCGCGGAAAAATATCAGCCCGGAAGCCCGGAGGCCGTGCAACTCGGCTCGCGCACGACTGCCACAAAGAAGGCGTCCTTTGCCGCGCTCCCACCGCGCGAGCGCGCGGTGATCGAGCAGTCGCAGGCGGAAAAATATCCCGAGGAATTCGGCGCGCAGGTCGAGCAATACCTGCTCAACCTCGCGAACGAGAGCGCGGCGAAGAAGTAGCGCATGAGCGCGCTTCCCGGCTCCGCGCCGCCGCGCGCCTGTAGGGGAAGCTGTCAGCTTCCCCT
>JAYWEP010000137.1:0-13282 GCA_043779205.1 Chthoniobacter sp. | reverse complement strand
GTCGCCGCGGCAATGCTCCCGGTACCCGCGAGCGTCGCGCCGCTCGCCACGGTCACGGTGCCGCCGGTCGCAATGCTGCCGTTCACGACGAGCGTGCCCACGTTGATCGCCGTCGGGCCGGTGTAGGTGTTCGCGCCGCTCATCGTCCAGGTTCCCGCGCCGTCTTTGATGAAGCCGACGGTGTTTGCGCCCGCGCCATTGGCGAGCACGCCGCTAAAGGTGCCGTTGCCCGCGCCGTCGAGCGCGAGGTTCCGGCCCGTCGTGTTGGGCGTGAAGGTGCCGCTCGCGGTGAGCGTGCCGGCGAGCACGGTGAGCCTGGTGTCTCCACCGCCCGAGGTGAGCGTGAAATTTCCCGCAATGCTGTTATTGCCCGCCTCGTTGATGATCGTGCCGTTCAGATCCGTCGTGGTGAAGCTGAGCGTCGCCGGCAGAAGGATGTTTCCCCCGCTCCCATCGAGCCGCAGATTGGAAAATCCCGCGTGGCCGTTGAGGATCGAGATGGTCTTCGTCCCGCTGCCCAGCGCCGCGGCTTTGGTGATGCGCAGCCCGCCCACATTCACGGTCACGGGGCCGGTGAAAGTGTTCGTGCCGGTGAGCGTGACGATGCTCGCCGGCGCGCCGTTGACCGTGACCGCGCCGGTGCCGCCGAGGACATTCGCCATGACCAGCGCGGTGTCGGTGCGGCGGAAATCCAGCGTCGCGTTGTTCGTCACCGCGGCTGCGCTGAGCGTGCCCGCGCCGCCGATGGCGAGCGTGCCCGCGCTGATCGTCGTCGGGCCCGCGTAGGTGTTCGCAGCGGTGAGCGTGAGCGTGCTCGCGCCCGCTTTTACCAGCCCGCCCGCGCCGCTCACCACGCCGTCAAAACTGAATACCGCCGTGCCTGCGCCGGTGAACGCGGTGTCGGCGGAAAGCGTGAGCGGCTGCGCGACGGAGTAGGTGAAACCGGTGCCGTTCGTCGCATCGAGCGTGACGACCGGGCTCGTGCCGGTGAGTTGCAGCGCATTGCCGGTGAGCGCGGCGATGGCGATGCCGCTCACGGGCCCGGTGCCGGAGAGGCGCAGGCTGTTCATCGGGAAAGTGCCCGCGTTGTCGTTGTTCGCGGTCACCGTGCCGGCGGCGACGGTCAGGCCGCTGAGAAATTCCACCGCGCTCGTCGCGCCCGGCACGGCGTTGACGGACGACTGCCAGTTCGCGCTTTGCGTCCACGGGAGCGTCGAGCCGGCCGTGGCGTTTGACCAAATGTATGGGCCGGGCCGCACCGAGAAATTATCGAACTCCGCGAGCGCCGTGGCCTGCGTCGCGCCCGTGCCGCTGCCCACGGCGAAGCCAAATTGCAGCGACGATGCGAGGCCGGTGAAAGTGGTCGTCGCGCCGACCTGCGTCCACGCCACTCCATCGGTGGAGACATAGCCCGCGAGCGTCGCGCCCGTCCGCACGAGGCGCACCCAGTACGGGAAAGCGAGGCCGGCGAGATTGGCCGTCGCCGTATTTCCCGCGACCGTCGCACGCGCGGCGAAATGCCCCGCCGCATCCGGCGAGAGGCCGATGAAAGCGTGGCGCGCATTCGCCGCCGTGCCTTCGCGAATCATCAGGCCGGCGAGCGCGGAGGAGTTCGAGTTGGTGAGCGCGACGAGCCGCGCGCGCACGTCCCAATTTCCCGTGAGCGTCTGCGAGGCGAATTGCAGCGAGTCGCTCGCGCCACCGGCCGAGATGACGCCGCTGCCGCTCACAAAATACGGCCCGCTGACCGCGCCCGCCGTCGTGTTCACCACATCCGGCCCCGCGTCGAAGTCGCCGCGAATCTGCGCCTCGTTGAGCGCGTAATCATAGACGCGGAACTCGTTATAGTTCGCGTCGATGTTGCTGTCCGGGCTCCACATCGAGCGGCCCAGCCAGTTGTTCACGTCGTTGATCGTGGTCAGGCCCTGCGCGTCGGGGAGCGTTTGCATGAGCATGCCGTTGCGGTACCAGCGCCAGTTTTTGTCCACGTTGTCGTAGGTCATCACGACATGGATTTGCGTGCCGTTCAGCGCGGTGCCGGGCGTGACGTTATAGACGTTCGCCGTGCCCGCGGGGTAGTTCCGCGCAAGCCGCTGGTCGGCGGTGGTGCCGTCGCTCGCGGTGAGAAAAACGTGGTGCACAGCGTCGCCATTGAAGCTCCCGCCGACCGTCGTGATTTCGCCCGCGCTCGACGTGCCGAAGCTGAAGATGCGCGCCCAGTTTTGCGTCGTGTTCACGGTCAGCCACGCCTCGTAGCTCGCGCTCGTGTAGCGCGTGCCGCCGCCGATGGTGCCGGTGATGACGCCATTCGGCAGATCCACGTAGGCCTGCGTGGTCGGCGAGCCGCCGGGGAGGTGCAGGCTGTCGCCCGCCGCGGTGAAAGTCGCGCCCGCGCCGACGATGTTCGCGTTGGCCGTGCCGATGCTGTCCGCGAGGCTCGCGCCCGCGGGCGCGCTCGCACTCGCCGCGCCGGTGAAGCGGTAGCGGTGCTTCGGCGCGGACGGCAGCGTGTCGCTCGCGAGCCCCGCCGTGCCGGGCGAACCGACCGCGCCGATGTCCTGCGAAGTCCACGGCGCGGCGAGCAGCGTGCTCGGCGTGAAAGGATCGAGCCGGTGCGCGGGGATGGGCCGCTCCAGCGCGCCGTTGGGATACTGCACGCCCACACTCATGAAATCGCCGCCGCCGCCTTCCTTGTAGAGCGCCTCGATGTAGTACCGCTGCCCCGCGACAAGCGGGATCGCGGCGGAGGTTTGCGAGGCGTAAGTCGTCCAAACTTCAAACCCCGTGTAGCCGTTCACGTAGGCGATCTTCGATTTGCGATCCGGCGTCGCGTCGGTGCTCAGCCACAGCTCGGAGGAGTCGTCGCTCGCGATGTAGAAAACGTAATTGCCCGTGACGGGCGCGGTGAAAATCGCGCGCCAGCGTTCGCCGAAACTGTCGGCGCGGTTTTGCTGCGACTCGAAGGCCGTGGTGACAATCGCGCGGCCCGTCGGCGTCTCGGGAAAGTTCGCGTTCGCCATGAGGTCGGCCACGTTCGTGCCGCTGCCGATGCCGTCCCACCATTCGCGCAAAATACCGCCGCCCGTGCCCGGCTGCGCGAGGATGCGCACGGTCGCCGAAGCCGGCGCGATGACCGTGTAGCCCGCGCCCGCGGCGAGCGTGAGGATGACCGTTTCCTCCGGCTCGGCCACGCCGTCGGCGAGCGCGGTGATCGTGATCGTGGTTGTGGACTGCCCGGCGGGAAAGATCACGCTCGGCGCGAGTGTGGCGTAATCCGTGCCGTTCGCCGCGCTGCCGCCGATGGTGAGGTTCACGGTCAGCGCATTCGTGGGGTCGCCGGTGCGGGTGAGCGTGAAAGTCCCGGTGTCGCCGCCGGTCTCGCTCGCCGTCGCGTCGGTCGCCACGATGCTGACCTGCGTGGCCCCGTTGCCTTGGATGATGACCGTGTCGCTCACCGTCGCGCCCAGCGTGTAGGAGACCGCGGGTGCGAGGGTCAGGATGACGGTTTCACTGACTTCGGGAATCGCATCGACGATTGGCGTGATCGTCACGGTCGTGCTCGCGGCTCCGGCCGGGATTGTGGCACTGAGGCCGGTCGGCTGGTAGTCCGAGCCGTAGATCGCGGTGCCGGTCACATCGAAATAAACCGGCAGCGCCGCCGCGGTGTCGCCCGTGCGGGTGATCGTGAAAGTGCCCGTGTCCGGCCCGGTCTCGCTCGCGCTCGCATCGGTCGCGGCGACGGTCACGGTGTTTACCGGCACCGGCGGAATGACGGCGTTGATCGGATCGAGATACGTCGTTTCAATCGGCCGGTGCTGCACCGCGCCGGGGAAATCCACGCCGACCGCGAGGTTGTCGCCGCCCACGCCTTCCTTGTGCAGCGCCTCGATGTAGTAGCGCTGGCCGGCGGTGAGCGTTTTCGCCGCCGAGGTCTGGCTCGCGAAAGTCGTCCACACGCGCGAGCCGGTCGAGCCGGGCACGGAGGCGATCAGCACTTTGTTCGCCGCCGTGGCATCGGTGCTCAGCCACAGCTCCGAGTTATCGTCCGAGGCGATGTAGAAAGTGTACGCGCCCGTGGTCGGCGGGCGGAACCACGCGCGGGCGCGCTGGCCGTAGTTGTCCGCGATATTCGTCCCCGCCTCGAAGAGCCCCTCGAGCGTCGTCACGTACGTCGGCGAATTCGGATACGCCGCGTTCGTCGTGAGATTCGAGACCGCGTTGCCGGTGATCCCGTCCCAATGCTCCAGCGTGACGCCGCCGTCCGTCGCGGGCGGCGTCGCGGTAAAATTGATGTTCACCGCTCCCGGCCCGATGACCACCGGATTCGCAAACTGCGCCGCGAGCGTCCACCCGCTGTGCAGCGCGCTGATCGTGTAGCTCCCCGCGGCGAGCCCGCCGAGCGTGTAGCGGCCGTCGGCATCGGTGGAAGTGAGATGGCTGTTCGTGTCCTCGATGAGCACATCCTGGACGGGCGTGCCGTCGCTCTTCACCACGCGTCCGCTGATCGTGAAATTCGCCGGCGCACCGACGCGGATGACGAGATTTTGCACGCTCGATTTGCCCTTCATGTCGCTCACCGTGCAGCGCACGTTGTAGTCGCCCGCGGTGCTCCAGCTCTTGGTCTGCACGGCGCTGTTGTTCACGCTCACGTTACTCGCGTTGACCGCGTTTTCGCCAAAATCCCACGCATACGCCAGCGGGTCGCCGTCCGGGTCGGAGGCCGTGGCGGTGAGCGTCACCGAGACGCCGGTGGCCGGCGTGAAATTGCTCGCCGCGACCACGGCCACGGGCGCGCTGTCGCTCACCGGGCTGGTGAAATTCACGACCATGTCCAGCCAGTCGTCCGGGGCCACACCGCCGCGCGCGATGGGCGTGACCGTGAGACCCTGCGCCGCGTCCGTGAAGCTGCGCCCGACAAGCAGCGCGGCGTCGCCGTTGCCCGCCGAGGTCAGCGGATTCATGTCGAGCAGTTGATCGGCGTCGCTCCCCGGCTGCGTGCGGCAGATCATCGCGCCGTTGTCGGTCGTGAAATCGTGGGTCGTGCCGTTCCAGTTCGGGCGGTACTCCACGTAATAGACCTGGCTCTCCTTGTAGATGCGCAGCGCGTACGGATGGGTCGCTGTGAGCGTGGACTTGTCGGCGTTGTAAAGGCGGTAGGTGCTGCCCGCGGCGAGCGTGGCCACGTCGGTCGGTTCGAGCCAGTGGAGCGTGTAACGTTCGAGGCTGTTGTAGGCATTCAGCCCCGCCGAACCCATGACGCTGTACTTGCTGCCATACTCGACATGGGTGCCCGCGCCGATGGGCGAGTCCGTGCTCGCCTGCCAGAAGTTCGCATGCCACAGCCCGAGGTTGTGGCCCCACTCGTGGAGCATGACTCCGGCGCTGTAGCACTTGATCCAGGTGCCTTTTCCTCCCACGTAGCCGAGCCCGCAGTAGCCGCCGATCGAGCCGCTGAAAACGATGGCGTCGTAGTCCCAATTTGCCTGGAGGTAGGGATGCGCGCTGCCCGCATCCACATAGGCGTCCGCGGCGGCCCGCGCCGCGACCATCACCGCGTAGCTCGGATCGCCCTGGGCCGCGTAATAGGCCTCGTTTTGCGGCAGCACGAGGGTGGGGGTGAAAGCGAAACTGCCCTCGAGTTTGCCGTAGGACCACGCGTGCCATTGATCCATGACCTTCTGCAATTCCGTCTGCAAATTCGCATCCGACGTGGGCTCCGCGGCCTGATCGGAAAAGCGGACGCGGATGGCGAGAAAGGTTTTGTTTCCCTCCGTCGCCGTGGCCGGCACGACCGGGCTCGTGCTCCCCGAATTCCCGGTGCCGCCCGCCGCCGCGACGACCAGCCCCTCCGGCGTCTGCAAATACTCGCCGATGTGCCCGTGGCTGCACAGCCACACGATCTTAGCGCCCGTGTCCACCGCCGTCTCGTCGCCTCTGGCCGCGGTCGCGTCGCCGGAAATCGGGCACACCGCGTTCGCCACGCCCTGCGCCGCACGGAGGTCGGCGGCCTCGGCCTTGTCGAGCACCGCGTAACCCTCCTCGCGCACCGCGAGCAGGTTTTTTCCGTCCGCGAGCTGCACGCCCACGCCGAGGATCGGCGTCCGCGGGCGCGAGATGTCGGCCAGCCGCCGGCCATAGGTGTAAGCGCGGTAGTCCCGCCCCGCGACGCTCGCCGTGCGGTAGATCGGCTCCTCCACGCGCTGCCCCGGCAGCGGCCGCACCGCCAGCACCATGAGATCGCCGCGCCCGCTCACGCGATGCTCGATCATCGCCGCGATTTCCGGCGGCAGCGCCTTGCGCAATGCGTACGGCAGCAGCGCCTCGATCGCCGCCCGCGGGTCGCGCCGGATCAGCGCACCCATCGCCTCCCGCCGCGCCCCGGCGAGCGCGCGACCTTCCGGCAGCAGCGCCGCCTTTTCCGCCACCGCCACCGCCGCATACCGCTCCGCCCACGCGCGAAAAGCCTCCAGCGACCCGGCGACCCGCGCGGCTGGCAGCGCGACCGCACGCGCTGCGGGATGCGCCGCGCGCGCCGGCTCCGGCGCCGCTCCCGGACAGCAATCGGAGGCCGGCGCCGCCGCGCTTTCCACCACCGCCGCGGAGGGCGCGACCGGGGCCGCGGGCTGGGCCACCGCCGCCGGCCTCGCGCGCGGCGGCTCCGCCCGGTGCCCGAGGAAAAAAGCCGCGCCGGCGAGCAGGACGGCGGCAGGAAGGAAAAAGCGGCGAAGTGACGGGGGCTTCATTCGGGGGGCGGATCGGTTTGAATGCCAGCACTTACCACACCTTGCCGCCTTCGCCACCGCCGCACAAACTCGATCGCCGGAATTGCCAACGGAAACGCGCTCTGGCAGGTCATATCCGCGAACTCAACCCCACACCTCCCATGCGCCTTCCGCTTTTCACCCTCGCCGCTTTCACCCTCACCCTCGCCGCCCACGCCGAGAACTGGCCGCAATGGCGCGGCCCCGCCTTCAACGGCTCGTCGTCCGAAAAAAATCTCCCCGAAACCTGGACGAAGGAAACCGTGAAGTGGACCGCGCCGCTCCCCGGCCCGAGCGGCGCGACGCCCGCCGTGTGGGGCGACTCGATTTTCGTCTCCAGCCCGGACGCGCAGAAAAACCTCCTGCTCCTCTGCCTCGACCGCAAAGACGGCCAGGTCCGCTGGCAGAAGCAGCTCGCCACCGGGGACCTCACCGTGGGCCGCGGCAATATGGCTTCGCCCTCGCCGGTGACCGATGGGAAAAACGTCTTCGTCCTCTACGGCACGGGCGACCTCGCGGCGCTCGATTTCGACGGCAACATCCAGTGGCAGCGCAATCTCGGCGCGGACTATGGGCGCTTTGCCATCATGTGGCTCTACGGCTCCAGTCCGCTGCTTTTCGACGGGCGGCTTTACGTCCAGGTCCTCCAGCGCAACCCCGTGCCGAACAACTACCCGGCCCTCGCGGGCGGCGACCCCGCGCGCGAGAGCTACCTCCTCGCCCTCGACCCCGCGACTGGCAAGACGCTGTGGAAAACCGCGCGCCCGACCGATGCGAAAATGGAATCCGCCGAAAGCTACGCCTCGCCCATCCCCGCCACCGGCGCGGATGGCAAGGCCCAGCTTCTCCTCGTCGGCGGCAATTGTCTCACCGGCCACGACCCCGCGACCGGCGCGGAACTGTGGCGCGGCTACGGCTTGAATCCCAAGGACGGCGAATGGATGCGCATCGTCGCCTCGCCCGTCAGCGCCGCCGGCCTCGCCATCGCCTGCGGGCCGAAAAAGGAGCCGATGCTCGCCTTTCGCACCGATGGCAAAGGTGACATCACCACCACCGGCCTCGCGTGGAAAAACGAGGAGCGCAAAACGCCCGATGTCTGCACGCCGGCCTTCGACGGCCAGCGTCTCTACGTCGTCGATGGCGACGGCCACACCCTCACCTGCCTCGACCCGAAGACCGGCGAAAAGAAATGGAGCGGCGAACTCCCCGACCGCACCGTCATCCGCAGCAGCCCGACCGTGGCCGACGGCAAAATCTATATCGTGAATGAAAAAGGCACCGTCATGGTCTGCGCCGCGGGCGAGGAATTCAAAGTCCTCGCGACCATCCCGATGGGCGATGCGGAAGGCATGCGCGCCAGCCTCGTCGTGAGCGGCGGCCAGCTTTTCCTCCGCACCACGCAGGCGCTTTATTGCGTGGGAAAATAGGGCGTGAATCGGGAGGGGCATTGGCGATGATCCCCGCCCTATGCTCTCCCGACTCCTCGCCCTCGCGCTCCTCGCCGCCACGCCTTTCGCCCGCGCCGTCAATCCCATCCCGCCGCCCGGCGTCCCTGTGCCGGAGCCGGACCGCGCGGCATTGACCGCCAGCGTCGCCGCGCTGGGAAAAGAAATCGACGCGCTGCGCACCGCGCTCAAGACCAAGCCCGAGATGCTCGCGCTGCTGCCCGACGTGATGATCTTTCACAAAGCCGCCGACTGGGCGCTGCGCTACGACGAGTTTTTTGATCCGAAGCACATCGACGCCGCCCGGCAGCAGCTCGAACTCGGCATGCAGCGCGCCAAGGAACTGCGCGACGGCAAGCCCTCGTGGAACTCCGCGACCGGCCTCGTCGTGCGCGGCTACATTTCCAAAATCGACGGCTCCGTGCAGCCCTACGGCCTCGTCATCCCCGACGACTGGAAGCCCGATGAAAAGACCCCGCGCCGCCTCGATTTCTGGTTCCGCGGACGCTCCGAGCAATCGACCGAACTCGCCTTCATCGCCGACCGCATGAAGAGCAAAGGCGAGTTCACCCCGCCCGGCGCGATCGTCCTCCACCCGTTCGGGCGCTACTGCTGCGCGAACAAATTCGCCGGCGAGACCGATCTTTTCGAGGCGCTGGAAAACGCACGCAAGCACTACACCATCGACCCCAACCGGATGAGCGTCCGCGGCTTCTCGATGGGCGGCGCGAGCGCGTGGCAGTTCGGCACGCACTTCGCGGGGCTGTGGGCCGCGGTCGCGCCCGGCGCGGGCTTCGGCGAGACGGCGGAGTTCTGCCACCTCCTCGGCCCCGGCAAGACGCCGCCGCCGCCGTGGGAGCAGACGCTTTGGCGCTGGTACGACTCCACGCTCTACGCCGCGAACCTCGCCAACACCACCACCGTCGCCTACTCCGGCGAGATCGACGGGCAGAAGCAGGCCGCCGACATCATGCTCCGCTACGCGGAAAAAGAGGGCCTCACCATCCCGCACATCATCGGCCCGCAGACGAAGCACGCCTACCACCCCGAGTCGAAGCCGAAGATCGAGGAGATCGTGACGGCGGCGGCGGTGAAAGGGCGGGAGGCAGTTCCGAAGAAGGTGCATTTCACGACCTATTCGCTCATTTATCCTGAGATGAATTGGGTGACGATTGAACGCATGGAAAAGCAATGGGAGCGCGCTGACGTGGAGGCCGAAATCACACCTAGCGGCGTGACGGCCAAAACGAAAAATGTCGCGCAGGTTTTCTTTTCCCTACCGAAAGGAATGTTTGCTGCCGGCGTGGTGCCGAAGCTTGAGATTGACGGCGCAGTTTTCGAGGTCAGCACGAGCGACGGTTTCCGCGCGAACGTGAAAAAAGGAACCAATGGTAATTGGGGCAAGGCTTTCCCCCGCGACGGTCCCTCCGTTAAATCCCCCGTCAGTTGCGGCCCCATCGACCACGCCTTCATGTCGTCGTTCCTTTTCGTTCGGCCGACCGGGAAGCCGCTCAACGACAAGGTCGGCGCGTGGACGAAGGCGGAGATGGAACACGCCATCGGCTTTTGGCGGAAAGTTTTCCGCGGCGACGTGCGCGTGAAAGACGACACCGCCCTCACCGCCGAGGACGTGGCCGCTTCCAACCTCATCCTCTGGGGCGACCCCTCGAGCAACTCCGCGCTCGCCAAACTCCTCCCCCGCCTCCCGCTGCAATGGACGCGCGACAAACTCACCTTCGCCGGCCAGACCTATGACGCCAAGGAACACGCGCCCGTCCTCATCTACCCAAACCCCGTCAACCCCGCGCATTACATCGTGATAAACAGCGGCCCGACCTTCCGCGAGGAAGCCCTGCTCAACAACGCCCAGCAAGTCGCGAAGCTCCCCGACTGGGCGATCATCAACCTCAACACCCCGCCCGACGCGAACAACCCCGGCGAAGTCGTCACCGCCGGCTTCTTCGACGAGCAGTGGAAGGCGCCGCAGAAGTGAACCCGCCGGGGAAACCACCAACTTCCCGTGGAGACGGTGAAAGAAGGCATACTGGTGGATGGCGTCGCTCCGCGCGCCATGCCAAAGTCAACGCGCGCCAGCGCCACGCGGCAGGATTGGGCCTTCGGCACCGGCCAACGCATGGCGCGCGGAGCGACGCCATCCACCCTCCTGCAGCCCGACCACATCCCGTGCGCATCGTCCTTTTCCTCGTCCTCATCGCCACGGTCGCTTTCGCCCAGACGCCACCTCCGACGACGAAGCAAAACCCGCCACCCGGCGTCACCATCCCGGACGCGGATCGCAAAGAACTCGAAACCGGCACCGCCGCGCTTGGGCGCGAGATCGAGGCGCTGCGCGGGAGTTTGAAAGCAAACCCCGCCCAACTCGCGCTGCTCCCCGACGTGCAGATCTTTCACAAAGCCGTCGATTGGGCGCTGCGCTACGACGAATTCATGGATGTGAAACAGGTCGCCTCCGCGAAGCGCGCGCTCGCCGAAGGCATGGACCGCGCGAAGGCGCTGAAGAGCGGCCAAAGCCCGTGGGCACAGGCTTCCGGGCCGGTGCTGCGCGGCTACGTTTCCAAAATCGACGGCTCCGTGCAGCCCTACGGACTCGTGATGCCGGAGGGCGCGGGGAAGACGCCGCGCCCGCTGCTCGTCTGGCTCGCGGGGCGCAATGACCAGCGCACCGAGCTGACTTTTCTCGATGAGCGATGGAAGAGCAAAGGCGAGTTCACGCCCGTGAACACCATCGTCGTCCATCCCTACGGACGCTTTTGCAACGCGACGAAATTTGCCGGCGAGACGGATGTCTTCGAGGCGATGGCGTCGGTGCAGGCGCGCTACGCCATCGACCCGCTGCGCATCGCGATGGCCGGCTTCTCGATGGGCGGCGCAAGCGCGTGGCATCTCGGCACGCATCACGCCGGGCGGTGGTGCGCGATGTCGCCGGGCGCGGGCTTTTGCGAGACGGCGATCTACGCAAAAGTCTTCAACGACAAGAGCGAGCCGCCGCCGTGGTGGGAGCAGTCGCTTTTCCACTACAGCAACGCCACGGACTACGCCGCGAACCTGGCCAACAACCCGCTCATGGCCTATTCCGGCGAGATCGACCCGCAGCGCGCGAGCGCCGACATGATGGAAAAAATCTGCGCCACCGAGGGCGTGAAAATGGAGCGTCTCATCGGCCCGCAGACCGCGCACAAATACGAGCCCGGCGCGAAGCAGCAGCTCGCGAAATGGCTCGACGAAAAGATTGCCGCCGGAACGCCCGCGATGCCGCCGAAGGTGCGCTTCACCACCTACACGCTGCGCTACGCGACGATGAAATGGATCACGCTCGATGCGCTCGACAAGCATTGGGAGCGCGCCGACATCGACGCCGAACTCGCGGACGAAGGCACCTTCCGCGTGAAGACGAAGAACGTCGCCGCCTTCACCATCGCGCTCCCCGTCGCGCCCGCGCCGCTCGACAAAACGCACCCGCCGCGCGTGGTCATCGACGGGCAGGAAATCGTCGGCCCGGCGGTGACGGATTTCTGGACGGCGCATTTCCGCAAAGGCCCGGACGGGAAGTGGGCCGGGGCGTCTGTAGGGGAAGCTGCCAGCTTCCCCGGCGGGCGGCAGGCCTCCAGCGGGGAAGCTGGCAGCTTCCCCTACAGTGCGCACAAAACGCACGGCCTCACCGGCCCCATCGACGACGCCTTTGTGGACGCGTTCCTGTTCGTCCGATCGACCGGCAAGCCGCTCAACGACAAGATCGGCGCGTGGACGAAGAGCGAAATGGAACGCGCCATCACCGAATGGCGGCGCGTCTTCCGCGGCGATGTCCGCGTGAAAGACGACACCGCGCTGACGGCCGATGACATCGCGAATGCGAACCTCGTTTTGTGGGGCGATCCGTCCAGCAACCGCGTGCTCAAGGCGATCCTCGAAAAAGCGGCGCTCGCGAAAACCGTCCCGCAATTTCCCCTCGCGTGGACCGCCGACTCCGTGCAACTCGGCCCGGTGAAATATCCCGCCGCCACCCACGCGCCGGTCCTCATTTTCCCAAATCCGCTGAACCCGAAACGCTACCTTGTCCTGAACAGCGGCTTCACCTTTCGCGAAGGCAGCACCACGACCAACGCCCTGCAAACGCCCAAGCTCCCCGACTGGGCGATCATCGATCTCCGCACCCCGCCGAGCGCCAAGTGGCCCGGCCTCGTCACCGATGCGGGCTTCTTCGACGAAGCGTGGCAGTGGCCGAAGAAGTAGAGGCACCGCTGCAGGGGAAGCTGTCAGCTTCCCCTACCGCGCGGCGGCGATGATCCCTTTTCACAAACGGCGAACGCCGTTCAGCGCGCCTGCGCGGAGCGCCGACGGCAGCCGAGCGCGCCGAATTTTTCCGGCCCGCCGGCAAAGGGCAGCCCGTCGCCAAAGGTCACCTCCACGCGGTTCGCGATGTTCCCCGTGCTCGTGTTGATGGTCGCATTCTGGTTCGGAGCCTGGCCGTTGGTCCAGTTGGCCGGGAGGTTCCAATCCGTGCTGGTGCCGCCGCCCCAAGTGCTGCTCACGGCGAGAACTGGCAGGCGAGGAGCGAGGCGATGCCGCACGCCAGGACGAAGAGGGTGGGACGTGGGCGGAGATTAAGGGATGTTTTCATAAGAGGGATGACGGGTGAATGGAGCAGGGGATGTAAAATGGGATGCATTGGCTCTGCCAATAAATCGTTAGTCAGTTTGCCGGATCGGCTCGTTTGCAAATGGGCGGCTTGCACCAAGCCATATTCAAGATGCCCTTCGGCACGCTCTGACTGGAGCATCGCGCGAGGCTCCAGCCAATGAGATCGCGCGCATTTGAACTGAGTTTTTGCGCGGGTGAAACCGTCTTTGGCGACTGGGAAAAAAACAGCGCCGCCCCGCACGGGGCGGGACGGCGCTGGGGACTGTCCTGGGACGCTTCTCGGAGCGCCTGTTAAAGGGACTACTTCTTCTTTTTCGCGGGCGCGGAAGCCTTCGGCTTCGGCACGGTGTTGATGGTCTGCAGGATGCGGCCGGCGATCTTGTAGGGGTCGCCCTGCGAGTTCGGACGGCGGTCTTC
>JAYWEP010000136.1:0-3083 GCA_043779205.1 Chthoniobacter sp. | reverse complement strand
CGCCGATGCGCGCGGCGACCATGATGCCGGTCATCAGCGGGCCGAGCTCGCGGGTGAAACCGATCGCGACCAGCGGCGGCACGAGCCGCTCCTGACCGTAGGGCTGGAGCTGATAGCCGGTGAGCAGGGCGAAGGTCAGACCGATGAAAAACGAGACGAGCGCGACCAGCGGGATCGACCCGACGCCGGCGCGATCCGTCTGCTCAAAAAAACTGGCGAGGCGAAACGGAAAGCGGCGGCGCATGACGTGATCGCCCATCTCCTGCACCGTCTGCACGAGCAGCCAGACGACGCTGCTGAGATGCTGGAGCATCGCGCGGGCATACGGGAGCGGGTTGATCATGCGCGCAGATAATCGGGTGGCGGGCGGGACGTGTCGAGCGGGCGGTGACTCACTTGCCGGGCGCCCCGGTCACTTCCACGACGAGCGCCGTGGTGTTGTCGCGGCCGGCGCGTTCGAGCGAGGCGGAGACGAGGCGTTGCGCAGGATTCTGCGCGGCCTCGGCGGCATCGGGGGAGCGCAGGCGCTGGAGCAGTTGCTCGTCGAAGAGCCCCTCGGTCAGCCCGTCCGTGCAGAGCAGGAAAAGATCGCCCTTTTCGTACGCCACCGCCCCGACCTGCGGGGTGACAAACTGGTGGCCGGCTCCGAGCGCCTTTTGCAGCACGGTGCGCCGCGGGTGGCTGCGGGCTTCGCGTTCGTTGAGCTTTCCCTCGCGAAAAAGCCAGCCGACGTGGGTGTCGTCGTGCGTGACCTGGCGCATGCCGCCCTCGCGCGCCGGGAGGTAGTAAATGCGGCTGTCGCCGATGTGCGCGAAGTACATCCAGCCCGGCGTGAACCAGCCCAGGCTCAGCGTCGCGCCCATGCCCGCGCACTCCTCGTAGCTCTCGCCGAGCACGGTCAGCGCGGTGTGGATCTGATCGAACAATTCCTCCAGCACGTCCTCGATGCCCGCGTTCAAACCGACCGCACTTTGCTTGAACGCCCGCGGCAGCAGGCGCGTGATTTTCTCCACGACGGTGCGGCTCGCAAACTCCCCCGCCATCGCCCCGCCCATCCCGTCGCTCACCGCGAAAACGAAGTCCGCATTCGCCGTCGCCGCCTCGCCGCCCCGGCCCAGATAGCGCACCTCCTGCGCGTCGAATTGCAGGCCCAGAAACGAGTCCTCATTATTCTTCCGCACGCGGCCCGTGTCGGTCAGGCCCGACCATTGCAGGTGCGCCGGGTTCGTGTTTGGCAAGTCATCCATAGCCGTTCACGCCCTCGAAAAGCGGTGGAGAAAAACCACGGATTTCACGGATTTCTGAGTCTGAAAAATCCGTGGAATCCGTGGAATCCGTGGTTAAAAAAAAGCGCGTCATATCACGGTCCCTTTTTTCCCCTCCGGCAGGAGCGTCGCAAACTCGAAATCGATCAGACAAAAGCGCCCGTCCTGCTGGCGGTAGGTCACATTGCGCATTTCCACGTCATCGTGCCGCACGCCATAGATTTCGAGCTCCGTGAAAAGCTCCCGCAGCCGCGCGTCATCGAGATGCTCGACGCGGCTCCCGCAGTTCGTCGTCACCATTTTCAACTGCTCCGCATCCGCCTCCAGCAGCCGCGGCACGAAGCCGCACCCGCGCGCCTCGAGATGCCGCAGCACCCGCACCTCATTGGCGAAGCGCTCCGCCGCCTTCGGCCCGCGGAACTGCTTATAGACCCGCCCATCGTAGCCCACGCGGACGGTCGCGCGGAGGGTGTCTTTGACGATCGGCATCGGGGAAAGTTGAGGATTGAAAGGCGGATGTTCTCTTCCTCTTCCGCTTCCTCTTAATCTTCCTCAGTTCAGGAAGAGGAAGCGGAAGAGGAAGAACTCGGCCGAGACCTTCCGCCCAACCACGGGCGACACTCAACACTCAACTTTCAACACTCAACTTTCTTGCCACTGGCATCGCCTTTGCTAAACCTGCGCGGGCAGTCCCAAATCCTTGGGGCCGCCAGAGTAACTAAACCAAACCCGAGCGGGCTAAATCAGCACAGTCTGCTCAAAAACCACCACCACCACCGACCAATCATGGCCAAGTACAAACTCGAATACATCTGGCTCGACGGCTACGAGCCTGTCGCCAACCTCCGCGGCAAAACCCAAATCAAGGAATTCGCCAAATTCCCCAAGCTCGAAGAACTCCCGCTTTGGGGCTTCGACGGCAGCTCCACCCGCCAGGCCGAAGGCCGCAGCTCGGATTGCGTGCTCAAGCCCGTCGCCGTCTATCCCGACTCCACGCGCAAAAACGGCGTGCTCGTCATGTGCGAAGTCATGATGCCCGATGGCACCCCGCATCCGTCCAACGCCCGCGCCACCATCCCCGACGATTCCGGCACCTGGTTCGGCTTCGAGCAGGAGTATTTCCTTTACCAGAATGGCCGCCCGCTCGGCTTCCCCGCGGAGGGCTTCCCCTTCCCGCAGGGTCTCTACTACACCGGCGTGGGCTACGACGGCGTGGGCGACATCGCCCGTGAGATCGTGGAAAAGCACCTCGACATCTGCCTCGACGCCGGCATCAACCACGAAGGCATCAACGCCGAAGTGGCCAAGGGCCAGTGGGAATTCCAGATCTTCGGCAAAGGCTCCAAGAAAGCCGCCGATGAAATGTGGATGGGCCGCTACATCCTCAACCGCGTCTGCGAACAGTATGGCGTGGACGTGAACTACCACTGCAAGCCGCTCGGCAAAGACGTGGACTGGAACGGCTCCGGCATGCACTCCAACTTTTCCACCGAATACATGCGCACCGTCGGCGGGAAGGACTACTTCGAGTCCCTCATGGCCGCGTTCGACAAATACAAGAACGAGCACATCGCCGTCTATGGCCCGGACAATCACCTGCGCCTCACCGGCCTGCACGAGACCCAGTCCATCGACAAGTTCAACTACGGCCTGGCCAACCGCGGCGCCTCCGTCCGCATGCCGCACAGCTTTGTGAACAGCGGCTACCGCGGCTACCTCGAAGACCGCCGTCCGAACTCGCAGGGCGACCCCTACAAGATCGCCGGCCGCATCCTGCAGACCATCAACACCGTGCCGAAGCCGAAGGCTTCCGCGCCC
>JAYWEP010000135.1:0-16562 GCA_043779205.1 Chthoniobacter sp. | reverse complement strand
TGATCGGTGGTAACTCGGGCACGCCCCCAGCCAACCAGAAACCCTCCGCTCGTACCAGTGACAATCAGGTGACAAACTCACGTATATCTCGTGACAAATCCCACCGCATATCCGATGCCGAACACTACTGGCTGGAGCTTGGTCACGAGGGTAAGGATGACCCATCGACCGGCTGATGGGTCGCCCTTTCAGGGCTGGTTCTTTTTTCCACTCAGACCCAGGGCGTTGCCCTGGGCTGGCATGTTTTCGGGCCTTTGGCCCTCGAAGAAAGTGCGCGGATTTAGGCGTGCGGATTTACTTCGCCCGTCTTCTACGGCGTGAGTTCGACGGTGATTTCGTAGTCGCCGAGGAAACCGCGGAGGCTGATGCCGCCTTGCGCGCCGGTCGGCGCGGTGGCGAATCGGCGGAAGATCCTGCTCACAGCTTGCCGAGCAGCCGATCGACTTCCACGTAGCGGTCCACGAGCGATTGGATTTTGTCGATCTTCTCGGTGTCGCCGGGGAGGGTTTTGACGGTCATCGAGTGGATGCTGCTGGCGATGGTGTAGCTGTCGAGCGGGGAGGCGATGGCGGGGATTTCGGAATGCTGGAGGAGCTCAAGGATGGGCGGGCTGGGCTCGAGGTCGCCGGAGAGGACGAGGCCGGCGATGGTCTGGCCGTCGTGCTCGCTGAGGGTGCTGGCGGAGAGGGCGGCAAGAATCACGTCCTCGCGGTCGCCGGGGGTGATGATGAGGGTGCCGGGCTTGAAGTACTGCATGGCGTGGCCGGAGTTCATCGCGCCGATGATGATTTTCTGGACGCGGCGGCGGGACTTGCTTTTGCCGTTGAGGAAGGTGCCTTTCGTGGTCTTGGCGATCTGGCCGAGGGTGGCGTTGGCGAGGATGGGTTCCTCGGGGATGGCGCCGAGCAGGTCGATGCCGAGGCGGGCAAAACCGCGCTGCGCGAAGTCGCGGACGTACTCGTATTTGTCGGGCGTGATTTTGTTCATGATCACGCCGACGAGCTCGACGCCCTCGCGGTCGAAGAGCGCTTTGTTGAGTGCAATTTCATCAATGGGACGGCCGATGCCGCCGCCGGTGACGAGGATGACTTTGCTTCCGAGCAGTTTGGCGACGCGGGCATTCGAGAGGTCGAAGACGGAGCCCACGCCGGCGTGGCCGGTGCCCTCGACGATGACGAAATCCTTTTCCCATGTCGCGCGGTCGAACGAATTCTGGATGCGGCGGACGAGGAAATCGTTGTTGGAATTCTCGATGTAGCGCCGGGTGAAATCGGGCTCGACGGCGATGGGGCTCATGGCTTCGAGCGGCGTGTGGACGCTGAAGGTCTGGTCGATGAGCACGGAGTCTTCGTCGATGCGCTTGCCGTCGATTTCGACGAAGCGCTGGCCGACGGGCTTGATGAAACCGATGCGTCCGAGCCGCTTCGCCAGCGCGGCGAAAAGGCCGAGCGCGACGGTGGTCTTGCCGTCGTTCTGCTGGGTGGCGGCGACGAAAATGCGGGGCGTGACGGTATTCATGGAAGAGGTTGAGTGTTGAAAGTTGAGTGTTGAGTGGCGCACATCCGCGAGCCGCGCCTCTGCCGCAGCGGCGCGTCGCTCAACACTCAACTTTCAACACTCAACTCTCCGTCGGATAGAGCTTGCGGAATTCGATGGCCTGGAGGCCGATGATGGCGGCGACGCCGAGGATGTCGTCCTCGCTCGCGCCGCGGGAAAGATCGGCGCAGGGCTTGGTCAGGCCGAGGAGGATTTGGCCGTAGGTTTCCGCGCCCGCGAGATACTGGACGAGCTTTGCGCCGATGTTGCCGCTGTTGAGGTCGGGGAAGACGAGGACGTTGGCTTTGCCGGCGACGAGGCTGGTGGGGGCTTTTTTTTGCGCGAGGTCGGAGAGGAGCGCGGTGTCGGCCTGGAGTTCGCCATCGATTTCCATCTCGATGGATTGGTCCGCCGCCTTCTGCCGCGCGAGCGCGGTGGCGGCGGCGACTTTCTGCGGCGAGGGCAGGTTGGCGCTGCCTTTCGTTGAGAAGCTGAGCATGGCGATGCGCGGTTTGTTTCCCGTCATCTGCCGGCAGACGGTGCCGGCCTGCACGGCGATGTCGGCGAGCTGCTCGACGGTCGGGTCGGGGATGACGGCGCAGTCGGCGAAAAACATGACGCCGCGCTCGCCGTAGCGTTTGTTGGAAAGGTCGAGCATCATGCAGGAGGAGATGCTCGTGGTGGTGGGCATGGGCTTGATGAGCTGGATGAGCGGGCGCAGGGAGCTGCTGGCGGTGTCGCGCGCGCCGGTGACGAGGCCATCGACGAGGCCGTACTGGAGCATCAGCGCGCCGAAATAGTTCGGGTTGGCGAGGATGTCGGCGGCCTGCTTCGGGCCGATGTCGTGGTAGCGCTTGAGCTTTTCGAGCCGCTGGATGAAGGCGGGCAGCTCGGACGACGTGGCGGGATCGACGATGCCGACGTGATCGAGGCTGATGTCCTCGGCGAGGGCGACCTTTTCGATCTCGTCCTTTTTTCCGAGCACGACGGGCGCGCCAAGCTGGAGCTTGACGAAGCGGGCGGCGGCGCGGAGCACGCGCGGCTCGGTGCCCTCGGGGAAGACGATGCGCTTCGGATGCCGCTTCAGTTTTTGGAAGACGGTTTCGATGTATCTCATAGGGGCGGGGAGCGTGGCGGCGCAGGCCGAATGCGGCAAGTGGAGAGTTCGCGCGCCGGTGTGCAGAGAAGCGGATTTTTTGAAACGGAATTACGGAATTTGACCAAATTAACGGAATTGTTTTGGAGATGAGCGAAGACACTCCGCCCTTCCCCATTCCGTTAATTTGGCAAAATTCCGTTAATTCCGTTAACTCCGTCTCCCCATGTTCACCGCGCTCGCCGATTACCACGTCCACACGCCGCTCTGCCACCACGCGAGCGGCTGGCCGGTGGAATTTGCCGCGCGGGCCGTGGCGCTGGGACTGGGCGAACTCGGCTTCTCAGACCACAGCCCGATGCCCGCGCGCTTCGATGACTGGCGGATGCTGCGCGAGGATTTGCCGCGCTATTTCGCGGAGGTGGAAAGGGCGCGCGCGGCGTTTCCGCAGCTCACCATCCGGCTCGGGCTGGAGTGCGATTTTCTCGACGGACGCGAGGCGTGGATCGGGGAGCTGCGCGGGCTGGCGGAGTGGGATTACTTCATCGGCAGCGTCCACTATCTGCCGGACGGCGCGGAGGTGGATCATCCGAAATACGTGAGCCGGTATCGCGACGGGGACGTGGAGGAAATCTGGACGGCGTACTGGCAGACCTATGAGCGGGCGGTGCGCAGCGGGCTGTTCGATTTCATGGCGCATCCCGATCTGCCGAAGAAATTCGGCTACCGCCCGGCGGGCGATTTGCGACGCTTTTACGAGCCGGTGATCGCCGCGCTCGCGGAGACGCGCACGCCTTTCGAGATCAATACCGCCGGCTGGCGGAAGGACTGCCGCGAGCAATATCCGGCGCGCGAGTTTCTCGAACTCGCGCACGCCGCCGACATCCCGCTGCTCATCAATTCCGACGCGCACGCGGTGGAGGAACTCGGCGCGGGTTTTGCGGAAGCCGTGGCGCTGGCAAAGAGCGTGGGCTACGCGCAGACCGCGCGCTTTCACCGGCGGGAAATTTCGTTCGTCCCGCTGCCATGAGGAGAGTCCACGAAAGACACGAAATGCACGAAAGTCCCGGAGCATCCACCGAAGCTCGCTGGGCGATGATTTTTGACCACGGATTACACGGATTACACGGATTTTCAGAAAGCGAATCCGTGAAATCCGTGGTCAAAAAACCAGGGCCGCGAGGACGTCGGAGACATGCTCCCGGACGCGGGCTCTTTTTTGTTTCGTGCCCTTTTGTGTCTTTCGTGGACACCTCCCCATGAAGCTCCTCGCCCGCGGGCACACGCTGGAATGGCCGCGCCGCCCGCTCCTCATGGGCATCGTGAATCTTTCCGTGGACTCGTTTTCCGGCGACGGACTGGCGGATGTGGAGGCGGCTCTGGCCAAGGCGCGCGGGCTGGTCGCGGATGGCGCGGAGATCATCGACGTGGGCGCGGAAAGCGCGCGAACCAACCGCGCGCCGATCGGCGAGGAGGAGGAGGCGGCGCAGCTCGTGCGCTTCATCGAGCGCTGGGATGGCGGCGGGCTGCTCTCGATCAATACGTGGCGTCCGGCGGTCGCGCGCGCGGCGCTGGCGGCGGGCGGGCACATTCTCAACGACATCGGCGCGCTGCCCACGGACGAGAACGCGCGCATCTGCGCGGAAACCGGCGCGGCGCTGCTCATCATGCACAGCGTCGGCGTGCCGAAGGTCGCGCACACCCATGTGGGCTACGACGATGTGATGACCCGCCTGGATGAGTTCTTCTCCGAAAAGATCGCCCTCGCGGAACGCGCCGGGATGTCGCGCGACGCGCTCATCCTCGACCCCGGCATCGACTTCGCGAAACAGCGCGCCGACAACCTGCGCATCTACCGCGAACTGGACCGTCTCCACCAATTCCAGCGCCCCATCCTCCTCCCCGTCTCGCGCAAGACGGTGATCGGCGATGTGCTCCACCTCCCCGACGCTGCGGCCCGCGACGCGGGCACCGTGGCCTGCATCGTGCAAGGCATGCTCCGCGGCGCAGCCATCTTCCGCGTCCACAATGTCCGCGCCGCCGCGCAGGCGGTGCGGATCGTGGCCGCCGTGGAGAGCGCCGCGCCGGCCGCGCCGGTCACTTCTTTTTGAAAACGATAATGTGCTGCCGCGGCAGCGTGGCGATGGTCTCGGCGTGGGCGAGCTGCGGGTGGGCGGTCATTTCCTTTTTCACCTGGGCTTCGCTCATCTTGTGGACTTCCTTGATCGGCACCTGCGGGTCTTCCTTCCGATACTCGACGAAGACGATGCGCCCGCCCGGTTTCAGCCCGGCGATCATGTTTTCGATCATCTCGTACGGGAAATCGAACTCGTGATAGACATCGACCAAAATCATCGTGTCGCACGAGGCGGGCGGCAGCTTCGGATCGGTGGTTGTGCCGAGCACGGGCTTGACGGTGCCGATGCGAAACATCGCCATCCGCTTCATCAGCAAATCGAGCATCTCCTGCTGAATCTCCACGCCATAGATCACACCGGTCGCGCCCGTTTTCGCCGCGATCTTCCGGCTGATGAAACCCGAACCGCACCCGATGTCGGCGACCACCTCGCCCTCGCGAAATTTCAGCGCCTCGATGAGCAGGTCCGTCCGCTCCTCCTCCTCGCGCTCGGGCCGCTCCAGCCAGTCCGCCGCCTGGTGCCCCATGACGAGCGCGATTTCGCGGCCCATGAAAAACTTGCCGATGCCATTGCGGTCATGCTCCGCGCGCGTCTCGTAGAGCGGCTCCGGCGGCTTCGGCGCATCCTCGGCGAAAGCGGATGCGAGGAGGGCGAGGAGGAAAAGAGCGGGGAGGCGCATGGCGGACGCTAGCGCGCTCCGGCGCGCGGGCGCAAGGCGCGCGGGCGCAAGGCGCGCGGGCGCAGCGACGTTGGCGCTTGTCCGGGTTCGGCGCGCTGGTAGCGTCTGCCGCACTTTCCGCACCCATGGCCCCGCACGGATACCTCGCCCTCGTCCTTCACGCGCATCTGCCCTATGTGCGGCACCCGGAGTATGACGAATTTCTGGAGGAGGACTGGCTCTACGAGGCGATCACCGAGACCTATCTGCCGCTGCTGCAAATCCTCCACGGCCTCGCGGACGACGGCGTCCCCTTCGCGCTCACGCTCACGCTTTCACCGCCGCTCTGCCACATGCTGCGCGATCCGCTTTTGCAGGAGCGCACTGAGCGCTACCTCGACCGCTCGGTGGAGCTGGCGCGGCGGGAAGTGGCTCGCACACAGGATTCCGGGGCGGCGGGGGAGGTCGCGCGGTTTTATTTTCACCGGCTGACGCAGTGCCGGCGCGACTACGTGGAGCGCTGGCAGCGCGATCTCGTCGGCGCGTTTGGCGCGCTGCAGGAGCGCGGCGTGATCGAGATCATCACCTGCGCGGCGACGCACGGATTCCTGCCGCTGATGGAAAATTTTCCCGAGGCCGTCCGCGCGCAAATCCTCATCGCGCGCGATCACTACCGCGAAATGTTCGGGCGCGATCCGCGCGGCATCTGGCTGCCGGAATGCGCCTACACCGCGAGCCTCGATGCGGTGCTCGCCGAGGCCAACCTGCGCTGGTTCATCCTCGATTCGCACGGGATCATGTTTGGCACGCCGCGTCCGCGCTACGCCATCTACGCGCCCGTTTTCACGCCCGCGGGGCCGGCTGCTTTTGGGCGCGACCGCGAATCGAGCCGGCAGGTCTGGAGCGCGGAGGAGGGTTATCCCGGCGACCCGGCCTACCGCGATTTCTACCGCGACATCGGCTTCGATCTCTCGGTCGAATACCTGCGCGACTTCCTCCCCGCCGACGGCACGCGCAAATTCACCGGGTTGAAATACCACCGCATCACCGGGCCGACGCACGAAAAGGAAATCTACAACCGCGGCTGGGCGATGGGCGCGGCAGACGCGCACGCCGGCAACTTCATGGGCGCGCGCGCCGCGCAGATCCAGCATCTCCGGGGCAACATGAACGTGCCGCCGATCATCGTGAGCCCTTTCGATGCCGAGCTTTTCGGCCACTGGTGGTTCGAGGGGCCGGAGTTCCTGAACCTCTTCCTCCGCAAGGCCGTCTATGACCAGGACGCCTTCACGCTCACCACGCCCTCGCTTTATCTCGCCGAAAACGACACGCAGCAGCTCGTCGTCCCGTCGGCTTCGAGCTGGGGGCACAAGGGCTACTGGGAAGTGTGGCTCGACGACAGCAACGCGTGGATTTATCCCCATCTCCACATGGCCGCAAAACGCATGACCGAAATGGCCCGCGCATTTTCTGGTGAAACGCCGGCGCCACTCATCGAGCGTGCGCTCCGGCAAATGGCGCGCGAGCTCCTGCTCGCGCAGTCGAGCGACTGGGCCTTCCTGATGAAAACCGGCACCGCGCGCAACTACGCGGGCAAGCGCACCAAAGATCACGTCCTCCGTTTCACCCGCCTTTACGACCAGCTCCGCGCCCGCGATCTCGATGAAGCCTTCCTCGCGAACTGCGAATGGCGCGACAACATTTTTCCAAACCTCGACTGGCGGCATTATGCGTGAGCAGCCCTCATTGCGCACCGAGGCGGCGGGGCAAAGTAGCTTGGACTTTAGTCCAAAGTCCGCGGGCGTTTGGACTAAAGTCCAAGCTACTTTGCCCGGCACGTTGCGCCGCGCGCTTTCACTCCTTTGCGTTTTCCTGCTGATCGCGCCCGCCTTTTCCCAGGAAGACGAGCCACCACCTCCTCCCAAAAAAGGCGGCGTCCGCATCACCTTTCTCCCGCCGCCGATGGAGGGCGCGCTGAGCCTCGGCATCTACGACAAAAAGGGGAAGCTCGTCCGCGTGCTCGCGCGGGAGGCCACGAAGAAGGACTTCTTCGTCGGTCTCAACGGCTTCATCACCAACTGGGACGGCAAGGACGACGCCGGCAAGCCCGCACCCGCCGGAACCTACTCCGCGCGCGGCTTCGCGGTCGGTGAACTGGATGTCGCGGGCGAAGCCTACCACGGCAATGAGTGGATGATCGCCGACGACTCGCCGCGCCTGCGCCGCGTGCTCGCGATAGAGCTGCGCGCGAGCGAACGGCTCGCGCTGTGGGCGGAAAGTGCGGACGGAAAACGGCAGCTCGTGCGCGCGGACCAAGCCGGGGAATTCGCCGGCGAAATCCCGCTCGACCCGCAGATCGCCGCGCTCGCCGTGGGCGACGAGGCCGTGGACAAAACCGCGGAGCAGCCGCCGCGCGCCGTCATCGCCGAGGGCAAAGTCGCCATCGTCGAGAAAGGCGAAACGCGCCCGCTCGCCCTGCCCGATCTCGTGAAGCCGCTCGACGCCAGCCTCGGGCGCGACGACCGCGTGTGGGTCATCGACCAGACGCCCGAGCGCACCGAGGTGAAAGAGTTCAGCCGCACCGGCGAATTTCAGCGCCGCCTCGCCATCGACCCCGCCGAGCCCGCGCCCGTGCGCGTCTTCGCCTCGCGCACCAGCGACCTCATTTTCCTCATCGAGGAAAAGCCCGGCCTCCAGCGCGTCCGCGGCCTCGCGCTCGAAGCGGCTGCGCCAAAGGACGGCGCGGCCATCTCGACTTGGAAAACCGTGCTCTCGAAATCCATCACGGCGAGCGACACCTTCGCCGCCGTGGCCGACAAACTCGCCCGCCCGCAGGCTTTCAAACCCGAGGAGAAAATCCGCATCCGCCTCGTCGCCAACCCGCTTTTCCAGGACGCCATGCACGACCTCGACGTGCAGATCGGCTTCGACGCGAAAGGCGCATTTCTCCGCGCGTCCGACGGCCTCCCGCTCCGCACGCTCACCGAAACGCCCGCGCTCAAATGGGCGGTGATGGGCCGCGAAGGCGGCAAAGTCGTGACCGTTTTCCAAAGCGACGGCGCGGTCGTGGAGGAATTCAAAGTGCGCCGCATCGCGAACACCATGGCCTTCGACGCGGGCGACTACGAGTGGGGGAGGTGAAAGGCGGAAGACGGAAGGCGGAAAGCGGAAGAAAATTGGCCGCAGCGGCGTTTCGCGCTGGATGAAAATCCGCCGATTCATTCATCTCATCTCTTCCGTCTTCCGCCCTCCGCCTTCCGCCTTTCACCATGGACATCGTTTACTTCGACCTCGAAACCCAGCGCACCGCCAACGACGCCGGCGGCTGGGACAAAAAAGCCGAGATGGGCATGTCCGTCGGCGTGACCTACAGCACGCGGCTCGGCGAGTACCGCATCTATCCGGAGAAGCGCGTGAAGGATCTCGTCGATCAGCTCATGCGCGCCGATCTCGTCGTCGGCTTCAACGTCATCAGCTTCGATTACGAAGTCCTCATGGGCTACACCGCCTACGACCTGCCGCACCTCTGCCAGACCCTCGACATGCTCGTGGAGGTGGAAAAAAAACTCGGCCATCGGCTCAGTCTCGACGCCGTGGCCACCGCTTCGCTCGGCGTCGGCAAGACCGGCGACGGGCTCGACGCCATCCGCTGGTGGCGCGAGGGCAAGCTGCGCGAGATCGCCGAGTACTGCTGCTTCGACGTGAAATGCACCAAGCTCGTCCACGAATTCGGCGCGGCGAAAAAGCAGCTCTTCTACAACGACCGCTTCCAGCAGCGCCGGAGCGTGGCGGTGGAGTGGTGAGCGCGGCACGCCACAGATCGTCGCCGCGTGAGAATCTGAATGACATCGCGCGGCGCGAAACCTAGTCAACAGGCGTGAGTCGCCCCACGTCTTGGAAAATCGCCGACATCATCGACTTCGAGTGTCTGCTCGCGGGCGAGACGGGTGCGGAGGAAACGCGGTGGCGCGGGCGGCTGCCCGACGTGCTGCCGGGCGATGATGCGGAGGGGCGGCGGCGTCTTTTCAAAGCCTGGCTCTACCTGTGCCGCAGTGAAACCGGAGAGTCGCTGCCGGGGGAAAGCGTGACCGCCGGTTGGGGCACGGTGCTGCTGCTGAGCCTGCTCGCCGGGCTCGTCCTCGGCGTGAGTGTGACGGCGGCGCTGCTGCACTACAAAGGCGACGAACCGGTGAATGTCTCGTGGTTTCTGGCCTGCACTTTGGGCGTCCAGATGCTCGTGCTCATGGTCGCCGCCGCCATCTGGCTGCTGCGCGCGGCCACGGATTGGTTCGATGACTTTCACCCGCTGCGCGGCCTGCTCGCCGGGCTCGTGTGGCTGTGCAGTGCCGGGTTGCGCCGGCTGCCGGGTGCGCAGCGCGAAAGCCTGCGCGCCAGCCTCGCGATCCTCGGACGGAAGCGCGAAATCTACGGCTCGCTGGCGGCGTGGCCCTTCCTCATCGTCACCCAGCTTTTCGGCGTCGCCTTCAATCTCGGCATCCTCGGCACGATGCTGGCGCACCTCGCTTTCACCAACATGCACTTCCAGTGGGAATCGACCTGGGTGAAAAGCCCCGCCGTCGCCTACCGGATCGTGGCCGATGCGGCGCTCCCGTGGCGCGGCTTCGCCCCCGCGCCGCACCCGACGCCAGCCGAGATCGAGGAGAGCCACAATATCGACCGCATCAGCTTCCACCGCCTGCTGGCCGACCAGAAACCCCAGCTCGGCGCGCTCAAATCCTGGTGGCCATTCCTTTGCTACGCCGTCGCTTTCTACGGGCTGCTCGTGCGCGGCGCGCTGCTCGCTTTCGCGGTGGTGAAAATGCGCGCGGGTTTGCGCGGACTGACTTTCGACCACGAAGGCTGCAACGCGCTTTTCCGCCGGCTCACCGGCCCGGTGGTGCAGGCGCAGGCCGGGACCGCGGCGCTGCAAATCCCCGACGCCGCTGCGCCGACATCCGCACACGCGGCGCGCGGCGGCGCGTGCCTCGCGCTCGTGGCCGCGGATGTCGAGCTGCCCGCGGAACAGCCTGCCGACTACATCGGCAGGGCTTTCGGCTGGCGCGTGGCGAAAACGCTCACCGCGCAAATCGACCATCCGAGCGGCAATGCGGGCATGCTCGCTGCGCTGGCGAGCGAGGCGGCGAACTGCGCAAGCATCGTCGTCGTCATCCGCGCGCGGCGGGCACCGATCAAAGCCATCGCGCTATTTTTGCAAAAGATCGCGGAGACTGCGGGCGCGAAACCCGAGGTGATTTTGCTGCTCGTCGGACGCCGCGATGGCGCGGGTTTCGCGCGGGTGGAAGACGAGGAGTTCACGCACTGGCGGAATTTCCAAGCCATTCACGGACTGCGGCTGAGTTTGGAGAAATGGAGCCCGGCATGAGCGAAGCGACGCCGACCTTCGCCATCGTGGGTGCGGTCAATCACGGGAAGTCGTCCGTCGTTTCCACGCTCTCGGAAAACGATCAGGTGCGGATCAGCGCGATGCCGGGGGAGACGGTGCAGTGCCAGCGTTTCGAGCTGCGCGATCTCTTCGTTTTCTACGACACGCCGGGTTTTCAAAACGCCATTGAGGCGCTGGCCCAGCTCGCGCCCGCGGCCCAGGCGCGCGAGCCGCTGGCGGTGTTTCGCGAGTTCATCGCGCGGCATCGCGGGGGTGCGGAGTTTGAGGCCGAGTGCCTGCTTTTTCAGCCGGTGGTCGAGGGCGCAGGCATTGTCTATGTGGTCGATGGCTCGGAGCCGCTGCTTTCCATCCACGCGGCGGAAATGGAAATCCTGCGGCTCACCGGAGCGCCGCGGCTGGCGATCATCAACCGCACGAGCGCCGACGACCATGTGCAGGACTGGAAGCGGCGGCTCGGGCTGCACTTCAATGCGGTGCGCGAGTTCAACGCGCACCACGCCACTTTCGCCGACCGGCTGGAGCTGCTCGAAACGCTCGCGGGCATCGAGCAGGGCTGGAAGCCGAAGCTCATGCGCGCGGTTGCGGTCTTTCGCGAGGAGTGGGAGAAGCGGCTGGGCGAATGCGCGGAGATCATCGTCGAGCTGCTCGCGGATGCGCTCACGCATCGCGAAGTGGCGGGCGTGGATGCGGAGTCGAAGACGCGGCGCGCGGCGGCGGGCGAGGAATTGAAGGCGCGCTTTGTCAAGGCCGTGAGCGCGCGTGAGGCGCGGGCGCAGCGGGCGATCATCAAGCTCTTCGGGCACAACCGGGTGCAGGCGGAAGCGGCGGGCGAGCAGCTTTTCGACACGGCGCTTTTCAGCGACGACACTTGGCGTGCGTTCGGTTTGGATGAGCGGCAGCTTGTCGCCGCCGGGGCCATTGGCGGTGCGGCGGCGGGGGCGAGCGTGGATGTGCTGACGGTCGGGCACACGCTGCTCGCGGGGGCGTTCATCGGAGGTGTGGTGGGCGCGGCGGGGGCGTTTGTTTTTGGCAAGCGGCGGCCGGAGTTGAAGGTCACGGTGCCGGGGCTCGGGCAGAAGTTCCGGCTCGGCGGAAGTGCGCTTTCGGTCGGGCCGTACGGGGCGGTCAATTTCCCGTGGATCCTGCTCGACCGGGCGCTCGGCACGTTTTGCTACGTCATCAACCGCGCCCATGCGCGGCGCGACGAGGCGACGATCCACGGCGCGCGGATGCACGCAGCGATGGAAGCCGCCGGGCTGACGACCGCGCGCTGGGAGGATGCGCGGCGGAAGGAGTGCGAAAAGATTTTCGCGCTCATCCGCCGGGGAAAGATGCGGCGCGAGGAACGCGAGGCTTTGCGGGAGCTGATCCGCGGGCGGCTGGCGGAGGTGAGCGCGGCGCGACTGGCGTTGCCGCTGTAGGGGAAGCTGGCAGCTTCCCCTACAGCGGCCAGACGCACGCGTACGCTACGCTTTCGCGGCGATCATGCCGCTTTGGCGGGCGTAGTTGAAGAGGCCGCCGGCGTCGATGACGGGGCGGACTTCGCCGAGCGGTTTCAGGGAGTAGGTGACGCCGTTCACGGTGAGGGTGTCGTTGTCGAAATCGAGGGTGCCGATGTCGCCGGTAGTTACTTTGTCACAAAGCCGCTCCTTGGCATCGAAGGGATACAGTTCGCCGGTGGCCACGCAGTTGCGGAAGAAGATGCGGGCGAAGCTTTCCGCGACGACGACCTGCACGCCGGCGGCACCCATGGCGATCGGGGCGTGCTCGCGGGAGCTGCCGCAGCCGAAGTTGCGGCCGGCGATGACGATCTGGTAGGGCGTCTTGAGGTCGCCTGGCTGGATGAATTTCACGGGATACTGGTCATCGGGCAGACCTATGAGGGCGTAGCTGCCGAGCTTCTCGTATTCCTCGGCGATGGTGGGCACGAGGGTGAGGTATTGCGCGGGGATGATCTGGTCGGTGTCGATGTTGTCTTTGCAGACAAAGACGGGGCTGGTGATGGTGTTGGGCATGGTTGTCGGTTGTTAATCTTCCTCTTCCTCTTCCTCTTCCTCTTAATCTTCCTCTTAATCTTCCTCCAATGTCAGCGAGAAAGATTAAGCGGAAGAGGAAGAGGAAGAGCCGGAAACTGATTTCGGTAGGTGTTCTAGTAGCGAAACTTAGGCTTCGGGCCGGGCGGCGGGTTGTTATCGGGGAGCGGCATGGGTGCTTCGTTCACGTCGAAGAGCGGGCCGCCGGGCGTGGGGCGGATGGTGTTTTGCTTGGGCCGGCCGGAATAGAACTGGGGTTGGCGCGGGTTTCCGGTGGGGGTGGGCTTGGGCGTCGCGGCGGCGGGCGGGGCGAGCTTGAGGTCGTCGCTGGAGACGTAGCCGCCGAGGCCCGAGTCGGTCATCACATGGCAGAAGCCCCAGGTGCTTTCGAGCATGGTGACGATGGTGCCCTGCGCGAGCGTGGTGTCTGCACCAAAGCTTTGCGCGGGGCCGTATTTGTAAAAGGCGGTCTTGGGCGCGGTGATGACGTAGCGCGTGCCGGCCTTCACCGATTTGGTCGCGCACGCGCTGAGCAGCGCCAGCGCCGTGAGGAGCGGGAGCAAAGTAAGCGCGCGGGGGTGGGGCATGATGAGCTATCGGCAAGGTCGCCGGGGATGCGACAGGTTTCCGCGCACGCGCGTTCAACTCACGTATTCCCGCGGGTCGGTGATGCGTCCGGTGAGCGCGCTGGCGGCCACGGTGTAGGGGCTGGCGAGGAAGACCTGCGACTCCTTGTTGCCCATGCGTCCGGGGAAATTGCGGTTGGTCGCGGAGATGCACTTCATCGGCGTGTTGAGGCGGCCAAAGGTATCCACCGGCCCGCCGAGGCACGCGGCGCAGGAGGCGTTTTCGGTCATGCGGACGCCAGCGCTTTCGAGGATCGACCAGACGCTGACGCCGCCCCAAAGCGTGTCTTTCAACTCCTGCACGACCTTGGTGGTCGCGGGTACGCCGAAGGTGTCGATCTTCACGGTCTTGCCCTGCACGACCTGCGCGAAGGCGAGGAAGTCGCTCGTTTTCCCGCCGGTGCAGGAGCCGATGTAGGCGCGGTCGAGGGTCACGTTCATTTCCTTGGCGAGCTTGCGCTGGCCTGGGTCGGGGTGGCAGGCGACGGTGGGTTCGAGCTGGGTGAGGTCGAAAGTTTTGTCGTAGATGAAGGTCTGGTCTTTTTCCAACTCGACGGGCTCGAACTCGCTCTTCGTGCCGTTTTCCGTCACGCGCTCGCGGACATATGCGCCGGTCTTTTCGTCGTAGGGAAACATCGCGTTTTTTCCTCCAGCCTCGATGGCCATGTTGGCGATGGTCATGCGGTCGTCCATGTTCATGGTGTGGACGCCGGGGCCTTCCCACTGCATCGCGCGGTAGGTCGCGCCGTCGAAGCCGATGTCGCCGATGACGTGCAGGATCACGTCCTTCGCCATGACGCCGGGCTGCATCTCGCCCTCAAGGAAAAAGCGCATGGATTCGGGCACCTTGATGAGCAGCTTGCCGGTGCCGAGGATGAAGCCGGCGTCGGTGTTGCCGATGCCGGTGGCGAACTGGTTGAACGCCCCCGCCATGCAGGTGTGCGAGTCGGTGCCGAAGAGGATTTCGCCGGGCCGGGTGTGGCCTTTCCACGGGAGCGTGGTGTGGCAGACGCCGGTGTAGTTTTTGCCGTACTGCTGCTTGAGCTGGCCGCGCGAGGCGTCGAAGCGCCAGTGCCCGTTCGGGTCGTCGATCACGTCGTAGAAATAGGGCAGCCCCTGCTCGCGGGCGAAGTCGCGGAGGATGTCCACGTTGCGGTTCGACATGGAGTCGGCGGTGAAAATGTAGTGGTCGGGGATGATGACGAGTTTCTGCGCGTCCCAGACTTTCGCATCCTTGCCGAACTCGCGTTTGAAGACGCCGATGGTGCCGGGGCCGCACACGTCGTGGGTCATCAGCACGTCCACATTCACCCACACATTGTCGCCGGCGGCCACGCGCGCTTTGCCGCTGCCGCGGGCGAGGATTTTTTCGGTCAGAGTCATAAGGGCGGGGACTATCCACACGGCCCTCGCGGGAGGCAAACGGAATGTCGCCCGCCGCCGCCCTTACGCTGCTTGCTGCGGAGCCATTTGCTGGACGCTCGTCATCAGCAGCACGGAGAGATAATGGACATCGCCATTGGGGTCTTCGATGATGACCTGCGGCACGTCGCTGGCCGCCGCCAGGACGAAATCGGGGTGGGCGATGAAGTATTCGCGACCGTCCGCCATGCGAATGCTGAAGGGTTGGAACGGCGTGGCGTGGAGCAACCGGCGAATGCGTTCTTTCACGGGTCGACAGTATGTCCGTGGCTCTGCGGCAGGCAAACGGAATGTAGCTTGGGCTTCAGCCCGAAGGGCGGCGGTTCTTTGGACTAAAGTCCAAGCTACTTTGTGCCGAGAATGAAGTCCGCGATTTGCAAAGCCGCGTCCGGTTTTGCGAGGCGCGCGATGTTTCGCTCCCACTGCCGCCACACCGCTGCATCGTCGGCGAAAAGGTGCTCGATTTTCGCGGCGAGCGCGTCCGCTGTCGCGCAGAGGGCGCCGCATTCGTTTTCAAAAAGGAGCTGCGCGTTTCCCTCCTCCTGCCCCGGCACGACCTGGGTGATGAGCATGGGCGTGTGCGCGGCGATGCTCTCCTGGACGGTCGCGCCGCCAGCTTTGCCGATGAGCAGGTGGTGGGTCATCAGCAGCTCCGGCATGCGGGGCGTCCAGCCGTGGAGCTCGAGCGGGCGGCCGGCGGCGGCGGCTTCGAGGCGCTGGCGCAGGGCCTCATCGCGACCGTAGGCGACGGTGAGGTGCAGGCCGGGATTCTGGAGCAGGCGGGCGACGATGCCGGGGGCCTGCGCGTGCCCGGCATTGACCGTGAAAAGGACGCGCGGCGGCGGCGGGGCGGGGCGCTCCGGGCGGTCGCGGGCGAAGCGCGGCGGCACGGGGAAGCCGAGGACGCGCAGCTTTTCCGGCGGTACGCCGGCGCGGGCCATGACGCGGGCGCTGGCCTCGTTCGGCACGAGAAAGGTGTCGCTCGGGGCGCGGTGCCAGACGGAATTGATGGTGATGGAATCGGTGACGACGGTGTGAAAGGCGAACGGTCGCGCCGTGGCGTCGGGATAGAGCTGGCGGATGAGATAGGCGTAAATCGGATAGACGGAGACCACGGCGACGGGCTGCTTTTCGGCGAGCAGTGCCGCGAGGGCGCGGCGCATTTTGCCCAAAAACGGCAGCGTGAGCGGGACGATGGGCGCGCGGTCGATGAGCCCGAAGATGGCCGCCCAAACGCGCGGGGCGCGGTTGATGAGCGCGAGGTAGCCGCGCCGCGAGCGCTCGTAGAAAGCGCCGCCGGCGAGGGCGAAGAGATCGAGCGTTTCAGCGTCGGCCCCGCGCTCGGTGAGGGCCGCGTGGAGACCGCGCGCGGCGGCGTTGTGGCCCTCGCCGTAGCCGGCGGTGAGGAGCAGGACTTTCGGCGGCATGTGGGCTGGAGTGGAAGGGCGCGCGCGGGTGCTTGGCAAGCGACAATCCTGCGCCCGCGGCAGTTTCCCGGTTTGTCCCCTCGACACCGCGCGGGACGCGCTCTAGCTTCCCGCCGAAAATCCGTCCCCACCATGAAAAAGTCCGCCTTCACCCTCATCGAGCTCCTCGTCGTCATCTCCATCATCGCCATCCTCGCAGGCATCGCCCTGCCGGTCTTTGGC
>JAYWEP010000134.1:0-4388 GCA_043779205.1 Chthoniobacter sp. | reverse complement strand
TCGCCCGCGAACTCACGCTCCACCGGCTCATTGATTTTGGCGACGCGCCCGTCTTCGAGGCCATCGCCTATGCGTCCATCCTCGTCGGCGTGCGCGCCGTGCCCGCGCCGGAGGCCAGCGTGCTCGCCTACACTTGGGAAAAGGAACTGATGACCTTCGAGCGCATCGCGCAAATCGTCCCCGAGCGCGGCCAGCAAATCCTCCAAAGCGAATTGAAGCCGGACGGCTGGCGGCTGGAATCGCCTGCTGTGTTGCGGCTGCTGGAAAAGCTCCGCCGAGCCGGAAAGCCGCTTGGCGAATACGTCGGCGGGCGATTCTATCGCGGCATCCTCACCGGCTTAAACGAAGCGTTCGTCGTGGACCGCGCCACGCGCGACCGGCTGATTCGCGAACACAAATCTTCCGCCGCTGTTCTCAAACCTTATCTGCGCGGGCGCGACGTGAAACGCTGGCGCACGGAGTTTGCCGAACAGTATCTCATCAAGATTGAATCATCGGAAAACAAAGAGCATCCGTGGTCGGGTAAGTCCGAAAAGGAGGCAGAGAAGATTTTTGCCGCGAGCTATCCGGCAATCCACGAGTGGCTTGAACAGTTTCGTTCCGCTCTCAAAACGCGCTCCGACCAAGGCAACTACTTTTGGGAGCTGCGCTCGTGCGCTTACTGGAAAGAATTCGAGCAACCGAAGTTAGTAGTCCCGGCGATTTCCGGCACGGTGAATGTCTCATTGGATAACGAAGGTTATTTCAGCAACAACAAGACGAGTATCTTCGTCTGCCCCGACGCGGCCTTTGTTTCTGCAATCGTAAATTCCAAGGTGGCACTTTGGTTCACGCGCCAAGTCTTCGCCACAAAGCAAGGAGGGTTCTACGACTTTGAACCGCGTTACTCTTCCCAGTGGCCCATCCCCGCCGCGACGCCCGCGCAACAAAAGCCGGTGGAGCGCCTGGTGGAGCGGATTTTGGCGGCGAAGCAGCGGGACGCCGGGGCGGACGTGAGCGCGCTGGAGCGGGAGATCGACGCGGCGGTGCATGCCCTCTACGCCCTCACGCCCGAGGAAATCCAACTCGTGGAAGGCACCGCCAAATGAAACTCCCCAGCCCCGGCAAGCTGGTGGTCGAGCGCGAGAAAATCGCCGATTACCTGCTCAATCCATCGCATCGCTACGGTGCAAGCAAGGCGCGGTTCTTCATCCATTTCGGCTTTCGCGCGGAAGCGTGGGAGCAACTGGCCCTGGCGTTGCGCGAGCATGGACAGACCCATGACGTGAAGAAGGCGAGGGAAACGGGCTTCGGCCCGCGTTACGAGGTGGACGGGAAATTGAACTGTCCCAATGGCCGCCATCCGCGCGTGCGGAGCGTATGGCAACTGGATCAAGGCGAGGTTGCGCCACGTCTGCTGACCGCATATCCTTTGGAGGCTGAATGAAAATAAAAGAACATGATTGCGTCGTCCTGACCGCTGACTTGCCTGCTGAAAAACTGGAGGCGGGCGATGTCGGCACGGTCGTGCATATCCACAAAGAGGGCGCGGCTTACGAGGTCGAATTCGTCACCCTCGCAGGTCGAACGGTAGCTGTGGCAACCGTCGAAGCGTCGCAATTGCGTCCCATCGGCAGGCGGGACATCAGCCATGTGCGCGAGATGGTTCATGCGTGAGCGATGACCATCACGCAACAGACCGTCGCCGACCCTTTGCGCCAACCAAAGCGCTGATTTCGGCTACGACGGCGGCGTGGTCGGTTTTGAGATTCTGAACGCCTCGAAAGAGGTGGAGCAAACGCGGGAAATGCAATTCGCGGTGGCGGGTTGAATCAGGGCGCTGTTTTCGCCGTCTGGCAGGCCAATGGCCGCACAAGTTGCGGCCAGCGGTTTTGTTTCGCCCCTTCAGGGCTGTTGCTCCTCTTGTTCGCTGACCCAGGGCGTTGCCCTGGGCTGGCATGGGTCAGGCCGTTGGCCTGCAAGATTGCCAGGTCGCTGGCCTACGAGATTGTCAGACTGTTGGCCTGCGAGATTGCCAGGCTGTTGGCCTGCGAGACTGTCAGGCCGCTGGCCTGCAAGATTGCCAGGCCATTGGTCCTGCTCAGCCCACCAATTCCCGGACCTGCGCTTCGTAGGTCTCAAAGGGGTCGGGCATCGCGAGCTGGTTCGCGGTTTCGAGGGCGATGGTGTCCCAGTTGATGACGTAGGGGAGCTGGCGCGTTTGGAGGAGCGCGACGGCGAGGCCGCGGCCATGCGCGCGGGTGTCGGCGGGCGGGGTATGGGTCGCCTCGGGGCGCGCGGCGTGGGCGTTGAATTCGCCGATGGCTTTGGCCGGGGTGAGCGCGTGGAAGAGGCCGCGGGCGGGATTGATGTTGTGGTATTCGAGATCAAGGCTTTGCAGCCACGGGTCCTGCCAGTCGAGACCCTCGCTTTCGCGGAAGGTTTCGAGCAGCCACTTTTTGGAAATCCAATCGACGCCGCCGAGGAGCAGCTCGGGCTTGGTGCAGAGCGCGTCGAGGGTGAAGGCCCAGTTTTCCAAAATCCAATCGGTCTCGGCGTCGCGCCCGCCGAGGACGCGCTGGGCGTGGGCTTGGAATTCGCGCTGGATGTCGAGCGCGGCGCGGGTGCGGCCATCTTCGAGCGGGACGACGCCGCGGCCCGTGCCCTCGTGGGAAATCTGGCGCGTGGCCATGACGGCGTCGTGGAGGATGACGTCCTCGGGCACGTCGCCCTCCTCGAGGAGCGTGAGGATGAGCGCGGTGGTGCCGACTTTCAGCGCGTTGGCGAAGGGCGACATATTGGAGTCGCCGATGAGCAGATGGAGCCGGCGGTATTTGCGGTGGTCGGCGAGCGGCTCGTCGCGGGCGTTGATGATGGCGCGGTTGAACTGCACCCACTGGTAGATGTCGTTGACGATGTGATCGGCGCGCTGGCTGAGCTGGAAGGGGACGGCGGCGGGATCATTGTCGGGCTCGAAATCGAAGGCCAGCGGACTGGCCTGGCCGACGCGGCCCGCGCCGGTGAAAAGCTGCCGCGTGGCGAGAAAGGAAAGCAGCGTGCCGAGCAGGCGCGGGCTGAATTGCAGCTCGCGTTTCATCAGATAGTTTTCGTGGCAGCCGAAGGTCGCGCCGGTGTGGTGATCGACGTTGTTTTTGATGAAGGCGACCTCGTCGCTCACGCCGAGCGCATCGAGCGCGGATTGCAACAGGGCGTCGCCGGCGAGGTCGTAGGCCACGGCGTCGCGCACGGTGCGCGATTCGGGCGAGGCGTATTCGAGGTGGCCCATGTCCATGTAGAGCCGCCCGCCGTTCAGCAAAAAGCCGCCGTTTCCGGGCGGCTCTTCGTAGTCGCGGTAGTGCAGGTCGATGACGCCGGCGTGCGCTTTTTTGAAAAGGTGATTCTTCACCCGCACCGGCCAGGCATCCGGGCCGTGGCCGGCCTCCCCGGTGACGAGGCAGCCGTATTCCGTCTCGATGCCGACGACGCGGTTCATGGGAAAGTTGAGAGTTGGAAGTTGAGAGTTGAGAGCCGCCGCGGAGTGCTCGCAGGCGTTCATCAAAGCGCCGGGCAGGCCATTTGGAAAGCGCGTGCTTGGCCCGTGAGCGACGCACGCGCGCGCTGCCTCAACTCCTATCAGCCTTGCCTCCGCGGCTGTAGGGGAAGCTGGCAGCTTCCCCTACAGCCGCGGCACGCACGCGCTCTTCACTCGCTGCGGTAAAGGATGCGCCCGCACTGCTCGCAGTGGACGATCTCGCGCTGGCCTTTCACTTTCACGACGGTCTGCGTGGTGACCTTCATGTGGCAGCCCATGCAGGTTTCGTGTTCGAGCGGGACGACGGCTTCGCCTTTGCCGGCGAAGAGGCGGTCGAAGGTGTCGAGCAGGTCTTCGTCGAGGCCGACGGCGAGGCTGGCGCGCTCGGTTTCGAGTTCCGTGAGCTGCGTGGCGACGGCCGCGGATTTCGCGGTGAGGTCGGCGAGGTGGCGCTCGACCTGGCCTTTGGTGGCCTTGGTCTGCTGGTCGGTGGCGGCGACGGTCGCCTTCATTTTTTCCGCGTCCTCCATGAGCCCGAGTTCGCGGTCTTCGACGGTGCGGATTTCGCCTTCGTAGCGGGTGATCTCGTTGTTGAAGGCCTGGAATTCCTCGTTCTTCCGCGTCTGAAATTTCTGCGTCTGAAACTTCGCGATCGAGTCGCGCTTCGATTGCGCCTCGATTTCCAGTTTCTTGCGTTCGACCTCGATTTCCTTGGCCTTCAGCTTCACGGCGTCGAGCTGCTTGATCGCGGCGGCGAGCCTTTCCTCGGACTCCACGCGTTCGAGCGGCGCGACTTGCAGCTCTTGTTTCAGCGAGCGGATTTTGCGGTCACGATCTTGGAGGACGAGGAGTTTTTCGATTTCGGGGAGCATTGGCG
>JAYWEP010000133.1:0-4800 GCA_043779205.1 Chthoniobacter sp. | reverse complement strand
TTACTCCGCGTCTCCTATGAACGGAACTTTTCTCCCGGCTTCTCCGAGCGCCACGCGCCACTTACTTCGTGCGGAGTCCTTGGCCGTGTCGCCCGCCGGGCAGGCCGGGCCGCGTCGGTTCTGGGCGGCTTCCAGTGGGTTCGTCGGGGCCGCCGCAAGCCGCCGTTTTGGCTTCCAGTCGGCGAATATCGCCATGCCAAACGTAACGCCTAACCATGCGCTCCAGCGAACAGCTCCGGGCTGTCACGGCGGCTGCTCCCCGCAGAGCCCGCCGCACAGCCGCCGCGCCAGCCCTCCGCCGTCGCTGAGCTTGGGGTCGTTAGGCGTTGCTACCCGCGTCCTGTGAACCACGCTCTCTTAGCCTTCTTTTCCTTCGCGCTGCTCATTCATGCACGCGCGGCTGACACTCCACTTTCCGACCCAGCAGTTGGCACAGTGGACACCACCGGCAAGCTCGTCGTCCACGTTTTCGACGGCAACCGTGCTCACCTCTCCACGGACTACGGTGTGGTCATGTGTCATACCACCGATGGCTGGGTTCGCTTCACCATCGCCGACAAGGCCAAGAACTCCGTTCGTGAATTCACTAACTACGACAACTACTTGGATGCTCTGTCCGAACTACCCAAAGGCTGCACACTGACCATCTACGACCGCTGCCTTATGCCGCAGTTCTACGACTTTTACCCCATGCACCAAGAGCTATATCAGAAGTTCTCTCGTGACTGCCGCAAGCGTGGACTCAAGCTCGCCAAAGAACCGAAGATTACTTGCACATGCAGAGACGTAGCCCAATGACCGCAACGCCTAACCATGCGCTGCAGCGAACCGCTCCGTGCGTAACGGCACCTGCTTCCACCGCCGCCTTTCCGCCCGCCATGCAGGTGCCGCGCCGCACTCCGCGGTCGCTGAGCTTGGGGTCGTTAGGCCGCTAGCGCACGTTCAGCACATGCGAAGAAGACTTTTCATCGGACTACTTATCGGCTTGCCGATGCTATCTTTCGCTCAGGCGTCACCGCCAGCGGCGCGGACTCAGTTGGGCGTGGCGCATATCGGGGGGCTGTATTCTTTTTCCGAGACTGATTACCTTAACGAGGGAGCAGCGATGGCACACGCAATCGGCGCGAGGTGTATCAAGGTCAGTCTGAGTCTCGACACCGATAACCCATCGCCGAAGCTTTATCCCTTTCACTCGCAGTGGCCCACCGTGACGACGCTCGAGGCGCTCGCGGATACTCCTCATTACCGCGCATTGTTCGCGAGGGAGTTCGATACTTTCATCCTGACGGCCTTTCGACCGGGACACTCCGCGGGTTACTGGCGGGAGAGTTTTTCGCCCGCGGATGAGCAGGCCGAGGAGGAGTGTTTCGCCTCCCTGACCCGCCATTTGCTCCGCACCTACGCCCAAACCCGCAAGACGTTCATCATCCAGAACTGGGAGGGCGATTGGGCGCTGTGCGGCAGCTTTGACCCTGCCACCAAACCCACGCAGGCCGCGACGGCGGCGATGATTCGCTGGCTGGCTGCACGGCAGCGGGGTGTGGCCCGCGCTCGTGCGGAGTTCGCGACGGGAGGCGCACGGGTTTTCCACGCCTGCGAGGTGAACCTCGTCCGTCAGGCGATGGAGCAGGGTTCGCCGAGCGTCACGACAGACGTGTTGCCGCATGTCCCCGTGGATTTGGCGTCCTATTCCGGATGGGACACTAAGGACGCTCCGACACGGTTCGGCGAGGCTCTGGCTTTCATCGCGAAGCACAAGCGCCCGACAGAACCGTTTGGCGAGCATGGCGTCTATGTGGGTGAGTTCGGCCTGCCCGAGTCCGAGGGGACGCCACAACAGGTGCTTGAGCGCACCGCCGAGTTGCTGACGGTCGCGCAGCGTTTCGGCTGCCCGTATGCGGTTTACTGGCAGCTCTACTGCAACGAGCCCACCACCAAACCCCCGAAGGTGAACGCAGACTACAAAGGGTTTTGGCTGGTGCGTCCCGATGGGACGCGCAGCCTCGTTTGCCGACTATTCCAATGAACCGAACGTGCCTAGGCTCAACTTTGAAGTGCAACGGTGTCTGGCGATGAAAGCATAGGTTCAGGGTCGAAGGGTTCCCGGAACTCCCCCAGCCGGCAGCGAACCGGCGAGCGGTTCCAACCCCGGTTTCCCGCCGGTGAACCCCGCGGCTAAAGCTTCCGCTTGAGCTTCTTCATCTCTCGCGCGAGGTCGGCCTGCGCTTCCGCGAGCCACGGTCGCAGCCCCTCCGCCGAGACGACCAGCGCACCGAAACTCGTGGCCGTTTGCTGCTCCATCAGGTCGGAGGTGGCGACGGTGATTTCGTGCTGGCTCGCGTATTTCGCCACCAGCCGCTCGACGATTTCATCCGCCGTCTGCCCCGCGCCGGAGTAGAAAATCTGGATGCCTCCCGGCTCCGTCGCCTCGTTCATCTTCGCGCCCTTGCCGTCGAAAACCGCGACCACGCGGACACCGCTCGCGTCCTGGTAGGCGGTGAGCACCTTCACCAATTCATCCCGCGCCAGCACCGTGCGCCGCGCGTGCAGTTTCCGCAGTTCCGGCCACGCGAAGATGACGCTGTGCGCGTCCACGATGAGGTAGCGCATGGCGGCGCGGCCCTGATTCCCGCAGCGATCCGCGGCCCGCGGGCCGCGCCCGCTTTACTCCGCGGCAGCCGCCGCAGCCTTCTTCGGCGCGGCCTTTTTCTTCGCCGGCTTGGCCGTCGCCGCAGCCTTGGTTTTCGCCTTTACGCGCGCAATGTAATCGAGGCGGCGGCGGCGTTTCTGAATCTTGTTTGTTTGCTGGCCCATAAGAATTTTGGAGGTGGTTTGAAAAGTGGAGCGCTGTGGGTACGCGGTGCGCCGCGTGCGGTCAAACGCTTTCCCTTTTCGCCGCGCGGAAATGTCACTGGCAAATCCGTTGACGCACCCCCGCACCGCCCCCATATTCCGCGCCCTTTTGCAAACTGACCACTACCCGGACATCAACATGGAACACATCCGCAACATCGCCATCATCGCTCACGTCGATCACGGCAAGACCACCCTCGTGGACCAGCTCCTGAAGCAGTCCGGGACTTTCCGCGCCAACGAAGCCAAGGCCAGCGAGGTCCGCATCATGGACTCCATGGATCTGGAGCGCGAGAAGGGCATCACCATCAAGGCGAAGAACGCCGCCTTCCGCTGGCACGACTACCACGTCAATATCGTGGACACCCCCGGCCACGCAGACTTCGGCGGCGAGGTCGAGCGCATCATGAAGATGGTCAACGGCGTGCTCCTCGTCGTCGATGCCCACGACGGCCCGCAGGCGCAGACGAAGTTCGTTTTGAAAAAGGCGCTCGAAGCCGGGGCCAAGCCGATCGTCGTCATCAACAAGATCGACCGCGAAAACGCCCGCCCGCACAAGGTGCTCGACATGGTTTTCGAGCTTTTCATGGAGCTGAATGCCACCGACCTCCAGCTCGATTTCCCCGTCGTCTATGCCAGCGCACGCGACGGCTACGCGATGAAGGAAATCCACGAGGTCAGCGAGACCATGGAGCCGCTTTTCGAGGCGATCATCAAATACATCCCGGCACCCGCACCCTCCGACGTGAGCTATTTCCAGATGCTCATTTCCAACCTCGACTACTCCGACTATCTCGGCCGGATTTCCTACGGGCGCATCATCAGCGGACGGGTCAAAGTGGGCGATTCCATCGTCCACATCACCAAGGACGGGAAGCGCGAGCGCGCCAATGTCACCGCGCTTTTCGGCCATGTGGGCCTGCAAAAAGTCGAGATCAAGAACGCCAGCTCCGGCGACATCATCGGGCTCTGCGGCTTCGAGGACGCCTTCATCGGCGAGACCCTCACCGACACCGAGGAGCGGCTGCCGATTCCCTTCGTCGATATTGATCCGCCGACGATCACGATGAAAATCTGCATCAACGACGGCCCGCTCGCTGGTCGCGAAGGCAAGCTCCTCACCGCCCGCCAGGTCCGCGAGCGCCTCATCCGCGAGACCCGCACGAACGTCTCCATCATCTTCAGCGACACCGACACCGCCGGCCATTTCGAGATTCAGGCCCGCGGCGAAATGCAGATCGCCATCATCGTCGAGCAGATGCGCCGCGAGGGCTTTGAGGTGCTCGTCTCGCGCCCCGAGGTCATCTACCATCGCGACGACGAGGGTCACCTCCTCGAGCCCATGGAAAGCCTCTACGTCGATGTCCCAAACGAGAGCCTCGGCGACATCCTCCAATCCCTCGCCGGCCGCAAAGCCGACATTGTCCACATGGAGCACAACCCGCACAGCGTCACCGTGCAGGCCGTCGTCCCCACCCGCGGCCTGATCGGGTTTGAAACCGATCTCGTCAACTGCACCAAGGGCCACGGCATCATGTCACACCTTTTCAAAGAGTACGGCGCGTACAAAGGCGAAATCCCGACCCGCAACAACGGCGTCCTCATCGCCATGGAGCAGGGGATCAGCACCGCCTACAGCCTCGAAACCATTCAGGAACGCGGACGCCTTTTCATCGGTCCCCAGACCGAAATCTACGAGGGCATGATCATCGGCGAAAACGCCCGCCCCGACGACATGCCCGTCAACCCCTGCCGCGCCAAAAAGCTCTCCAACATGCGCTCCACCGGCGACGGCAAAGGCATCTCCCTCGCCCCGCCGCTCACCATGACCCTCGAGCGCAGCCTCGAGTACATCGCCCCCGACGAGTACGTGGAAGTCACGCCCAAGAGCCTGCGCCTCCGCAAAAAAATCCTCGACGCCAGCGGCCGCAAACGCGCCGGGGTGAA
>JAYWEP010000132.1:0-5600 GCA_043779205.1 Chthoniobacter sp. | reverse complement strand
CATGCGGGCGATGGCGTGGTCGCGGGTCACGCCCATGCCGATGACTTTGGCGATCATCGAGTCGTAGTGCGACGGGACGGTGTAGCCGGCGTAGGCGTGGGAATCGATGCGGATGCCGCGGCCGCCGGGCGCGTAGTAGAGGTCGATCTTGCCGGGGCAGGGCTGGAAATTGTTGAACGGGTCCTCGGCGTTGATGCGGCACTCGATGGCGTGGTATTTCCGCTTCGCGTTGTGCATGTAATTCGAGAGGGGTTCGCCCGCCGCGATCTTGATCTGCTCTTTCACGAGATCGACGCCGTAGGCCTCCTCGGTGATGCAGTGCTCGACCTGGATGCGCGTGTTCATCTCCATGAAATAGTAGTGCCCGTGGTCGTCCATCAGGCACTCGATGGTGCCCGCGCCCACGTAGCCGACCTCGCGCGCCAGCCGCACGCAGTCGTCGCCCATCCGGTCGCGGATTTCATCCGTCATGATCGGCGAGGGCGTTTCCTCGATAATCTTCTGGTTGCGCCGCTGCATGGAGCAATCGCGCTCGCCGAGATGCACCACGTCGCCGTGCGTGTCGGCCATGATCTGAAACTCGATGTGGTGCGGATTCTCGATGAGCTTTTCGAGATACACGGCGGAATTTCCAAAAGCCTTTTCCGCCTCCTGCCGCGCGGCGTGGTAGCCGGACACGAGCGAGCTGTCATTGTGCGCCGGGCGCATGCCGCGCCCACCGCCGCCCGCGGTCGCCTTGATCATCACCGGGTAGCCCATCTTGCGGGCGATTTGCCGCGCTTCCTGCTCCGTCTCCACGATCCCATCGGAGCCGGGCGTGACCGGCATCCCCGCGCGCTTCGCGGTGGCGCGCGCGGTGTTCTTGTCGCCCATCGCGCGGATGGCGTCGGCGGGCGGCCCGATGAACTTGATATTGCAGCTCTCGCAGATGTCCGCGAAGTGCGCGTTCTCGCTCAGGAAACCGTAGCCCGGATGGATCGCATCCACGTCGCCGATCTCCGCGGCGCTGATGATCCGGTCGATCTTCAAATACGACTGCGCGCTCGCCGCCGGCCCGATGCAGATGGCCTCGTCCGCGAGCTGCACATGGAGCGAATCCACATCCGCCTCCGAATACACGGCCAGCGTCTTGACCCCGAGTTCCTTGCACGCGCGGATCACGCGCAGGGCGATTTCGCCGCGGTTGGCGATGAGGACTTTTTTGAACATTTCAGATTTTAGATTTCAGATTTCAGATTGGATTTCACGGGCCTCGCGGTGGAGGCAGATTGCAGCTTTCAATCTGCGATCTGAAATCTGAAATCTGAAGTGCCCGTTACTTCACCTTGAACAGCGCCTGCCCGTACTGCACGGGCTTGCCGTTTTCCGCCACGACCTCGGCGATGACCCCGCGCACCTCGGCCTTGATTTCGTTCATCACCTTCATCGCCTCGATGATGCAGACCACGGTGTCCTCCGTGACCTCCTGCCCGACCGCGACATAGGGCGGTGAGTCTGGCGAGGCGGTGGCGTAAAAAGTCCCGACCATCGGCGAAGCGATCTCGCGCAGGCTGGCGGTGGCGGCATCCGGGGCTGAAACGGCGACCGCCGCAGGGGCTGCGGCGGGCGCGACCGGAGCGGCGGTGCTGGTGATGACCGGCTGAAAGTCCGTCCCTTTTTTCAGCGTAATCTTGAAGCCTTCCTTCTCCATTTTGAAAACGGAGAGGTCGTTTTTCCGCATCAGGGCGATGAGTTCTTTGATTTCTTTTAAGTCCAAGGTGGTGGGGCTCCTAAATGGGTGAGAGGGGCGGAGGCTAAATGGCGGTTCTGTGACGAGTCAAGGGCGGCGTATCTGCGGCTGCTCACAGCGCGGACTTCAGCACCTTCACCGCGCTGTCGATCTCGGCTTCGGTGTTGTAAAAATGTGGGCTGAAGCGGAGGTAATCGCGGCCTTGGCGGTCGTGCCGGAGCGAGGCGACAACGTGCGCTTTCTCCAGCGCGGCGAAAAGCGCGGCGCTGCCCGCGGTGCCGTGGCGAAAGGTGGTGATGCTGCTGGCGTGCGGGCCTTCGCGCGGGCCGAGGATCGTGAAGCCGAGCGGTTCGATTTTGCGGACGAGGTGCGCTTTCAATTCGAGCAGCCGCGCGGCGACGGTGTCCATGCCGTGCGCGAGGAAGGCGTCAAGCGCGGCCTTCATGCCGAGGATGCCGGCGATGTTCAGCACGCCGGGCTCGTAGCGCTGGGCGGTGGGGACGAATTCGATGCGGTCCTGCGCGATGAAATTCGGCGACTGCACATTCCATGCGCCGAGCAGGGTGGGGCGCAGCCGCTCGAAATGCGCGCGGCGCACATAGACGATGCCGATGGCCAGCGGCCCGAGCATCCACTTGTGGGCATCGGCGCTGAGGAAATCGACGTGCGCCTTTTCCACATCGAGCGGGAAGGCACCGAGGGTCTGGATGGCGTCGAGGGAGAAGAGCACGCCGCGCGCGTGGAGGAGCGCGCCGATGGCTTCCGCGTCGATGCGGTAGCCGGTGAAAAAGTGGGCGCTGGCGAGAGCGACGAGTTTCGTTTTTGGCGAAAGGGAACGCTCGACCAGCTCGGGCGTGATTTCGCCGGGCGCGGCGGGTTCGAGATAGCGGACGGTGACGCCGCGCCGCCGCAGTTCGATCCACGGATAGACGTTCGCCGGGTAGTCGCCGGCGTAGCACAGGACTTCATCGCCGGGCTGCCAGTCGAGGCCGTTGGCGAAGAGCGAGAGGCCGAGCGAGGTGGGGCCGAGCAGCGCGATTTCATCGGCGTGCGCGCCGATGAACTGCGCGCACGACCGCCGCGCGAGCTTCACGTCGCGGAGCACGTCGCCGAATTCCTGATGATTCCGCGAAGACGCGCGCGTGTAGTCGCAGACCGCATCGGCGACGTATTTCGGCAGCACCGTCACGCCGGCGTGGGCGAAGAAAATCTGCTCGCGGCAAATGGGGAAGAGTTCGCGGCGGCGGGCTTCGTCGGGGAAAAGATTCATCGGGGAAAGAAAGGGCCACAAACGGGCGCGGAACGCACCGGAAAAGCTGTGGAACGAACTTCATTTTGCGTCCACGAAAAACACGAAGGGACACGAAAACAGGATTCCGATTTCGTGTCCCTTCGTGCCTTTCGTGGACCTCCTCCGGCAAAAGATTCGTTTGCGCCCTCCCGGCCCGCCCGTAATTTCCCGGCCACTATGCTCAATGAGGACACGATCCAGTATGCGATCGAGAACACCCAGGTCATCGTCGCCCCGCAGCGGCGCATCGCCACCTTTGGCGACACGAGCTTCCGCTTTTTCCTCGTCACCGAACTGATGGACACCGTCGGCCAGGTGCGCGTGCGCGACGGGCGGCTGCACGCCGAGCGCCCGCAGATCATCACGCCGGGGCAGATCCACCGGATGCTGGCCGAGGGCTTCGGCGAGCGCGCGGAAGCCTTTGTGGAGTGGATGCGCGAGCATGCGCCGCAGCTCGCCGCATTGAAATACGGCTTCCAGTTTCGCAAGTCCGACGTGTCCGACAACGTGCTGCACGGCTCGCTGGAGGAAGTGCTCGGGCGTCTGCGCGAGGATGTCGAACGGTCGGAAGACCCGCTCAGCGCAGTCATCCACGGCGTCGATGAGGGCTGGGAAATCTGCCTTCTGAAATTCGCCGCCGACATGATCCAGGAATCCTCCGGCGGAAACCTCGGCGATTTCAAAAAGCGCGGGCTGCTTTGAAATGACGAATGACGAATGACGAGGGCATGAAGAAGCCTGAAGGCGGAAATTTGCGGGGAATGTCCGGACATTCGTCATTCCGATTTCTTTCGTCATTCGTCATTCGTCATTCGTCATTTTCCCCGGCCGGCCAATCGGCGCGCGTTGACTCGATTTCCACTTTCCCTTTCACTCAGCCCCGCCCGTGAAAGCCCTCTTCCTCATCATCCTCGCCATCGCCATTTTCGGCACCGGGGCCTATTTCACCTACGAGATGGTGATCGTGCCGAAGAAGGCGCTGGAGGCGGAAAAATCGCAGCCACCGCCGCCGCCGCCGCCCGATCCCACGGTGCCGGAGTTTGAAAAGGCGAAGGCCGTGCGCAAGACCGGCAAGATCCTCGACGCGCGCGAGGCGCTGACCTCGTTCGTCGAGCGCTACCCGGAATCGAGCAAGATCGACGAGGCGAAAAACCTGCTCGGCAACATCAACACCGACCTTTTTCTCTCCACCCGGCCCGCGCCGGAAAAGGAGGTCTATATCGTGCAGCGCGGCGATGTCATCAACCGCGTGGCGGGCAAGCTCAAGGTCACCCCGGAACTGCTCATGCGGGCGAACAGTCTCGAAGGCACGATGCTCCGCATCGGGCAGAAGCTGACGGTCTCGCCGTCGGATTTTTCGGTCGTCATCAGCCGGAAAAAAGACAAGGTCACGCTGCTCAACAAGGGCCGCTTTTTCAAACAGTACGCCATCCGCTCCTGGCCGCCCGCGCACGCCAAAAAACCGCTGCCCGCCGGACAGAAAGCGCCGCCGCTGCCGAAGCAAACCGGCAAGGTGAAGGACCGGATCGCGTGGCTCGACGGCCAGCGCGTGACCCTGGCCGACAAGGGATTCTGGACCGCGAAATTCTGGATCGAGATCAACATCCCCGGCTGCACCCTTTACCCCGACCCCGGCGAAGGCATGCCCGAGACGCCGAACTCGAAACCGACCAACGGCGGCATCGCTCTGGACCTCGAAGCCTGCACCGAACTCGGCGCGCTGCTCAGCAAAGACGATCCCGTGACCCTCGAATAATCCGCCATGAAACTTCAGCCGCTGGAATTTGAAAAACCCATCATCGAGCTCGAGGAAAAGCTCGCCGATTTGAAAAGGCATTCGCGCGCGAATGACATCAATTTTGACTCCGAAGTGCGCCGCATGGAGGGCAAGATCGCCGAGACCAAGCAGTCGATTTACGAGAACCTCACCGCCTGGCAGCGCGTGCAGATCGCCCGGCACAACGCGCGGCCCTTCACGCTCGATTACCTCCAGCTTTCCTTCACAAATTTCGTCGAGATCCACGGCGACCGCCTCTTCGCCGAAGACCGCGCGATGCCCGGCGGCTTCGCCACCATCGCCGGGCGAAAGTGCATGGTCATCGGCCACCAGAAAGGCCGCGAGCTGAAGGAAAACATCAAGCGCAACTTCGGCTGCGCCAACCCCGAGGGCTACCGCAAGGCCCTCCGCCTCATGCGCCTCGCGGAAAAATTCGGCCTGCCCTTTGTCTCGCTCATCGACACCCCCGGCGCCTACCCCGGCCTCGGCGCCGAGGAGCGGCACATCTCCGAGGCCATCGCCGTGAACCTCCGCGAAATGATGGTCCTCCGCACCCCGACTGTCGCCGTGGTCATCGGCGAAGGCGGCAGCGGCGGCGCGCTCGGCATCGCCGTCGCCGACCGCGTGCTCATGCTGGAAAACGCCTACTACTCCGTGATCTCCCCCGAGGGCTGCGCGGCGATCCTCTGGAAGCACCGCAAGCACGCCCCCGAAGCCGCCGCCGCCCTCAAGCTCACCGCCCGCGACCTCCTCGAAATGCGCCTCATCGACGACATCATCCCCGAGCCCATGGGCGGCGCGCA
>JAYWEP010000131.1:0-2509 GCA_043779205.1 Chthoniobacter sp. | reverse complement strand
TGGATTCAAGTTTGGGACCGTCTATCAGGGTTCAATCCGCTCCAGCAGATCGGTCGCAATCCCGGCATCGCACCGCCGACTTCCGTCCGCCAGCTCTCGCCCGATCCCGGCCCCTATCAGCACCCACGCCTGCTATTTACCGACGCCGATTGGCCTGAATTGAACGCCAAAACCACCGCATCCACTGATGTCGCCAGTTCCCTGACTTCGCTGCAAACCTCGCTGAACAATAATTTCGACAAATCCACTGGAAGCCTGCGGCTTTACGCCAACGCTCTTGTCACATGGTCAAATGGCGGCTTCGGTTCAAGTGCATATACCTCGAACGTTGCACCTGTTTACAATTTCGCAGCTTCCAGCATCCTATGCCGCGATCCCGACGCTAAAATGCCCGATGCCCTGCTTGCCGCCTCTTATCTGGCCTGGGTGCGTAGCAATCCCGCCCTCGCACAAAGTGCTGTGCCGACCTCGGATCAGGCGCGCTTCCGCTACCTTGCCCAGGTCGCCGCCGCCGCCGCCCGCGCGGAGATCACCCGTGCCGAGATCGGCGCAGCGGCCACTCCTCCGGTTACTCCTCCGATCATTCCCACCGCCGCGCATGATATGGCGGTCGTTTACGATTTGCTGTACGATTGGATGACCGTGGCCCAGCGCACCGATTTTCGCGATTACCTATACGCCATCGGTTACGGCTACTACAACACCGGCGGTGGCGGCATCGCCCGCGGCGTCCAGCCGCCGTATGTCGCCAATGGCGATTTCCCGAATCTTGCGGATGCCGTCACGCTATCCGCCTTGGTCATCGAGGGTGAGGAAGCGAGCGTATCGTCCTCCATCATTGCCATCCATGGCCCCACCGCACCGGTCGCCACCGGACCGGATGCATGGCCGAACGCCTCGCCTGCCTCGGTGTGGAATACCTATCGCATGGCCCGTTGGTATTCTGAATTTTTCATCACCCCATGGGGTTCCCCGCTCAACCACCACGCCTACCTCGAGCTGAGCACCGGATCATCCGCCGGTGCCATGCTCGCGCTTGCCCGCCGTGGTCAGAACATCTTCGTCACCAGCAATCTCTATCAGGCATCGCTTCATGCGTTCAATAACCTCAACCCGCGCCCGTCCGATGGTAAGATGGTCCTTTGGGATCATCACGACAGTCTGGGATTCAGCAATGGCCCGAATGCCTACGCCGGGCGCTATATCACGCGCTACATGTTCCCCGACGATCCGCTGATGGACTACGTTTATTCGTCATTCCGCACCGAAAACAACAACTCCTTCCTCACCGCCGTCTTCCATGTGGACCGTGTCACGCCGTCGCTCGCCGCCGTCGCCGCCGCCAAGCAAGCGGCTCTTACCCGCTTCGATCCCTTTCGCGGTGCCGCAGTCACCCGCAACTCGTGGGCGGAAAACGACCTCTCTCTCTACTTCGAATGCCGCCCCGATGTGGAGGGCCACATGCACGCCGAGGCTAACAACTTTTCCCTCTATGCCCTTGGCCGCGCATGGGCATCCCCCCCTGGCTACCACATTACGGTTAATGACGCCGCCTCCACTGTCCTCATTCAAGACCCTACCCTGACTGCTGATCCCGCCACCCAGGGTTACATCGGGCAAAGCCCCAGCTCCGCCACCACCACCACCACCCGCGGCCAGTTTCCCACACCCCCGGCCAAGTTCCTCGAAGCCACCGAGGATCCCGGCGGTAATTGGGCGCTTTTCGCCGGCGATGCCACTTCCGCCTATCAATACGCCTTCGAGGGAAATGGAACCAGTGTGAATACCGGCCGCCGCTTGGCTTCCTATTACTACGGCGAGTCGCGCGCCCAGCTCTATGCTGGCTATGATGCCGCGGCCGATAATGCCACTCTGTCCGCCAGCAATCTTGCTTACAATCCCGTCCAGTATGCCCTGCGCTCCACGCTCACGGTGCGCGGCTCCCGTCCCTACGTGCTCGTCATCGACGACATCACCATGGATGGCGTCACCCCACGAAACTTTCGCTGGAACATGCCCGCTGCCGTGAGTTTCGGTGGCAGTGGCGGCCGCTATGTCAATGCCCTTAACCAGGATGTTTATTCGTCCATGCGAATCCAACCCGGATCCACCGCCACCAATGCCGTGCTCTTTCACGAGGCAGACGCCGCTTCTGGCCCCCGCCTGCTGGTGCGCGACCTCACTGAGCAATCCACCTCCGGCCAGCCGTCCATTTTCCTCGATACCCGCCCGTCCGACAGTCCCAGTGGAGCACTCACCTATGGTTATGACAACAACTCCGGCGTTTTTACGAAATTCTCCAGCAATCGTCTGCTCATCCCCCGCATCAACGTCGTTAGCCCGAAATTCAAGGTTCTGCTTTTCCCTCATCTATCCGGCGAACTTACCCCGCTCACTTCGTGGAATGCCGCGCAAACCATCGCCACCATCGATTTGCGCAACACCTTCACCGACCGTCTAACGCTTGACTCCACCCGCGCCGACAAACGCACCCGCGTCACCGCCTTCA
>JAYWEP010000130.1:0-17686 GCA_043779205.1 Chthoniobacter sp. | reverse complement strand
CGACGTTCAGCCACAACCGCTGCAACGCACGGCCCGATTCAATGCACTTTTTGCGCTCGCTCTCTACTTCCGTCACGGCCTCAGCCAAGGCGTGATCGACGGACCAGTCCGTCAACAGCGCCGACCTAACCAATCTGCGTGCTTGCTGGAGTTGGTCAGCGACCCGTTCAGCGTTTAGCTTCGGTGTGGGTGACGGAGGATTCGCGGATTCGTTTTTTGGCGGACTCCGAGGCGCAGTTTCGAGATTCACCGGGAGGAGCCTCTCCAAATTCGTCAATTCGTGAAGCGCACGAACCAAAAGATCTGCGTTCTCAGGATTTTCGGCGGAACTCTTTAGCACGGAGATGAAGTCCTGACTTTGCGTCAACGAATCACGTCTGGTGGAAACCTCAGACCGACCCAGAGACGCAAACAGAGTTTTCGGTGAGGCTGGCTCTACGTAGTCCAGAGTTTGAGGTTTTTCCTCGGATGCTGTCGGTTGAGTGGATACCGCCGGAGCTGCCAAACGGGACGCGTGGGCGCGAAGTTTCACCTCGATCTCATGAACCGGTGCCTCAAATCCCCGCACCACGGCGGCCTTCGCCGCTTCGCGCTCGCCTTGGGTCTCGGCGAGTTGTTTGGCGACTGTCACGAAATCGGTGGGAGTGGCCGGGGTATTGGCAAACTGAATCTCCGTCATCGCGGGTGCGGATTGCCCCAAGAAGCCCGAGATCAATTTGCGCATGCGATCCCATTCCTGCGAGAGAATGAACAGCTTGGAGCCAGCGAATGCACTTGGCTCGTAACGGACGCTCGCAGCTTCGAGGGAACCTTGGATGCACCGGACGGCGGCACCGGTCAATCCGCCGATCAAAACGATCACTGCGATGATTTTTGCGAGGCGAACGAAGAGATAGCCAAAAAAATAGCGCTTCATAGGCCGAGACTGTCTTTCCGCAGTTTTTCGATAGCCGGAGCGATTTCTCGATTTGGAAAGAGGCTTTGAGCAGTTTCATATTCCTTTATGGCTTGGGAATTTTTCCCAACGGCGGATAGCTCTCTCGCCGCATGAAGATGCGACTGCGCGACTTCCTCTCGGTTGCGACAGGATTTGAAGAATGTCAGGAGCGGATCCCAAACAGGACTCAACTCTGGGTTTGCAGCAGCCGAATTGTGCGAGAGAAAGCTTTGCAGCGCCGCCGTGCCTTTCGCAGCTTCTCCAGCGGCAAATGATTCCGCCGCGAGTGACCAAGCGGCGGCGGCGTTCAGCATAGGAAAAGTCTTCTCACAAATCGTCTGAGCTTCGGGATATACGAGCCGACTTTGCATAGTCTTGCCAGCTTCGGTGATTGTTTGAATCTGAAACTTCAATTCTGGCGATAGCGGCGTAATTTTTGACAGGTTTTCTCCACGTCCCTTCCAAGAAGGAGCATCCAGAAATCTTCCAAACAATGCGGTCGCGCTTTTTTGAAAAGCTCGCGCGCTCATTGTTTCCGCGTCCAATGCCGCTTCCCGCTCTGCTGCCGCCTTCTTTGCCGTCACCTCCATCTCCGCTGCCATTGCTCTGTTTAGCTCGGCTTGCCTCTTCCCTTCTGCTGCGGCGAGACGCAAAGGACGATCGCGCTCTTCAACAGCCATCTTGAGGGTCGCATACCAACGTCCGTTCCACTTGCCCTGACCTTTTCGGAAGCGTTCAATCTCCTGCTTCAACTCGGCTATCAAGGGGCCAAGATATTTGCGGCTTTTCGGAAAGTGTGAGTTAACACCATCGAGATTTTTCATCGCAGCTTCAATCGGAGCGATGTCCTTTTCCTGCAAAATTTCGGGAAATGCTTCTGGCCGCTTCCCGAGGTAATCGATGCGCCCGTGAACGAGGCGATTTTCGACCGACAGCTTACCACCGTCGATCGTGGTCAGATTGACAACTGTTGAAAAAATTTCCGCTGAGGTGAACTCCGTGACGCTCGCATATTGATCAGGCGTCAATCCGCTTTCTACGTAGATGAGCAGCCCCGCCGCTCGCGGTGCGCCGTCAGTTCCCACTACGATCGGATCTTGGTACGGATCGACTAGCCCCGCCGCTCGTTGTGCGTAGAGAGCATTCACTAAAACCGTAGCGACCATCAGCCCACCCGCGAGTTTCGATAACGTCTTCATTCTCCTTCGGCAATGAGAACGAAGAACGAGAACTTCGTCCAACCCAAACTACCTGTCTCACACGGGAAATGCAGCTCGACCGGCCTAGTTCAGCGGGTTCCCCCGATCCGCTAAACGAAACCCATCCAGTCGAGCTGCTCCCCTGTTTGAAACTTCATGGCTCGCATTTCGTGCGAACGAAACCGCATTTAGCACTGCTCGTACCAACCGCTTTTTCGCGTCCGAAAAAACTCGCGGGTCAGAGGAAAAGAAACCGCCCGCCACACGTTGCGTGATTTTTCGCCGTCCTCCACAGTGCGTGAATTTAACCAGCGTGTCTAAATCCGGCGGCAAAAAGTGGCACCGATTTTCCAGCCCATGCTACTTCGCCTCCAGACACGCCCGCACATTCCACCCGGCGCGCTCCAGCCGCGCCTGCGCCTCCGCGTAGCCGAGGCCGAGCGCGGCGCTCACGAGCCGCACGCCGCGGTCGCGCAGCTTCGCATTCGAGATGTGCAGATCGACCATCGCGTTGCCGCGCACGCGGCCGAGGCGGATCATCGCGCAGGTCGAGAGGAGGTTCAGTGTCGCCTTCGTCGCCGTGCCCGCTTTCAACCGCGTCGAGCCGGTGATGATCTCCGGCCCGACCGGCAGATCGATCTCCACATCCCACGGCTGCGCCGCCCGCTGCCGCGCGGGATTGCACGTCAGCAAAATCGTCCGTGCGCCCATCTCCCGCGACCGCGCCAGCGCGCCGAGCACGAATGGCGTGCGCCCGCTCGCGGCGATGCCGCACAGCACATCGCCCGCGCGCACCCCCCGCTCCAGCACCGCCAGCGCGCCCGCGCCCGGCTGATCCTCCGCGCCCTCGACCGCGCGGTGCAGCGCCGCCACCCCGCCGGCAATGATCCCCTGCACCAGCTCCGGCGGTGCGCCAAAAGTCGGCGGAATCTCGCTCGCATCCAGCACCCCCAGCCGCCCGCTCGTCCCCGCGCCGATGTAGAAAAGCCGCCCGCCCGCCCGTAGCGCCGCACCCACCAGATCGACCGCCGCGATCAACTCCCCACGGCACGCCGCCAGCGCCCGCGCGACGTTTTCCTCCTCCGTCGTGAAAAGCTCCACCAACTCCGCCGTCGTCCGCTCCTCCAGATTCACCGAACGCGGATTCGCCTGCTCCGTCGCCGCCTTCGCGAGATCGCCCGCATCGTCCACCGTCGAACCCAATCCCACCACTTCTCTTCCGCCTTCCGCCTTCCGCCTTCCGCCTTTCCCCCCCGCCAGCCACGCCGCCCCCAGCGCCCCGCTTTCCCCGCACACGCTCACCACCGCATCCGGCAGCAGGATGCTCAGCCGGTATTTGAACAGCGCCGCGTATTCGCCGTGATGCGTAAAGAGGCCGCCGATCAGCTTCACCGGCGCGCTCGCGAAATCCAGCCGCTGCGCCACCGCGCGCGTGAAATCCGCCAGCACACTCGCGCCCGCCTGCACCGTCGCCAGCATCTCCGGCTCGCCGTGTTTCGCCGCGTGAAAAATCGCGGGCGCGAGCCGGGCCACGCTCATCTTGTCCGCCTGCATCGCCCAGCCGACCAAGTCCTGGAGCCGGTTCAGCGCCAGCGCGCGCAAAATCTCCTCCGCCAGCGGCGTGATTCTTTGGTTCAAATCGTAATGCGTCAGCACCAGCCGCAGCCCCTGCATCGCGAGGTCGTAGCCGCCGCCGCGGTCGCCGAGGAGCTGGCCCCAGCCGCCCGCTTTTTCCACGCGCTCCCCGCGCCGCCCATGCACCGCCGCACCCGTCCCTGCGATGACCGCAATCCCATCATCCGCGCCAAACGCCGTCGCCAGTCCCGAGTCGCGATCGCTCCCGATCGCGAGCACCGCGCGCGGCCAGGCCTTTTCCGCCAGCCCGCGGAGCCGCGCGCGATCCTCCCCCGTCCCGCAGCCCGCGAGAAAAACTCCGACATGCGTGGCCTCCGCCGGGAGCACCGCGAAGAGCCGCGCGAGCGCCTCGTCGGTGATCAGCCGGAGGTTCGATGCCGGCAGCGTGCCCTGGCTGAGAATCTTGTGTTCATCGGCCTCGCCGGCCAGCAGCACCCAATCGGTCTTGGTGCCGCCGCCTTCGATTCCGAGGATGCGCTTTGGACTTTCCATCCCCCGACTATCGTGAAAACTCCCCGCGCACTCAAACCTTCCTGTGAACCGCCCCGCACCCAAATGGCTCCGCGTCCTCGCCTGGTGGGGCGTCGGCATCTGGGCGGCGACGATCACCGTCCTGTCCTCGATGACTCCGCTGCAGCTTCGCGAAATCGCGCCGTTCGAGCTGTGGGACAAAGCCGAGCATTTCATCGCCTTCGCCGCCGGTGCCGTGAACCTCGCGCTCGCGCTCTGCTGGAGCACCGCGTGGCCGTGGAAACGCGTGATCCTTTTCACCGCCATCGCGATTTCCATCTTCGGCGCGGCCGATGAAATCCACCAGCTCTTCACCCCCAACCGCTCCGGCGCCGATCCCTACGACTGGACCGCCGACACCCTCGGCGCCCTCACCGGCGCGCTCCTCACCGCTTTGATTTATGCCCGATATTTCAGCACGCCTCGCCCGGCTCCGGCGCGAGCTTGAGGAGCACAACCGCCGCTACTACGACGAAGCCGCGCCCACGGTTTCCGACGCGGAATACGACGCCCTTTTCCGCGAGCTGCACGATCTCGAGGACGCCCACCCGGAGCTGATCACGCCCGACTCACCGACGCGGCGTGTCGGGGAAAAAGCGACCGCCGGTTTCAAAAGCGTGCGCCACGCGGTGCCGATGCTTTCGCTCGACAATCTCTTCGCGAAGGACGGCATCGACGCGCTGCGCAAATGGATCGTGAGCGTGGAAAAGCTGCTCCCCGGCGAGCCGCTCGCATGGCTCGTCGAGCCAAAGATCGACGGCCTCGCGGTGAACCTGCGCTACGAAGACGGCCTGCTGAAATCCGGCGCGACCCGCGGCGACGGCGAGACCGGCGACGACATCACGGAAAACCTCAAGACGATCCGCAGCGTGCCGCTGCGCCTGCACGCGCCCGGCGACTGGCGGCGCGCGACCTCCCCGAGGTCTTGGAAGTGCGCGGCGAAGTCTATCTTCCCGTCGCCGGGTTCCAGCGCATCGTCGAGGAGATGGTCGCCGCGGGCGAGGAGCCGTTTGCCAATGCCCGCAACACCGCCGCGGGCACGCTCAAGCAGCTCGACCCTGCTACCGTGGCGAAGCGTCCGCTGGAGATCATGCTCTACGGGCTCGGCGAAGTGAGCGTCGAGCCGCCGCCCACGCAGGACGCGATGCTCGAGTGGTTGAAAGCGCTCGGCTTCCGCACGCCAAAACTCACGCGGCTCTGCGCGAATGCCGATGAAGTCATGGCCGCGATCCATGAGCTGGACTTGATCCGCGACACCTTCGGCTTCGAGACGGACGGCGCGGTCATCAAGCTGAACTCGCTCGAACAGCGCGAGCGCGCCGGCTTCACCTCGCGCGCACCGCGCTGGGCGAAGGCGTGGAAATACGTGGCCGAGAAGGCCGAGACGCGGCTGCGCGCCATCACCGTGCAGGTCGGCCGCACCGGTGTGCTCACGCCGGTCGCGGAGCTGGAGCCCGTGCTTTTGCGCGGCAGCACCATCAGCCGCGCGACGCTGCACAATGAGGACGAAATCCGCCGCAAAGACATCCGCATCGGCGACACCGTGGTCATCGAGAAAGCGGGCGAGGTCATCCCTGCTGTCGTGCGCGTGGTCGTGGAAAAGCGTCCGGCGGACGCGCAGCCGTTCGACTTTCTCGCGCACCTCGGCGGCAAATGCCCGGCGTGCGGTGGCACGGTGAAGCGCGATCCAAACTTCGCCGTGTGGGTCTGCGAAAATGTGAACTGTCCCGCGCAACTGACGCGCCGCTTGGAATACTTCGCCAAGCGCGGCGCGCTCGAAATCGACGGCCTCGGTGGCAGCGTCGCCGACAAGCTCGTCGAGCGCGGCCTCGTCCGCGAACCGCTCGATCTTTTCGATCTCCCGCTCGAACCGCTCGCCACGCTCAACCTCGGCACCGACGAGGAGCCCCGCGTCTTTGGCGAAAAGAACGCGCGCAAAGTCCTCGACGCCATCCAGCGCGCCCGCGACCTCCCGCTGGCCCGCTGGCTGCACGCGCTGGCGATTCCCGAGGTCGGCGAAACCACCGCGCACGACCTGGCGAAATTCCACGACTCGCTCGAAGCGGTGCGCGATTCCAGCCTGCTGCGCGATGTCCTGGAACTCGACCGCCTCCACGCCGCCGCCGATGCGGCCAACCCGCGCGCCCGCCACCACAAAGACGCGACCGAACTCGACAGGCAGCAACTCGCCACGCGGCACGCGGAGGCGCACGCGAAGGCGAATGCCGCAGGCCGGCGGTTGCTCGACGCCGGTTTCGCCGAGCCCGCGAAAAAGAAAGGCGCGGCGGAAGCCGATGCGGTCTCGGTCGTCGGCCCGGTGATCGCGCGCGCCGCGCGCGATTGGTTTGCCTCAGACACGGGCCGCGCCGTACTCGCGCGACTGCAAAAACTCCGCATCTCACCGCAAGGTGGCTCGGGCAAAGGCGGGCAGCCGTTTGCTGGCAAAACTTTTGTCCTCACCGGCACGCTGGAAAAAATGTCGCGCAATGAGGCGGCGGAAAAAATCCGCGCGCTCGGCGGCAATGTCTCCGGCTCCGTCAGCCGCAAGACGCACTGTGTCGTCGCCGGTCCTGGCGCAGGCTCGAAGCTCGACGAAGCCCGCGCGCTCGGCGTGACGGTGCTCGACGAGCCACAGTTCCTCGCGCTCCTCGGCGGCGAGACCTCGCCTGCGAAGCCAGAGCAGGACTTGTTTGGCGGGTAGAGGCCGGGTAGCGCACGCGCCCTCACGTGTTGTGCCCGGCGCCCTCGCCGGACACCGGCGGCGGATCCATCTCCCGGTCCAAAGGAATGGCTTTCGATCGGGGGAGAATCGGCGAGGGCGCCGATTCCAGCACGCGGGGCGCGTGCGCTACCCGGCATGCCGCGTTTCGCCGTCACTTCACTCCGCGCGACGGGCCTTCGTCCATCGAGCCGATCTTCGGCAGCAGCGAGCGGAGGGCGCTGGGTGGGTCGCCGGGCTGGAGTTTGATTTGCAGCTCCTCGCCGGCGCGGGCGATGCGGACGAGCACGTCATCATCGGCGGTGAGGAAAAACGAGGCGTCGAGGACGTCTTCCGCGGCGGCGATTTTGCGTGCGCCGATTTGGAGCAGCACGTCGCCCGCGCGCAGGCCGGCTTTTTCCGCAGGCGCATCGGCGATGACCTCCTCGATCTGCGCGGTGGAGCCGGCCACGGCGGTGTCCGCAGTTTTCACATGCACGCCCATCCAGCCGGGATGGGCCTCGCGGAAGCGGGTGAAATCCATGCGCACCTTTTCGGCGGCCTCGATCGGCAGGACGAAGGAGGCGCTGCCGCCGTCGAGCATGCTGATGAGAATGCCGACGACTTCGCCTTTCATATTGAGCAGCGGCCCGCCGCCTTCGCCGTGCTGGACGGGGAGGTTGGCGCGGATGTGGGTGGTGGCGAAATAGCGGTCGCCCAATTTCAAATTGAAACCGCCGACGATGCCGAAGGAGGGTGTGAGCGGGAGTTCGCGCGGGTAGCCGAGCGCGATGATCGGCGAGGCGATGGCGAGGTCGCCGGCCTTGGCGAAAGTGAGGAAGGGCGTCTCGGCCTCGATTTTCAAAAGCGCGATGCCGCTGCGCAGGTCGCTGATGAGCCGCGTGGCGGGATGCCGTGCGCCGCGGAAATGCACGATGATGTCCTGCGACTCACCGCCGACGCTGTAGGAGGTGTAAAGGGTGCCGTTCGGGTCGATGAAAAAGCCGGTGCCGACCACGCGGTCGCGGCCCTCGGTGGCTTCGATGCGGACGACGGCGGCGCCGCTGTTTTCATAAACGGCCTGCACCCGCTGCTGGATCGCGTCCAGCATTTTGCCCGCGTCCTCGTCCGCGGAAAAAAGCTGCGCGGCACCGAAGAGCGCGCCGCAGGCGGCGAGGACGAGATGCCGCCGGTTAGAAATTGAACGCAGACGACGGCTCATAACTCACGGGCCGTGCATCCATGATGTAACGCGGCTGATGCACCACCGGGGCGAAGCCGGGGGGTGTGGTGGAGAGCGCGGGCGCACCGAGCCGGGGCGCGGCGGCAGAGGCTTGGAGAGAGAGGATTTTTTCCTCGGCGAGGGGCGCGGGATTTTTCGCGGCGGTGGCGATGCCGGGATTGGCGTGCCCGCCGTTTCCGCCCGGCGTCATCAGCCCGATGGCCCCGACGCCGAGGACGAGAACCGCAGCCATCGCGCCGGCATACGAGAGGTGCCCCATGCTGTGCTCGCCGAAGAAGGTCTGCACGCGCTCGGCGGCGATTTTCCACAGCGGGCGATGCAGCAGCTCGGAGCGCTGCCGCCGCTGGATGTCGCGCAGCAACTGGTCGAAGTATGGTGCCGGCGGCTGTTCGTAGCGCTTCAGCCGGAGGAGTGCGGAGAGTTGTTCTTCGGTCATGTGGTCGGCGGCGGGTTAATGGAATTCGGTCAAAAAATTCTGCAATTGGCGATGCGCGTAGAAGAGCCGCGAGCGAACCGTGCCTTCGGAAATGCCGAGGATCTTGGCGATCTCAGCGTGCGGCATTCCCTGGATGTCGAACATGGTCACAACCGCGCGGTGGTCGTGGGACAGCTTCTGCATGGCCTCGTTCAGTCTTTTCTGGAGCTCGCCGAGGTCCGCGGCGCGCACCGGCGAACTCGTCGCCGTGAGCTCGATGAACTCTTTGTCGTTCTGAATATTTGCGTCGATGTCATCGAGGCTGAGGTGAAAGCGGCGGCCGCGCTTTTTGAGGAAGTTGATCGTCATGTTCACGCCGATGGAGTGCATCCAGGTGTAGAAGGACGACTTGCCGCGGAAGCCGGTGATCGAGCGGTAGGCCTTGGACCAGATGTCCTGCAGGAGGTCGTTCGTGTCCTCGTGGTTCGAGGTCATGTTATAGACGAGGCCGTAAAGGCGGGCGCTGTATTTGACGATGAGCTCGTCGAACGCCGCCGGGTCGCCGGCCTGGGTGCGGGCGATCAGCTCGTCGTCTTGCTTGCGGCTTTGTTCGTCCTGCATCGTGCGGGGCTTGGTAGCAGGACGCGCGGAGGTTGGGAATGGCGAACGCACCGGCGCGGGCCAGAGCACGGTGCCGGGGAAGGGAAGGGCGGACGCAAAAGTCATGCGGGCAAAGCAGACACGGCGGCGGCGGGGACGTTCAAAATTCCGCGCGCGGCGGTGGCTCTTGGAGAGGTTGCCGAAACTCTAAACCAACAGTTTTTTTGACCACGGATTTCACGGATTACACGGATTTGGTTTTCCGAAAATCCGTGAAATCTGTGGTCAAAAAAACAAACGAGTTTCGAGACGTACCGCCTACTTTTTCTCCGCGCGCGCCTTTACGTAATAATCACGCAAGCCCTCGACGACCGCGTCGGCGTACTCGCGGTAGATGCTGCGGCGCGGTGCGCCCGCGAGGGGAAATTCGCCGTCGTAATCGCCCGCCTGCACGCGTTCCCAGACGGGTTCGCTGTTCATCACGTAGGGTTCGAGAAAGACGACGGGCGCCTGGTAAAGGCGGTTCGCGAGAAGATTGCGCGCCCACACGTACGGGCTCGCGCCGGTGCGGACGGCGTTGCCGGTGGTGTATTCGTAGGGCGGCAGTTGCGTGGCGGCGGCGAGCGCGGCGGCCACCTGCTCGGAGGCCGCCAGCTCCTCGGCGTGCGAGCGGTTGAGCAGCTTCACGAGCATCTCATAGCGCTGATCGTCGAAGCGCAGTTCATCCGCCGCGTAGCAGCCGTGGACGAGGACGTGCAGATGATTGCGCGGGACGAATTCCGGCTTCAGCGGATCGCCCCAGCCTTCGGCGTTAAAGTGCAGGCAGACCACGAGATCGGGCTGGAGCTTCGCGTTCACCAACTCGGCGCGCTGGCGGATTTCCGCGTTGCGGTAAAAGAGCAGCTCGCTTTCCGCCTGCACGGTTTGCGCGCGGCCGGGGTCGTTCGGGCCGTCGTAGTTTTCACGCGGTGCCTCGACGCCCTGGAGCAGCAGCTCCGCGCGGGCGGCGGCGCGCAGCGTTTCGGGTCGCAAGGGCGTCGTCGGCTCCAGCGCGTCGCGCACGCTGGTCACCTCCGCGCCGAGTTCGCGCAGCTTCGGCGCGATCAGCCGGGCCACGCGCAGGGTCATCTCGCCCTCGACCACGGGCCGCGATTCGCCGACCTGCAAAAACCGCTCCTCCATCTTCGCCCACGCCCCGCCGAGATGCCCCGGATCGAGCGCGATGCGCAGGCCCGCGAGCGGCTTGTCCGCAGGCGCGGCGGGCAACTGCGCCGCCGGCCTCCACGCCCGCGGCACCGCTTTCGCCGCCGCCGCATCCTTCGCAAAACGCAGCCGGAACTCCGCCGGCGGCGTGAGCGTCGTCTTGATCACCGCCGCGTCCTCCGCGACATCGACCATCCCGCGCGCCACCCCGCCCGGCGCATAGACCGTCGCGAGCAGCCGCGCGAAATCCTCGCGCGTAATCGTCTCCTGAAACGCGTCGAGCCGCGACCAGTCCGGCTTTTCCCCCAGCGCGCTGAGCCGCTGCGCCGGGGCGCAAAAAGGCAGCGCGCAGGATGCGAGACAGACGAGGAAAAAGCGGCGCAATTTCATCACGCGCGGCAGCCTTTCACAAAACTCCCGCCAGCGCGACAGCGCCTATCGGGTTGCGGCCGCAGGCGCGGGCTTCGGCGCGGGTGGCTGAGCGCGTTCCATAATGTCGGTGTCCTCCGGTTGCAGCCACTTCCCGCCGCGCTGATACTCGATCCCGACTTTGCCGTCTTTGATCCGCGCGAGGTTCACTTCGGTGCCGGCCTTTAACATCACCTTGCCGACTTCCTTGCCATCCACCACGGCGGGAACTTCCACCGCTTTTTTCAGCCGCACGGTGCGCGGCCAGGCCGTGGGGTCGGCGGCGAGCGTCTCGAAAGTCAGGGCGGCAGGCGCGGGTGCGGGAGCCGCGTCTGCCGGCGGAGCGCCGTCGGGCGTTGCAGCCTCGGGAGCCGCGCCAAAGCGGGCGAGCGTGTCTTTCAGAAGCGGCATCTTCTGATCCATCATTTCCCTCGCCCCAGGAATTCTCCAGTAAGTCACCAGGACGACCCCCACCAGCAAGGCCAGCAGGAACAGCAGTCTGACTGCGCTCAATCCGGATTGTTTCATGGGAGACACTTTCATTTTTGTTTGGGAAAACCGTCCGCATGGATAGCCGGGCGGGCCGTTCCGCGTCACGAAAAAACTGCGGGCCGGCGGGCTGATTTCACCACGACAGGAAGCGGGGTCGGGAGCACCTCGCGCAGAATTCTTCCAGAGCTTCCATCTCGACGTATCCCGCGCGGCCCATACCCTCCGAAAACTCATGGCTGGAGCACCCCCTATCGCGCCGAAAAAATTCCTTACCAACCAAGGTGAAAACACGCTGAGCAAGCGGCTGGAGAAAATTCTGCCGCTGATGCAGGACTTCGATTGCCTCGTCGGATATTTTTTCATCAGCGGCTTTTTCCGGCTCTATCCCGCGCTCGAAACGATCAGGAAAGTCCGCATCCTCATCGGGCTGAAAAACGAGCACGTCGTTCACGGGCTCATGCAGATCGCCAACGACGGGGCCAGTGAAGGCACGCCTTCGACGGCGGAGGTGAAAGCGGTCTTCGCCGGGATGATGCGGAAAGAACTCATTCAGGCCGAGGACAAGCTCGCCATCGAAACCGGCGTGCGAAAGTTCATCGAGTGGATTCGCTCGGGCAAGCTGGAGGTGAAGCTCTACCGCGAGCAGAACATCCACGCGAAGATCTATATCATGACGCCGGAGAAGCCTGATCCCGACGTGGGAACAGGCATTGTAATCACCGGGTCGAGTAATTTTTCTTACAGCGGTCTGGAGGGAAACCTTGAGTTCAACGTGCTACTTCGTGAGCCGGAGGAACACGACTGGGCGCTGCATCGGTTCAATGAGCTGTGGGAGCATGGCGTCGATGTGAAGGACGTTCACGAAGCCATCATCAACGTCGTCGAAAAGGAATCGCCCTTCGCGTTCTTCTCGCCCTACGAACTCTACCTCAAGTTCCTCGCCGAATACTTCCGCGACTACCTCGGCGACCGCACGAAGTTGAACGCGGAAAACCTGCCACCGAATTTTAAGAAGCTGAGCTATCAGGAAGACGCGGTCTTCACCGCGCAGCAGATGCTCAAGACCTATGGCGGCGTCTTCATTGCCGATGTCGTCGGCCTCGGCAAAACCTACATCTCCGCGCTGCTCGCGCTGCAACTCGATGGCCGCTGCCTCATCATCGCACCGCCGAGTCTGCTCGATGAAAACAGCCCCGGTTCCTGGCCTCGCGTGTTTCGTGACTTCCAAGTTCCCGGCCATAAGTGCGTGTCCATCGGCAAGCTCGAAGAAGTCATTGACCAAGGCGTCGAGTTCTACAAATACGTCTTCATTGACGAGTCCCACCGCTTCAAAGGCGACTCCACGCAGCGCTACGAGCACCTCACGCGCATCTGCCAGGGCAAGGGTGTCATCCTCGTCTCCGCCACGCCTTACAATAACTCCCTCGATGACATCTACAGCCAGTTGAAGCTCTTCCAGCCGCCACGCAACAGCACCCTCCCCGGACTCCGTAATCTGGAGGCATTCTTCGATAACCTGCGCAATCGCCTCAAGCCTTTCCACCGGCTCGACGACGCCGAGCAATACGTCGCCGCGGTCGAGGAAAACGCCCACGAGCTGCGCGAGCGCGTGCTCAAATACATCATGGTGCGCCGCACGCGCCGCGAGATTGAGGAGTTCTACGGCGACGACCTAAGAAAGCAGAAGATTTGGTTCCCAAAGGTCAGCGATCCCGTGCCGCTGCTCTACCAACTCAGCCGCACGGAAAGCACCGTCTTCACCGAAACGCTCGAGTGCATCACGAGCGACGATTTCCACTATGCGCGCTATCAGCCGCTCAATCCTGAATATTACACCGGGCCGATCGAGGAGCGTGCCGTGCAGGGCCAGCGCAACCTCGCCACCTTCATGAAAATCCTGCTCGTGAAGCGGCTGGAAAGCAGCTTCCACGCATTTCAGGAAACGCTCGCGCGCTTCATCAAGTCTCACGAACTCGTGTTGCAGGCATTCGACGACGGCTCCGTTTATACGAGCCGCAAACACAGCAGCAAGGTGCTCGAATTCCTGGAGGAAGGCGACGGCGACGCCATCGCCGACCTCATCGCGCAGGAGAAAGCCGAGGAGTTCGACGCGGCGAAATTCACGCCCGACTTCCGCCAGCACGTCGCCTCCGACCTCGCGACGCTGCGCGAGATTCAGACCTCGTGGAAAGCGATCAAGCGCGACCCGAAGTGGATCGAGTTCAAGCGCCAGCTCACCACCACGCTGGCCAAGGGGAAGCTCATCATCTTCACCGAGTTTGCCGACACCGCCCGTTACCTCGCGGAGCGCATCAAAAAGGAAGTTGAGACGGACACGCTGCTTTTCAGCTCCGCATCCAGCCCCGAACTGCGCCGCGCCGTCATCGCCAATTTCGATGCCAACAAGAAAGAGCCGCTCGACGACTACCGCATCCTGATAACAACCGATGTCCTCGCGGAAGGCGTGAACCTTCATCGCTCGGCCACGGTCATCAACTACGACATCCCTTGGAACCCGAGCCGCATGATGCAGCGCGTCGGGCGCGTGAACCGCGTCGGCACCAAGTTCAAAACCATCTTCACCTACAACTTCTTCCCGACCGACGAGGGCAACGACCAGATCGCTCTGATCGAGTCCGCCAAGTCGAAGATTCACGCCTTCATCACCCTCCTCGGCAGCGACGCGCGCCTACTTACTGGCGACGAGCAGATCACGTCGCACAATCTTTTCGACCGCATCAATTCCAAGGCATCGGCGGAAGGCGGCGAGGAGGAGCAAAAGAGCGAGCTGAAATATCTGCGCCAGATTCTCGATGTGAAGGAGAAGCAGCCGGAGCTTTTCCAGCGCATCCTCGCGCTCCCGCGCAAAGCCCGCTCCACGCGCTTCCACGCGCCCGAGCCGGGGCCGGCAGACGACCCCGATGCGGTCACGCCGCGTCCGGATCGCCCCGCCGTCATCAGCTACTTCCGCCAGGACCGGCTCGACAAATTCTTCCGCTCCCACGCCGACCTCGGGCGCGCCGAGGAACTCGACTTCTTCACCACCGCCGAAACGCTTGAAACCACCGCCAGCGAAAAGCGGCGCGAGATTCCGCCCGAGCAGTTCTATCCGTTGCTCGACAAGAACAAGGACGGCTTTGCCTCCGCGACCACGCCCAGCGTCGAGACGCTGCTGCCGGCGACCGCGGCGGCCGGCGGCAACGAGGCCTTCATTTTGAAGCGGCTCCGCACCGGCGCTTTCAAGCGATCCGACGCGCTCACGCCGGAGGACAAAAAGTTCGCCGCCGCCGTGCATCAGATCATCGCCGACGGCCGCGTCGGCAAGGCCACCATCCGCAAGGTGAAGGAGGCCTTCGACAAGACCGACGATCCCGTGGCGATGCTCGCCATTCTCCGCAAGGAAATCGCCCGCCAGTATCTCCTCGGCCCGGCGCACCAGCCCGGCAAGGACGCGCCGCTCGCCCCGCGCGAAGTCATCCTTTCGTCCTACCTGCCTTGATCTTGTTGGAATCTCGCGAAATCCTTCATGGCCCGGAGGGCCAGCGGAAATTAGCCGGTGGTGCAGCGAGTCCGCGAGCGCAACCACCGGGCCACGTTCATCAAAATGTTCCCGTCCCGACAGGGACGGCGGAGGCTTCGCGATTACCAGAGGTATTTCTCATCGTATTCCACCAGCCCGAGCGTGAGCATTTCCACATCCGATGTATTCGTGCAGGCGCGGACGCAAACCGGGCGCAAACCGGGCGCAAACCATGCCTCGCGGTTTTTGGTAATGAAGACGAGGTGGTAGTGCAATGAGAGATGCGTGGAGGGCATGGCGGAGGTTCCGGCGTCCCTGCCGGGACGCACATCTTTTTTTGCGGGCGATCCGGTGGTTGCGCTCGCGGACTCGCTTCACCACCGGCTAATTTCCGCTGTCCCTCCGGGACGCCTGACTTTCCCTCACCGCTGAATCACACCTAGCTCATGGACAAAACCACCGCCCAGCGCCTTGTCCGCGAGACCTTCAAGGCACCGTTCGATAGAAAACGCTACCGCGACTTCATCAACGAACTCTGCAACGGCATCGACGAATCCAGGGCGATCTCCTCGATGGGCGTGCCCGATGCCTTCGCAGACCACATCAAAAGCTGCCAGCGGCTCGGCACCTTCACCTCTCCCGACGGCGAGCTGACCGACGTGCTCGTGGTGCAGCTCACCGAATCCTTCAAGCTGGAGCGCACCCGCACCGCCCTGCGCGATTTCACCGCCCACAAGCTCAAGCGCGATGAGAGCTACAAGGAAGCCGGCCTTGTCGCCTTCGTCGCGCCGGATGCGCAGTCCTGGCGCTTCTCCTATGTCCGCATGGAATACGAGACGCGGCGCGACCCGCGCACCGGCCGGATCAAGCCCGAGGAGCGGCTGACTCCGGCGCGACGTTACTCCTACCTCGTCGGCGCGGAAGAGGAATGCCACACCGCGCAGAGCCGCTTTCTCGCGCTGCTGCAAAACACCAGCGACAAGCCCACGCTCGCGGACCTCGAGGAGGCGTTCAGCGTCGAGTCCGTCACCGAGGAATTCTTCCGCGAGTATGTGCGCCTCTTTGAGGACACCGAGGCCGCGCTCGCTGCCGTGGTGCAGCGGGATAAAAGGGTCCGCGATGACTTCGCGGCGAAGGGCGTCACCACCGTCGATTTCGCCAAGAAGCTCCTCGGCCAGATCGTCTTTCTCTACTTCATCCAAAAGAAAGGCTGGCTCGGCGTGGAGAAGGGCGGGCGGTGGGGCGACGGGCGAAAGGACTTTATGCGCTGGCTGGCGGGAAAAGCCGTGCGGGAAGGCAGGTGCCTGTTCAACGACGTGCTCGAACCGCTCTTCTACGACACCCTCGCCACCGATCGCGGCCACGAAGCATGGTGCAAAATCTTCGCGTGCCGCATCCCATTCCTGAACGGCGGCCTGTTCGAGCCGCTCGCCGGCTACGAGTGGGAGAAGACCGGGATCGACCTGCCCAATACCCTCTTCACCAACACCACGCGCAGCGCCGCCGGCGACACCGGCAGCGGCATCCTCGATGTCCTCGACCGCTACAACTTCACCGTCAACGAAGCCGAGCCGCTGGAAAAGGAGGTCGCCATCGACCCCGAGATGCTCGGCAAGGTCTTCGAGAACCTCATCGAGGACAACCGGCGCAAAGGTCTCGGCGCGTTCTACACCCCGCGCGAGATCGTTCACTTCATGTGTCAGGAGAGCCTCATCAACTACCTCGACACCCGCCTGGGTAGCGCACCCGCCCCGGGTGTTGCCGGACGCGCCCCCGCGTCCGGCTCCGGAGGGGCGGACGAGGGCGTCCACCCCCACACGCGCGGCGCGTGCGCTACCCAGATCCCGCGCGCCGATCTTGAAACATGGATTCGCCAGAGCGACCAGTTCGCGCACTACGCCGCCGCTGGCGTAGCAGGCGCACGCTACGCAAAGCCGCCCGACTCCATCCGCCAGTGCGCCCACGAGATTGATGTGCTCCTGCGCGACATCACCGTGTGCGATCCCGCCATCGGCTCCGGCGCTTTCCCCGTGGGCATGATGATGGAAATCGTCCGCGCCCGCCTGGCGCTCACGCCCTGGTTCAACGACGTGGCCGAGCGCACCGCCTACCACTTCAAACGCCACGTTATTCAAAGCTCCCTCTACGGCGTGGACATCGACGCCGGGGCCGTCGAAATCGCCAAGCTGCGGCTCTGGCTCTCGCTCGTCGTGGATGAGGACGACGTGCAGCAGATCAAGCCGCTGCCCAACCTCGACTACAAGATCGTCGTCGGTAACTCCCTGCTCGGCTTCCCCTTCAAATCGCAGCGCGTGCAGAAGATCGAAACGCTCAAGACGAGTTACTTCGACGAAACCAACCACGACAGGAAGGTGAAACTAAGGCGCGAGATCGACACGGAGCTGGCGCTGGCCTTCGCCTCTTCCAAAGCCAGCCTCGGCTATGAAGTTACTTTCGATTTTCAAATCCATTTCTCCGAAGTCTTTCGGAGTAACAAGGGCTTCGATGTAGTAATTGCGAACCCGCCTTACGTCCGGCAGGAAGCCATCAAGGACATCAAGCCTGCGCTCAAGTCCGGCGGCTACGAGTGCTTCACCGGCACGGCGGACTTGCTCGTCTATTTCTATGAGCGCGCGGTGAAGCTGCTGCGCGGCGGCGGCTGCATCGCCTTCATCACCTCGAATAAGTTCTACCGCGCCGGTTACGGCGAAAAGCTGCGCGGCTTTCTCGCCCGCGAACTCACGCTCCACCGGCTCATTGATTTTGGCGACGCGCCCGTCTTCGAGGCCATCGCCTATGCGTCCATCCTCGTCGGCGTGCGCGCCG
>JAYWEP010000129.1:0-9677 GCA_043779205.1 Chthoniobacter sp. | reverse complement strand
GCGCACGCGTCCCGCGTGCGCTCCCCGGAACCCGCCGCGCGCTAGTCCCGCTGGATCGAGGTGACGGCCGTGTCGTGCTCCTCGCGCCCGGTCTCGCCGCCCTCGATGCCCGCGAGGCGCGCGGGATGGGGGGCTTGTTCGAGGAGGTGCTGTTTGGAAAAACTCTCGTGGGCTTTCAACAAGAGCTGCTGCCTGGCGGAGTTGGCGGACTACTGGAGGAGCAGGTGCTGCCGCGCAGACGCCGCGCTTTGCTGGAGGAGCAGGTGTTGTTTCGCCGCCGCCGCCGCTGTCTGCAGTTGGTGCTGCTTCTGCGCATTGGCCGCGGCCTGCTGGAGGAGCGCCTGGTTATTCCCCGCCTCCGCGACCGCGAGGGGGAGCAGCACGGCGAGGCCGAGCGAGATGACGCGGAGGTGCAGGGGCGGGCGTTTCATGGCGCGGGCAGCTAACGCCCGGCGCAGGCCGCTGGCAACTGGTTCCTCACTCGTGCCGGCCTTTGAAAGTCAGTTCGGCGATGCCCGATTTATCCAGCTCGCCGAGGCTCTCGAAGACCATCCTGTCGTACTGCGCCTTGGTCGCTTCCGCGAGCGGGAGGTCGAGCCCGGCGGCGCGGCCGAGCTGGAGCGCGATGCCGCTGTCCTTGGCCGCGTGGGCGGCGGAGAAAAAGCACGCGTGGTCGCGGTTTTGCATGTCCTCGCCGTCGGTCACGAGCACGCGCGAGGCCGCGCCGGTTTGGGAGAAAACCTCGCGCAGCATGGTGAGGTCGAGCCCGAGCGCCGCGCCCAGCCCGAGCCCTTCGGCGAGCCCGGCGGTGTTGATGTTCATGACCATGTTGACGAGCGCCTTGACCTTCGCCGCCTGGCCCGCGCCGCCGATGTAGCGGAGCGATCCCGCGAGCTTTTCCAGCACCGGTTTCGCCCGCTCGTAGGCCTCCGGTTTTCCGCCGCACATGAGATACAGCGTGCCCTCGCGCGCCTGGGTGATGCTCGACGCCATGCAGGCTTCCAGCGATTGCGCGCCGGCCTCCTCGCAGCGGCTCTCCACGGTCTCGTGGGTGCCGGGCGAAACGGTGGCGCAGTTGATGAAAAGCGTGCCCTCGGCGACGGCCACGCCGCTGGCGCTGACGAGCAGCGAGGCCTGGCCGCTGCCGACCGAGCCGAAGATTGCGTCCATGGCCTCGTCGTCGGTGACGACGGTGATGATGATGTCCGCCGCGCCGGTGACTTCCGGCAGGGTGGCGGGCGCGGCGCAGCCGAGTTCGGCGGCGAGCGCGGCGGCGTGCGGGGCGTGCGCGTCAAAGACGGCGGTGACGGCGAAGCCTGATTCCTTCAGCCTCCGCGCCATGTTGGCGCCCATGCGACCGACTCCGACGACAGCGATTTTTTCAGACATTGGGATTTACAAATTTGAAGGTTGGCTCCCGTTGCGAGATTGCGCGGGATGAAAAAATCATGCCCATGATTTTCTGCGGCGGCAAGACCCGGTATTGGGTCGGTGAAAAGATGGCCTACAGCCACTACGGCTGCCCGACGGGCGCGCTGCTGGAATTCCTCCGCGCTCGCGGGACGACGGATCGCTTCGGTCGCCGTGATTTTGCGGCGGCGCTGCTCGTCGTGTTCGCCGCGGTGCTGTCGTGGAATTACCAGGGGCTCCACGCGTGGATGGTCGGGGGAGTTTAGGCGGCTATTTGATCTTCGCCGCGTCGAAGGCGATTCCGCCCTGGTGGTGCGTGGCTTTGGTCACTTTGCCGTCCGCGCCTTTCGTGAACTCGACGCGGGCGGGGGTGACGCGCCAGACGAACTCGGTTTCGGATTTCGGGTAGATGGGAAACTTCGGCTGGCCGGTGAGCTGGGCGGAGAGCTGGCCGCCGTCGCGGGTGACGGTGAGGACGGCACCGCTGCCGTAGTCGTATTCGCCGGCGAAGGCGTCGAGCATGGCGTCGGCGAGCTGGAGCGCGGGCGGGAGCTTCGGGGCATTGAAGCTGGTGCTGTTTTGATGGTGCTCGGCGGCGCCGACTTCGCTCTTTTCGTTTTTCAAGAAGACGATCTGCGCGTCGATGGCCCGCCAAAAGAAACGGTCGGGCGCGCTGGGAAAAATCTCGAACCGCGGCTGGCCGGCGAGCTGGGCGAAGATGTGCCCGGGGTCGGCGGAGATCGTCATGATCGCGGTGCCGTAGTCGTATTCGCCGGTGTAGGTGGCGAAGGTCTTGGGATCGACTTTCGGATCGGCGGAAGGTGCGGGTGGAAGATCGGCGGCGAGAAATTTTTCGGCGATCTCGTGGGCGAGCGTGGCGGGGACGAGGCCGGGTGGGGCGTCCTGAGCGTTGGAAAGGACGGTGATGGTGACCTTCTGCGCGGGATAGCGGACGAGGTAGCTTTGGAAGCCGTTGAGCCCGCCGCTGTGGTCGATGATTTGCAGGCCGCGCATTTCGCCAATGGCCCAGCCGAAACCGTATTTCATGCCCTGCGCGCCGGGCGGCAGCGTGACCGGCGTGAAGGCGGCCGTGAGCGAGGCCTCGCTGAGCACATGGCGGTTGAAGAGGGCTTCATTCCAGCGCTGCAGGTCGCGGACGGTGGAGTAGAGCGCGCCGGCGCCGCCGGCCCAGGTCATGTCCCAGTCGAGCGCGCGGGTCAGTTTGCCGTCGGCAAAGGAGTAGCCGAGCGCGGCGTCGGCGGGCGGTGCGTCATTGCGGAAAAGGCCGGTGTCTTTCATCCCGATCGGCTCGAAGAATTCCTCGCGCAGATAATCCGCGAGCGGTTTGCCGGAGATTTTGGCGACGATTTCGCCGAGGAGAAAGTAGCCGCTGTTGCAGTAGTGCCAGCCCGCGCCGGGCGCGAAATCCGGCGGGTCGTCGCGAAAGGACGCGATGAGTTTTTCCGGCGCGATGGGTGCGGTGACGCTTTGCAAAAAGCCGGGCTTGTCCGTGTGGCTGTGAAGGCCGGAGGTGTGCGTGAGCAGTTGGCGCACGGAGATTTTTTCCGCGCCGGGAAAGTCGGGGAAGAAACGCGCGAGCGGATCGTCGAGAGCGAGCTTTTCATCCTCGGCGAGGCGCAGGATGGCGGCGGCGGTGAATTGCTTGGTGATCGAGCCGATGCGGAATTTCGTCGCCGGTGTGGCGGCGATGTGGCGGTCGAGATCGGCGAGACCGACGGCTTTTTCGTAAACGATTTTGCCGTCGCGCGAGACGAGCGCGGTGACGGCGACGGGATGCGTCTTCGTGAGTTCGGCGAGCCGCGCGTCAATCTCCGCAGCGGGGTCGGCGGCGAGGAGATTCAGCGTCAGCGCGAGGGCGCACGCGGGGCGGAGGAGTTTGGCGATCATGGGTTGTGCTGGCTTGAAGCGTGACTGACGAGGCGTGGTAGGGATGGCATTCCGTGCCGTCCGCGAACGTGAACCTGCACCCACCGCCTCGCTAACGCTCGCCCGGCGGACGGCGCGGAGTGCCATCCCTACCCGGCTCGGCGTGACCGCGGAGAAGCCGAAACCTTAAAAAATCCCGGACGGCGGCGGGCTGCCCGACGGTGCGGTGTGGCCCTTGAGCTTCGCGGTGAGCATGGTCTGGAAATCCTGCATCTGCTGGACCACGTCGGGGCCGCGCTGGAGGACGGCTTTGGCGAGTTTCTCGTAGTGCGCGGGGTTGCGCTGGGCGAGCTCGGAGAGGGCCATGACGACGGCGAGGGTGTTGTTGATGTTGTGCTTCACCTCACGAAATTTTTCGTGGATGGCTTCCAATTCTTCGCGGGTCATTTGAAAGGTTTGATCGGACATCGCTAATTGCCTCTGGAGATGGGTTTGGGGTCGTGCTTTGCTTTGCGGTTTTTAACCGAAGGCGGAAATGCCAGCACAAGTAATTAAGATCACCGGGGCTCGCCAGCATAATCTCAGGAACCTCACACTGGAGATTCCGCGGGAGAAGCTGGTCGTGATTACGGGGCTGAGTGGTTCGGGCAAGTCGTCGCTGGCTTTCGACACGCTCTATGCGGAGGGGCAGCGGCGCTATGTGGAGAGTCTGTCGGCTTACGCGCGGCAGTTTTTGGATCAGATGCAAAAGCCGGACGTGGATTTCATCGAGGGCCTGTCGCCGGCCATCGCCATCGAGCAGCGCAGTTCGGGGGGAAATCCGCGCTCAACCATCGCGACGACGACGGAAATCTACGACTACCTGCGGCTGCTTTTTTCGTCCGTGGGACAACCGCACGACCCCAAAACCGGCGCGCCGATTTTCAAGCTCTCGCCGGAGCAGGTGGTGGACAGGATCGTGGGGTATCCCGTGGACAGCCGCATCGTGGTGCTCGCGCCGATCGTGCAGAGCGAGGTGGGGGAGTTTCGCGATGTCATCGAAAAGCTGAAGCGCGAGGGCTTCGTGCGGGTGCGGGTGGATGGGGAGATCATCGAGCTGGCGCGGCCCGAGCCGATCCGGCTGAGCAAGGGCGAGAAGCATGTGATCGAGGTGGTGGTGGATCGGCTGGTGATCCGCGAGGGCGTGCGGACGCGGCTGGCGGATTCGGTGGATACGGCGCTGAAGTGGGGCGGGGGAAAGGTGGTGATTTTGCGCTCCGGTTCTTCATCTCCTTCTTCCGCAGTCGAGAAGGAGAAGGAGATCAAGAAGGAGAAGGAGGAATGGGAGGCGCATCGCTACTCCACGGATTTCAGCAATCCCGACACCGGCTTCACGCTGCCGGAGCTGACGCCGAAACATTTTTCATTCAACTCGCACCTCGGCGCGTGCCCCGCGTGCCACGGGCTCGGCACGGAGCTGGTGTGCGATGCGGACCTGATGATCCCCGTCCGCGAGAAGTCGCTCGCCGAGGGCGCGGTGGCGCCGTGGGCCAAGGCGAACAAACGCATGCAGGGTTATTACCAAGGCGTGCTCACATCGCTCGCGAAGGAATATCGCGTCTCGATGGATGCGCCGTATGACGATCTGCCGGCGGCGTTTCAGGAGGCGCTCTGCCACGGCACGGGCGAGCGGGCGCTGATTTTTTCGTGGGGTGAAAATGGGAAGCGGGAGAAAGTGGAGAAGCCGTTCGACGGGCTCGTGGCCTCGCTCCAGAATCTTTACGAGACGACGGACAGCGAGCTGTCGCGCCAGCGCATCCGCCAGTACATGAGCCGCCGGACGTGCGCGAGATGCGAGGGCGCGCGGCTCAAGCCGGAGATTCTCGCGGTGACGGTGAGTGCTGATTTAGGATTTCAGATTTCGGATTTCGGATTTGGAAAAGGCACGGCAGATGACCCAAATCAGAAATCAGAAATCAGAAATCAGAAATCCCTGAGCATCTATCAATTCTGCCGGCTCTCGATCGCCGAGGCGCTGCGCTTTGTGGAGACGCTCGCCTTCAATGAGCAGCAGCGTTTCATCACCAGCGAGGTGCGGCGGGAGATTGCGGCGCGGCTGAATTTTCTCGTGGAGGTCGGGCTCGGCTACCTCTCGCTGGATCGCGAAAGCGGGACGCTGAGCGGCGGAGAGGCGCAGCGCATCCGGCTGGCGACGCAGATTGGGAGCGGCTTGGCGGGCTGTCTGTATGTGCTCGATGAGCCGAGCATCGGGCTGCACCAGCGCGACAATGACCGGCTCATCGGCACGCTGCGGCGGCTGCGCGATCTCGGCAATTCCGTGATCGTGGTCGAGCATGATGAGGACACCATCCGCTGCGCCGATCACGTCATCGACCTCGGCCCCGGCGCTGGTGCGCGCGGCGGGCAGCTCGTGGCGCAGGGGACGCTCGCCGAGGTGCTCGCGGTCGAGAATTCGCTGACCGCGCAGTATCTCAGCGGGCGGGCGAAAATTCCGGTACCGAAGACGCGGCACCACCCGCAATTCGTCGCGCCGCAGAACCGCAACGACGAGCACAATCCCGGCTGGCTGACGATTACTGGCGCGCGGGAAAACAATCTCCAAGGCGTGACCGCTTCCTTTCCGCTCGGCTGCCTGACGTGCGTGACCGGCGTCTCCGGCAGCGGGAAGTCCACGCTCGTCGATGACATCTTGCGCCGCGCTTTGTTCCGCCATTTTTACCGCTCGAAAGACCGCCCCGGAAAATACGCGGCGATCCACGGGCTGGACCAGATCGACAAGGCCATCGTCATCGACCAGACGCCCATCGGCCGCACGCCGCGGTCGAATCCCGTGACTTACACCGGCGCGTTCGGGCCGATCCGCGACCTCTTTGCCGGCCTGCCCGCCTCGCGCATCCGTGGCTACGAAGCGGGGCGTTTTTCCTTCAACGTGAAAGGCGGGCGCTGCGAGACGTGCGAGGGCGACGGCGTGAAAAAGATCGAGATGCACTTCCTCGCCGACGTGTACGTGGAGTGCGAGGTCTGCCGCGGTCGGCGCTACAATCGCGAGACGCTGGAGATCACTTACAAGGGCAAGAACGTGGCCGACATTCTCGACCTGACCGTGGACGAGGCGGCGCGCTTTTTCCGCAACGTGACGCAGATCCACGACAAGCTCGTGGCGCTCGAAGACGTGGGGCTCGGCTACGTGCGGCTCGGGCAGAATGGCACGACGCTGAGCGGCGGCGAGGCGCAGCGCATCAAGCTCGCGGCGGAGCTGGCGAAAAAGGCGACGGGCCGCACGGTCTATATCCTCGACGAGCCGACGACGGGCCTGCATTTCGCGGACATTCACAAGCTGCTCGAAGTGCTCGGGAAGCTGCGCGATTCCGGCAACACGCTGATCATCATCGAGCACAATCTCGAGGTCATTAAATGCGCCGACTGGGTGCTCGACCTCGGGCCGGAGGGAGGCGCGGGCGGCGGGCAGATCGTGGCGCAGGGGACGCCGGAGCGGATCGCGGAGATTGAGGAAAGCCACACGGGGCGGTATTTGCGGAGGATGCTATGAAGGGGATGAGGAAAACGTCGAACGTCCAACGTCCAACGCTCAACGTTCAACGAGGAACCGGATCACGAGGCCGTGCGATCCGGCCTCTGCCCTTGAACGTTGAGCGTTGGACGTTGAACGTTGAACGTTTGAAATCTTTCGCCCTCCTTGCCGCAGCGGTTCTCGCCATTGCCGGGAACTCCCCCGCCGCCGACCCCGCGCTGCTCACCGAGGCCCGGCAGGCGCTCGCGGAGTCGATCCCGCAAGTGGCGGTGCAGAAGCTGAAAACGCTGCTGGCCAAGCCGGGCCTGCCGCCCGCCGAGCGGGTGACAGCGCAGCGCGAATTGGGCGCGGCATATTTCGCGGCGGGAAATAACGACGCTGCGCTCGCGGCGGTGCAGGTGTTGGCGGATGGCGGCGACTCAGCGGCGCGTTTGCTGCGCGCGCAAGTGCTCGCGCGGGCGGGTCGCTGGGACGAGGCGCTGGCGCTTTTCCACGAACTCGCGGCGAAGGCGGACGCGCCCGCTACGGCGCAACTCGGGCTGGTGGAAAGCCGGGCCGCGCTGGGGCAGACGGCGGAGGCGGTGGCCGCGCTGGAATCCTTCGTGCGCGAGCATCCGCAGAGCACGGCGGCAGCGCTGCGTCTCGCGGGTCTGCTGCTGGAATCCGGCGATCCGAAGCGGGCGCGCGCGGCGTTGGATTCGGTGAAGGTGAATGCGCCTGCGGATAAGCATTGGCGGAAATATCTCGATGGCCGGCTGCTGCTCGCGGAGCGCAAGTTCGCCCCGGCGCTCGCGCTTTTTCAGGCGCTGCTCGGCGAGCCGGGCCTGGCGGAAAACCTCCGCTTCGGCGCGACGCTCGGGGCGTCCGAAGCGACGCTCCAGCTCAGCGGCGCGGACACCGCCGACACCGTGCTGGAGCAGTTCATCGCGCGCTATCCGGCGAGCCAGTTTCTCGACGCGGCCTTTGCGCGGCTCGATCAAATTTACGCGCAGCAGGCGCGGCCCTCCGAGACCGTGCTCAAGCCGTGGTCGCGCGAAGCCGCGCCGCGCGTCGTGGCGCTGGCGCGCTTCTACATCGCCCGCATGCGCCTGCGGGCGAAAAATCCCGACGGCGCGATGAAGACGCTGACCGGGCTGGTGGACGATCTGCCCGAGAGCCCGCTGGTGCCCGCGGCGCGGCTCATGCAGGCGGACATCCTGCTCGCGAAAGACGACCTCGTCCGAGACGACCTCGTCCGCGCCGTCGCCGCCGTCGAGGAGGCGGAGCGGCGGGCTTCCGACGAGACGCAGCGCGCGGAGATCGAGATGCGCAAGGCGCTCATCCACTACCGGCAGGGCGAGTGGCTGCTCGCCGCGAATTCCTTTCACCGCGCCGCCGAGCGTTCGGCGAAACTGCGGCCCAATGCGACCTTCGACGCCGCGCTCGCCGCGCTCGCGCTCGGCAATCAGGACCGCTTTTTCGCCGACTACCAGGCGCTCAGCACCGCCGCCCCCGAGAGCCCGCTGCGCAGCGCGCTGCTCCTCGAGCAGGGGCTCGCGCAGGCCCGTGCCGGCGACGCACGCGCGGCGGAGACGCTCGACCTTTTCCTCCACCACTCCCCGCTGCACCCGCGCCAGAGCGAGGCCCGCCTGGCGCTCGCGGAACTCGCCTTCGCCGCGCAGGACCGCGACGGCGCCGCGCGCTACCTCCGCGTGGCCAATGAATCCGCGCCGTCGCCGGACACCGCCGAGCACGCGGCCTATCTCGCCATTTTCCTCGGCGACGGCGCGGCGCAGCCCGCGGACGACGCGGTGATCCAGCGCGCAAAGGCTTTCCTCACCGACCACCCGCGCTCGCCGCTGCTCCCCGAGGTGCGGATGAAACTCGGCCAGCTCTACGTGCGCGCGGGCGATCATTCGGACGCCGAGACGCAGTTCGCGCTGCTCGCGCAGGAGCAGCCCGCAGGGCGGTACGCCGAGGCCGCGCTCTTCCTCGCCGGGCAGTCCGCGATGCGTGAGATCAACCCCGGCGCAGTCGATCGCGCGCTCGCGCTTTTCGACCAGGTGGTGAAACGCGACGGCCCGCTCAAGCTCTACGCGCGGCAGCAGCAGGCCATCGTGCAAAGCAAGCTCGGCAAGGAAAGCGAAGCCGTGGTGCTCTACGACGCCATCCTCACCGCCACGCCCGCGCCCGACGCCGAACTGCGCTCCGCCGCGCTCTGCGGGAAAGGCGACAACCTGCTCATCCTCGGGCGGCAGGACGCGAAGCAGCTCGACGCCGCCATCGCCGCCTTCGATCAGCTCGCGGCGCTGCCCGGAGTCTCGCCCGTCTGGCGCAACCAGGCGCTTTTCAAAAAAGGCCGCGGCCTGCAAAGCCTCGGGCGCTCCGACGAAGCGCTGGCCGCCTGGTACGACGTGCTCGACAAGACCGCGCCGGAGGGCCGCGACTTTTTCTGGTACTACAAGGCCGGCTTCGACGCCGCCGATCTCTTCCGCACGCAGCAGCAGTGGAAAAGCGCCGTCGGCATCTACGAAAAGATGGCGAAAATCCCCGGCCCGCGCGCCGCCGAGGCGAAGGAACGCGCGTCGCAATTGAAGCTGGAAAAATTTCTCCCCTGGGACTGAGCGCGGCGCGGATGCGCTTCGCTCTTAGCGACTGTAGGGGAAGCTGCCAGCTTCCCTCGATCATCTCCGAGGATCAGGGGAACCCAACGGGCTCCCCTCTACAGGGCCGCGCGCTATTTATCCACGGTCTCTTTCCCAATCCCCGCTGCCGCCTCGCCCGTCAGTTCCTCGATCTCCTTCGGCTAGGGAAAATCCGAATATCGAAATCCGAAATCCGAAACAAATCCGAATGGATGGAAAAGTCG
>JAYWEP010000128.1:0-6995 GCA_043779205.1 Chthoniobacter sp. | reverse complement strand
CCCGTGGCTGCGGTCCGCAACGCCTCTCTGCGAGAAAAAGGTCTTTTCATCTTTAACCCCTAAAAACTGTAAAGAAAATCATTGGTCCCCAACAGCGCTTGCAAAAACAATCGAAGTCCTTCTTTCGGATCGTCCTCCGCTGCAATCGCTTTTTCGGCGATGGCGCGCTCCCGCTCCGTGGGAGGCCGTGCGTAAGCCGCTTCAAATGCCCGCGTCATCGCATCGCGGACATTCCCTTGACTCTGTTGCCACACTTGATCGGCAAACGCTTGGCCGGCCCGCATCGCGAGCGGGCCGTTCATCAGCGCCAGGGCTTGCGACGGCAGCGCCGAACGGAACCGCTGCACCTGATTGTCAGCCGTCATGGTGGGCGCATCGAAGGTATGCAGAAACGCAATGGGGCGAGTGCGTACCTGGGCCACATAGATGCTGCGGCGGTTCGCGCCTTTTTCAGCCTCCATCCATTGCCCATCCGCGCCACGCCGCAATGCCACGGGGGTACCAAAGCTTTCACGCTCAAGCAGGCCGCTTACTTTCAGCATCGAATCGCGAATGGTTTCCGCTTCCAGCCGGAGCGGCGGCTTGCGCCACAGCAGCTTGGCGGAAGGATCGGCGTCAAGGCATTCGGGAATTTCCAGGGACGATTGGCGGTAGACCTGAGACATTACGATTTCCTTGGTCAACCGCTTCAAGTCCCAACCCTGTTCCTGGAACGTAACGGCCAGGTAGTCGAGCAGCTCCGGATGCGTGGGGGCCGAGCCTTGGAATCCAAAGTCGTTTACGGACCGCACGATGCCCTCGCCAAAATGAAATTGCCAAACGCGATTCACGAATACGCGTGCCGTTAACGGATTCTCGCGCGACACTAGCCATTGCGCCAATGCGAGACGACGGCCCGTGTGATGCCAATCCGGTTTTGGGGATGGGAAGGCGAATGGTTGTTGCGGATTATCGAACACAGCGGGAATGCCGGGCTGCACCTGCGCCCCCGGCGATAAGTAGTTACCGCGCATTAAAACATAAGTAGGCGATGGTGTTTTAGACACATCCCACGCCGCCTCAATATAGTTGGGGTCTATCGAAGACTGCTTTTTGCGGCGATTCGCGCGGCGCGTGGCGATGTCTTGTTTCCATTCCAGTAACTCCGGAAATCGTTTCTCCATTTCCTGAACGCTCAAAGCGCCGGGCACGGGGGAGCGGTCCACTACGAGATCGGGATCCGCTTCGACGACCCGGCGAATTTCGAGGCGGCGCTCAACCGGGATGTCGCCGCGAAGTTTGAGTTCCTCGCGGAAGCGTTGATAAGATGCATCCAGCAAATCCTGCAGCCGCCGCAAGGTCTTGGCCTCGCTGCTGGTAACGTCCTTGATCCACGCCTCGCGTTGGTTGGAATCGATATCGAGAACCATGCGGCTGGGCCACTGGCCGAATGCGAGATTCGCCGCCAGCCAATTCTCCGGATCCCAAACCGGTTGAAAGACGGCCATCAACTTGTAGTAATCCTTCTGCAGGATCGGATCGAATTTGTGATCGTGGCAGCGGGCGCAATGCACGGTCGTGCTCGTGAAAGTCGCCATGACCGTGGTGAGCATGTCGTCGCGGTCGAGGTAGCGGGCGATCTGCCGGTCGCGGGTGTCCTCGCGGATGTCGCGCAAGGAGCTTTCATCCCACGGCCCGGCGGCGAGAAAACCGAGCGCGACGGTGGCTTGCGGATCGTCGGGAAAAAGCACGTCGCCCGCGACCTGCTCCGCGACGAACCGCGCGTAGGGTTTGTCGGCGTTGAGGGCCGCGATGAGGTAGTCGCGATACGGCCACGCGTGCTCGCGGATGCGGTCCTGGTCATTGCCGTGGGTCTCGGCGAAATGTGCGGCGTCCATCCAGTGCCGCGCCCAGCGTTCGCCGTGGCGCGGGGAGGCGAGGAGCGCGTCCACGAGGTGCTCATAGGACGCATGGGACTGATGGGACGAATCGACGAATGCTTCGACTTCCTCGGGCGTCGGCGGGAGGCCGGTGAGGTCGAAAGAGAGCCGCCGGATGAGGGTGCGCGGATCGGCTTCCGGCGAGGGCGCGAGGCCGTTGTCCGCGAGCTTCGCGCGGATGAAGGCGTCGAGGGGATTGGCGGGCTGCGGGTCGGATGGGAGCCGGGGGACGGCGGTGCGCGGGATGGGCTGAAAGGCCCACCAGCTTTCCTTTTCCGGCGACGGCTCATCGGCCGCGGCGAGCGCGGCGAAAAAGAGGAGCGCGGTGAGGGCCGGTGGTTTCATCTCGGGGGCGGCGGGTTCACCCGCGAGAATGACCGTGAATTAGGGCACGCGGCAAAAATAGTTTCCGGGGGCCGCGCCGCTGCCGGGGAAACTGGCCGCTTCCCCTACCGCGGCTTCCGCCAGCGGCGGCCGAGCAGGCCGGGCGCGCTGGCGAGGAGCAGGCCGAGCGCGCCGGGCTTGGGCACCACGGCCCAGCCGCCGAAAGTGACCTCGACGCCGCCGGCGATGTCCAGCGAGGCGAGGGTCTGGCTGGCGGAGAAATTGGTCGTCGCATTCGCCGTGACCGCGGAGGTGCCGGTGCCGGCGGGCGTGGAGATATTGGTGGTGCCGCCGGAGGTGGTGAGCGCGGCGTAGTTCTGCGTGGTGCTGCTGATGTTGAGGGTGCCGGAGCCGGTTTTTCCCAGTGAGGTGCCGGCGATGGGGCTGGTGGCATCGAGCGTGACGGTCTGGCCGGCGGTGTCGATCTTGCCGCCGCCGGCGCCGAGCGTGCCGGGCGCGATGTCCCACGTCAGCACGGTGGCGCGGGCGGGAAGCACCGCCAACATCGCGGCAATGGAAGTGGCCACCGCGGCCCCTTTGGCCGGGCGCTGGAGGGTGCGGAGACGCGAAGACATGGCGGTGGGTGGGTGGGAGACGGATTGGTGATTCAGAAAGGGGGGGCTAAAAACAGCGGATGCGCGGCGAATAACGCTCAGCAGGCGGAGGTAGATCATCCGAAATGCGATGCGCAACTCTATTACTCGGTGATGTCCAACGCCGAAGCCAATGTGGTGATGAAAGACGACGCCATTGCCCCGGACGTGCTCGCGGGCGATCCCATCTGCACGGCGCTGCTCCCCACCGCGAACGTCGGCACCGCCCAGATGATCCGCTGGCGCGTCGAGGCGCGCGACACCGCCAACACCGCCGGCACCGACCCGCCCTACAAGAACACGACCGACAACGACCAATATTTTGGGGACCGTGACCCAGGACGTTATTACCACGTCACAACTGCCGATCCTTCACTGGTTCCTGAACCCGACCTTTGTCTCACCGACCTATCTGCCCGGCACGAGTGGCGGGTGCCGGTGCTCGTTTTTCTATGTCGAGCGCAATGCCGACGGCACCTATCGGCCCGGACGGTTTTATGATAACGTGCAAGTCGATCTCCATGGCCGGTCCACGGCCGGGTTCCCGGTCAACAAGAAGAGCCACGATGTCAATTTCAGCCAGGACAACCAGTTCACCTGGAACAGCAGTGAGCGTGCGGTCTCGGCGATCAACCTCCTGACCAACTACGCCGACAAGTCGAAGGTGCGGAACAACCTGGCCTATGAGACGTGGGCCGGGTCCGGTCACCTCGCCTCGCATTTCTCGATCCCGCTCCGGGTCCAGCAAAACGGAGCTTTCTGGGGGATCTACGATCTGACCGAAAACGGGAACAACGACTTTCTCAAGCGCACCGGCCTCGATCCCAACGGCGCGCTCTATAAGATGTACGATACCTTTTCGGAGGGGGGGAAGTTCGGCCGAGAAAAAAACCGGCGAACCCATCACCGATAAGAGCGACCTCGCGGCTTTTGAGAATGCGCTGCATACCACCAACACGCTCGCCAGCCGCCGACTCTATGGCTTCGACAGCTTCGACATTCCCACGATGATCAACTACCTGGCCGTCAAGGACCTGATCGTGAATAATGACCAGGGCCATAAGAACTGCTACATCTACCGCGACACCTATGGCAGCGGCGAATGGTCCATCCTGCCTTGGGATCAGGACTTGAGCTTCGGCCACACGGGGACGCCTAAGCAGAATTATTTCGACGAAGACATCGACGCCCAGCGTCCCCTGCGCAATGGGGCCGACAACCGGCTCAAGCAGTTCATCTGGCAGTCCGCCGAACTGAACGCGATGTATGTCCGCCGCCTGAAGACACTGATGGACAAATGCCTGGTTTCCGCCAATGCCACCACCGGTCCGTGGGAGACGCGCATCAATGACCTCCTGAACCAGATGGACCCGGTCGCCGCCGGGACTAACTCGGATGCCTATCTGGATATGCTGAAATGGGGCTGCTGGGTCGATGGGGGCGGCGGGGCTCAGCTCGGCGTCGGCGTCTTTACGAATGATCACAGCATCCGGTCGCAAACCGCGCGCGTTCTTAACTCCAATCCGAATCCGCCCTATCCCTCCGCGAACCCGTATGTCCAATACGGCTAGTCCTCGCCTTGGTCGCGTGATGCAGTAGGGGAACCCGTTGGGTTCTCCCGTTCCTCGGAGAGGAGCTGGGGGAAGCTGGCAGCTTCCCCGGCAGTCGCCGCACTTATTTCACAGCCTCTCAGACCGTCAGCGGAGTTTCCGATCGATGTCCAGCAGGCTCGCGTTGAGATCCTCGAGTTTGAATGGTTTGAGGAGCACGGTGGCTTGGACGCGCCGGAAAAAGTGATCGACCTTGGCGTCGTTTTGGTGGCCGGTGATGAAGACGAAGCGCAGGCGGGCGGCGGGGCGCACCCGCGTGACCGCCCAATAGAACATCTCGCCGCCCACCTTGGGCATCATCATGTCGCAGATGATCAAATCAAATGTCTCCCGCATGATCGCGCGCAGGCCCTCGGCTCCGTTGCTCGCCTCCGTCACTTTGTAGAAACGCGAGACGAGGTAATCGCGGATGATGTCGCGAAAATCCTCCTGATCATCCAAAAGCAGGACTTTGAGCGCAGGCGTGTCCCGCGCCGGGGGCGGTTCGACTTGCGGTGCCGGCGGGCTGGTGGGAGCCAGGTCGAGCGTTTGGGAGGTCAGATTCATCGAGAAATTCTCCATATTGAACTAGCACCGCGAATGCCAACGGGCGCACCTGGCCGATCCGAATCATTTTCCGGCAAAAAAAAGCGCGACCATTGCTGATCGCGCTGCGGAAGCCGGGGAACAAAACTTAGGTAATTAGTGTGAGGTGAGTTCCTGGCTCGCAGAAAGACATAATGCAGCAAGCGTGCCAGCCGCTGCGGGAAGATTGTCGCGAAAATTCGGAGAGCGTTCCGGCTGGCTCTGGCGAGTCCCGTGCGGCTCGCGCCGGGACTGAAAGTGCGCCCGGCATGAGCGGCGCAAATCTTTTTCTAAGGAACCATTCCTCGCACGGTCACACCCTTCGAAGCAGCTCCCGAAGCCAGACCCCGAGAGCGCCGGAAAAGACAAACATCTCCGGCGATTAACGGGTTTGATTTTGGGTGACGCACCGCTAGGGTGCCGCCGCCCGCAGCCCCCGTCAAAATCAACACACAGAACTTATGAGCGAAATCAAACCCGTCACCTGGTTCGACGATCCCGCGCACTTCCGCAAACCTTCACGCCGCGAGTTCCTTTACACCGGCCTCATCGGCGGCCTCGGCCTCACGCTGGGGGATTTTTTCAAACTGCAAGCCGCGCAGACCTCCACGCCGGGTATCATCGCCCCGCCGCAGGTGGCGAAGTCGATCATCCACATTTTCATGCCCGGCGGCTGGGCGGCGCAGGAGACCTTTGATCCGAAGCCCTACGCGCCGATCGAATACCGCGGCCCGCTCGGCTCGATCGATACGAAGCTCGACGGGGTGCGCTTTTCCGAACACCTGAAGGAGACGGCGAAGATCGCGGACAAGATCACGGTCGTCCGCTCGATGACTCACGGCGAAGCGGCGCACGAGCGCGGCACGCACAATATGTTCACCGGCTACCGTCCGTCGCCGGCGCTCCAGTTTCCCTCGATGGGCTCGGTCGTCTCGCACGAGCTCGGCTCGCGCAACAACCTGCCGCCCTACGTCTGCGTGCCGAACATGCCGAATGAATTTGCCGGCAGCGGCTATCTCTCGACGGCGCACGGGCCGTTCAGCCTCGGTGGCGATCCGGCGAACAACGGCTTCGCGGTGCGCGACCTAAATATGCACGCCGGCATCACCCCCGAGCGTTTCGACCGCCGCCGGAATATCCTCTCCACGGTCGATGAGCATTTCCGCACTTTGGAAAAAAGCGACTCGCTGGACGCCATGGACAGCTTCTATCAGGCGGCCTATTCGCTCGTATCGTCGGAGTCCGCGCGCGAGGCTTTCAATCTCGCCGCCGAGCTTGCGCCGATGCGCGAAAAATACGGCCACAATGAAGCCGGCCAGCGCATGCTCATGGCCCGCCGCCTCGTGGAGGCCGGTGTGCGGTTCGTCTCGATGACCTACGGCGGCTGGGACATGCACGCGAAAATCCAGGAAGGCATTGCGCGCTCGCTCCCGCCTTTCGATCAGGCCTACGCCGCGCTCATCCGCGATCTCGACGAGCGCGGGCTGCTCGACTCGACCATCGTCATGGTCACGTCCGAGTTTGGCCGCACGCCGAAGATCAACAAGGACGCGGGCCGCGATCATTGGCCGCACGCGATGTCGGTGCTGATGGCGGGCGCGGGGATTCCGGGCGGGCAGATCGTGGGCGCGACGGATGCGAAGGGTTATCACGCTTCGGAGAACGTGTACCGCCCGGAGGACTTCGCCGCGTCGCTCTATACGAAGATGGGGATTGACCCGGCCCAGACGCTGCGGAGCACCACCGGAAAGCCTGTGCATCTCGTGAACGACGGGCGGCTGATCAAGGAGCTGTTCGTTTGAGCGGGCGCGGCGTGAAATCGCGGCGACCCTGCGGGCGGCTGAACGGGATGAACGTCCAACGTCCAACGTCCAACGTCCAACGTTCAAAGTTCAGAGCGGTGCGCGGCAATGTCTTTCATTGGA
>JAYWEP010000127.1:0-20032 GCA_043779205.1 Chthoniobacter sp. | reverse complement strand
TAAGAAAAAAGCGCGCTGCTGTAGGGGAAGCTGTCAGCTTCCCCTACAGCAGCGCGCGCCATTTTTTTAGACACCCGCCTACGGTTTCAAGCTCGCGAGAAATTCCACGAGGTCGCGGATTTCGCGTTTGGTCAGGAGGTCGCCCATGTTGGGCGGCATGCCGCTGGGGGCGGTGTCGCGGGCTTTGATGTCCGCCTTTTTCAAGGTGACGGGCGGGGCTCCGGCCATTTGCAGGACAAGGTCGGCGGCGGTTTCGCTTTGGAGCACGCCGGCCTGGATGTCGCCGTTTTTCATGGTCACGATGAGCATCTGGAAACCGTCGGCGATCTTGGCATTCGGGAGGACGATGGATTCGAGGAAGTAGGCGCGGTCGCGTTTCTCGCCGCTGCCGGTGAGGTCCGGGCCGGCGTCGCCGCCGCTGCCGTTGAGCTTGTGGCAGCGGAGGCAGGCGGCCACGGCATGCTCGCGGAAAATCGTCTCGCCCGCGGTTTTGTCGCCGCCGTTGAGGCAGGCTTGGAAAGCGGCGAGCGCGTCGGTTTTCGGGAGCGCGTCGGCGTAGGCTTTGAGCTTTGCCTTGACCTCGGGCGCGGGATGTTTGGCGGCGGCTTCCAGGAGTTCGACCTGGACTTCGGCGGGGATTTTTCCGGCGCTCAATTCGGCGAGCAGCGCGGTGAGCGTGCGGTCGGCGGCGGGACCGGGGATGCCGCCGAGGGCGGTGAGGACGGCCTTTTTTTCGGGCATCGCGGCTTGGGCGAAAACGGCGGCGAGCTGCTCCACGGCCTTGGCGGGATCGAGCTTGGCGAGCATGGCGCTGGCGGCCACGCGCAGGGCGGCGTCCTTGTCGGTGAGGGCGAGCTGGATGGCTTCGGGGAGTTTCGGATCGCTGAGCGCGGCGAGGGTTTCGAGCGCGCGTCCGCGGATTTTCGGCGACGCTTCCTTTTTCGCCATGAGCGCGAGGATTGCGGGGCCGTCGGCTTTCATTTGCAGGGCGGCGGCGGTGTCGAGCGAGGCGAGGACGACGGGCTCGGATTGCGCGGCGAGGAGTTTTGGCAGGGCGGTGTGGAGGGCGGCGGCGGCGGGTGCGGCGTCGCGCGCGGGGAGGGGACGGAAGAGGCCGGCCACCCGGTCGCGCGCGGGCGGCTGCGGCCAGAGCGCGAGGAGCTTCAGGGCCTCCGCGCGGAGGGCGTCGGAGGCGCCGTCGAGCGCGGCGAAGTCGGCGAGCGGGCGGGCGGCGGCGGTGCGGAAATTGGCGTTGAGCACGCGGAACATGAGCTGTTCGTCGGCGGCCGGTTTGGCGATGAGCGCGGCGAGCGGCGGGAGCGCGGCATTGATCGGCACGTCGTTGATGGCGCGCGCCGCTTCGATGACGAGCAGCGGATCTTCGTCGGCGAGGAACTGCGCGATCTCGGGCCGCTCCATGCGCCGCATGGCGAGCAGCGCGGCCATGCGCACAGTCGGGTCGGCGTGTTTCGCCGCGGCCTGGAGCGCGGGGAAATCGCCCGCACCGACGAGCGCCAGGACATACGCGTGGCGGAGAAACGGATCGTGCTCGCCGATTTCCCGCACCATCAGCAGCACCTGCGGCACGCACTCGGCGCGTCCGAGTTTCGCCAGCGCCAGCGCGGAGAAAAAGCTCACGCGCTCCTTGGTGTCGCGCAGGGTTTTCATCAGGCCGTCATACGCGGCGGCGACGCGGTTTTCGCCGAGCACGCGGGCGGTCTGCGCGCGCACTTCCTCGTCGTCGTCCTCGAGCAGTTTGATGAGCGGCGCGAGCATCTTCGCCGCCGCGCCGGGCGTCTGGTATTCCGCGCGGCGCGCGACGCTGCCGAGCCCCCAGATGCAATGGAGCCGCGCGAGCTGCGGCTCGGGAGAATCCGTTGGCCCGTTGGTCGCGGCATGCTCGAATTCGCGCTCGCCTTCCGGCCGCGAGGCCAGCTCCCACTGTGCTTCGAGGCGGATGCGCTGGTCCGCGTGCCGGAGCAGCAATTGCAGATCCTGCGCGAGCGTTTGCTTGAAGCCCGTGGCGAGCAGCAGCCGCACTTCCTCGACCTGCGGATCGAGGATGGCCGCGGGATCGTACGCGCGGAAAATGCGCCCGCGCGCGGTGCCTTCCCAGCCTTCGCCCCACTCGCTGAAGTAGAGCTTGCTGTCGGGCCCGAAAGTGATGTCCGTCGCCTGGCAGTGGTCGATGAAAACATGCTCGTCATTCAGCCGGAACGAAGCGCCGATGCGCTGCGATTCCCACGACGAGATGATGCTCCGCGCCGAGCTGCCTTTGAATCCGCAGAGGAAAAAATGATCGTCATAGCGGCGGGGCATCCCGGTGCCGGGATTGTAGGCGAGGCCCGCCGGCCCGTCGGGAATGTTCGCGCACGCCGGCAGGATGTAGGCGGCCTGGCCGTCGAAGTGCGGCACCCACAGCTTCTCCGCGAGCCACGGGTTGTGCTGGTTGCCCAGAGGGTTGTGCTGCCAGCCGATGCGCCAGCCGTAGTCGCCGCCCTCCACGAGATATTCCCAGCGCTCGCGGTCGCCGATGTCGGCGTCGTTGTCGCCGGTGAAAAGATTCCCGAATTTGTCGAACGCCAGCTTCTCGGGATTGCGCAGCCCGCGGCAGAGCGCCTCCATGTGCGAGCCGTCCGGCTCGCAGCGGAAGACGCCGCCTTCATCCGGGAAAGCGAGGGTCACACCTTCCTTCGTTTTCACATTCGCCCCGCGGTCGCCGAAGGAAAAATAGAGCCGCCCGTCCGGCCCGATGATGAGCCCGTGCAGGTCGTGCCCGGTGAAACTGAAGCGCACGCCGTAGCCGCGGCTCAGCTCCTCGCGCTTCTCCGCGTGCCCGTCTTTGTCGATGCCGTCGAGCTTCCACAGGCTCGGCATATTCGTGAACCACACGCTCCCATTGTGCGCCAGCACGCCGGACGCGATGCCATCGAGCACCGTGTTGAAACCCGACGCATAGACCGCGGAGAAATCCGCCTTGCCGTCGTGGTCGCGGTCTTCCAGCAGGCGGATGACCTCCGTCTCGATGCCGAGTTTCTGCCACTCGCCGGGGAAGTTCTTTTTAATCTCCGCCTCGCGGTCCTCGATTGTGCGGTTCGCGAGATCGTCCTCGAGCATGAACATGTAGTGCCGGATATCGAGCACGCTCGTCCTGTAGCGGTAGGTCTCCGAGACGAAAACGCGCCCCTCGTTGTCGAGGCAGATGGCCACCGGGTTGCCGAGCATCGGCTCCGCGGCGAAGAGGTCGATGGTGAAGCCCTCCGCGGGGCGGAAGATTTTCAGCGCCTTGAGCGGCTCATCGGAAGCCGCGCGCTGCGCCGGTGCGGCGACACGCTCCGGGCCTTTGAGGCCGGTCCTGGCGGGCGTGGCCGGAGCGATTTCGGCGGCGTGGGAAAGGGCCGCGCAGGCGGCGACAAAAAAAGCCGGCGCAAACCGGCGGAGCGGGGAAGACATGGCGCGGAGGGTATCGCGCCAGAGCCGCAAAGCAAGACGCGCGGCCTCCGCACCGCCGCCGGGCGTCCGATTGATTGTGAAAGATGGGATAAATCCGGCGACACCTCGGATACTTCCGGCCCCGCTCAACTCCCCGCGACCAGCGCGCGTTCCGCGAGCGTGAGGCCGTAGAGGTCGCAGGTCAGTTCGTCGATCTGGCGATCCAGATTTGCGACCTTGCTCTCGTAGTAAGTGCGGTCGTTTTCATTGGCGGCGGTGGCGAGTTGTTGCTGGGTGGAAAGCATGGCCTCGACGAGCTGGACCATGCGGTCGTGCTGTGCCTGTTGCGCTGGGGCGATGAGTGGGATTCGGAGGGAATTGAGTTCAGCAACGCGGATTTCAGGAAAGGTCTTCTCGGTTCGGTTGTAACGCTTGCGGAAGTAGTAAGCGGTGGCCTTGCTGCCAAGCACGCCGGCGATGAAGACTGCACTGAGCTTTGTCTGCCTTGGCTTAACGGTGTGGATAAGCTGGTCGGCAATGACTGTCGCAGTAACCGGCGCGACGATTAAGCGCTCGCCCACGATGCGCCGGACAAGGACACGCGGCCCGGTAAACAGGTCAAACGTGCGCGGCTCGGCAAGGTGCGGCCCATAGTGCAGCCAAGTATCGGTGTCTGAAACATGCCAGCGACTCAAATGTTTGCCCCAAATGTACGGATGCCATTCGTGGCTCCGGTTTTCCTCGCTCTCGTAACGCTGCTCCTCAGCTTCCGCTCCGGTTTGCGGTGGTTTGCCTTTGCCCTTCTGGTAAACCTTTACTCCAAAACGACAATCGGCGAGTTGCGACAAAGGAACGCTGGCCAATTCAATCTGCTTGATCGCAGACACATCTTTGATCGATAGCGAGAGGTTGAAAACCGATCCGGGAAAAATGCTCCAGGCGTTTGCAGTGCTTTGGAAGGACTCGGAAGTATCAGGACTGGTAAAGCGGGTAATCGTAATGAAGTCATTGCCTGTCGGCTTCTGACAGACGTTCGCGACGAAGATGATGGGAAGCACAGTCGCGTCCTCGAAAACCTTAATGTCGCGCAAGTCCGCCAAGGTGCGGATTTGCGTCTTGGCGAGCATCGTCTCGCGGAGCTTGAGAAAGTGCTCACTGTTCAGCCAGGTATTTGGCGTGATGTAGCCAACCGCTCCGCCGGTCTTGACTAACTCGACGGCTCTTTCGAGGAAGAGCGCGTAGAGGTCATATTGATCGACCATGGAAGGGTAACGGCTCTCGAAATAAGGTCGGACTTGCCGGAGCGGCTCGGTCCATTCGCGCCCGCCGAGATAGGGCGGGTTTCCGACGATCGCGTCGAAGCCGTTGGAGTTGTCTTCGGGTTCGGCTTTCCGCTTGGGTGCAGGCTTGCTCTGCGGCTCCCCGCTCTTTTCTGCGTAATGGAGGAGGTCTCGCGTGGGTTCGCCGGGGCCGACTTCAATAAAGTCTCCAAATGGAGTTTCGGCGACGCGCGTGCTCTCGCCATTCCAGCGCGGGGGAAAAATGTGCGGGAACGCAGATGCGAAATCCATTGGGGCAAGCTTGCGCTCCTCCTGCGCGGAAAACTCGAACTGGCCGAACAGGATGTCAGTACCGATGAGCGAATTGCCGCGGACGACATTTTTGCTGAGCGAGGGGAGGAGGGCCTCGTGGAAGTCGAGGTAGTGCTGGCGGGCGGTGGCGGTGGTTTCGTCTTCGAGGAGCTTGAGGTAGAGGGAGAGCTGGGCGACTTCGACGGCCTGCGGGTCGAGGTCCACGCCGAAGACGTTGTTGAGCAGGATGTCGCGCTTTTTTTCGAGGGTGAGCCGGAGGAGGCCGTCGCGCTCGACGACGGCGGGAATGAATTCCGTTTTGCGCCTCCGGGCCTTGTCGGGCGGGGCGAGATTCTCGGCGACGGCGGCCTGGGGATTGGCGGTGTACCACTGCTCGTGGGTGCGGAGGAGGAGATCGTAGAGGCCGAGGAGGAAGCTGCCGCTGCCGCAGGCGATGTCGGCAAAGCGCATCTTCGCGATTTGCGCGGGGGATTTCCCCTCGATGAGCTGGCCGACGGTCTGCTGGCAGATGTAGCGGACGATGTACTCGGGGGTGTAATAGACGCCGCCGGCTTTGCGGACTTCGGGCTTTTCCTCGACCCGGGCGCGCTGCCCGGTGGTGACGATGATTTTGCCAAGGAAGCGCTCGTAGATGCTGCCGAGGATGTGGATGGGGATGTAGTTGAAATTGTAGCCGGAGCGGACGTGGGAGAGGTCTTCGCAGAGGTCGGCGAAGCGGGCGGGATCGACGGGGAGGCGGGTGGGGTCGTCGAGGAGCGGGTGCTTTTTGAAGACGACGCCGTTGTAGCGGTCGTTGAGCTTTCCGGAGGCGGCGATGAATTTCGCCCAGCTCTGCCCCCCGGCGGCGCGGGAGAAGTGGGAGACCTGGATTTCGGTCTCGATGAGTTTGTCTTCGAGGAAGCGGAGGAAGACGAGCCGGTCAAGAATGCGCTGGACGAGTTCGGTGAGGGCGTCGCCATCAAGGGTGTGGTCGGCGGCTTTGAGGAGTTTGGCGAGGGTTTCGCGGTAGGCTTCGAGGTCGGTGAGAAAGTCGAGGCCCACGCGCTCCTGGCCGCTGCGGAGGGGGCCGGGTCGCTGGCCGGTTTTCTTCGGCTTGGGGAGCTGCCTGACGTAGGCGTCGTGGGTGCCGGTGGCGAAGGCTTCGCGGGAGAAGAGGTAGTAGAGCTGGGCGAATTTTTCGGGGTCGAGCCAGTCTTTGTAATGAAAGTAGCGATGCGACCGGGCGAGGGCGGTGTCGATGTGGGGCTTGGCGCGGCAGTCGAGGATGTGGAGCTGCTCGAAGTCGGTGAGGACGGCGAGCGGGGTGCCGGCGCTGTAGCCGTAGCGGATGGTCTGGAAGGCGGCGTCGGCGTCGGTGCGAAGCTGGACGGCGGGTTTCTTGGCTTCGCAGAAAAAGCGGGCGTCGCGGAAATTCGGCGCGGTGTGAAAGGCGTAGTCGGCGCGGTGGGAGCTGCCGCCGATTTTTTGCGGGTTCTCGACTTTGACTTCCTGGGCGTAGGGATTTTTCTGGTGCTCGTGGTTCACGTCCCAGCCGAGGGCGGTCCAGAATTTGTCGATAAAGCTGAGGCGGGCCTGGGCCTCGGAGTAGCCGGGGGAGAGGTAGTGGGCTTCCTGCGCGGCGAAGTCGTGGACGAGCGCGACGACGGCGGCGTGGGCGGTGGCGAGGGACGAGCAGACCATGCCGGAGGATGGGGGCTGGCGGCGGGCGGGGGCAAGCGTGCGCGGGAGAAACCCCGATGCGCCAACCGTGTCCGCACTGGCCTAGCTCTGCTCGCGGGAGCGGGGCTCGCGGTCTTTGGTCGTGGCGGTCGAGGGGACGGTGACGAAGGGGCCGCCGGCGAGCGGGGCGGCTTTGCTGAAAGCCACGCCGGGCATGTCGCTGGCGCGTCCGGCGAGGGGAAAATCTTTGCGCAGCGGGAAGAAGGGGTAGCCGTCCCACATGAGGATGCGGCGGAGGTCGGGGTGGCCGGTGAAGGTGATGCCGTACATGTCGAAAGCCTCGCGCTCGTGCCAGTCGGCGGTGGGCCAGATGTCGATGACGGAGGGGACGGCGAGGTCGTCTTCGGAGACGGTGATCTTCAGGCGCAGGTAGTCGCCTTTCTCAAACTGGTAAAGCTCATACACGACCTCGAAGCGCGGCTCTTCGCCGAAGTTATCCACGCCGCTGAGGTCGATGAGAAAGGTGAAGCCGAGCGTGTCTTTGCAAAAGGCGCACAGCGCTTTGATCTCGGTGCGCTCGACGAGCAGCGTGGTCTCGCCGCGGAACTCGATCTTTTTGGCGACTTTGAATTTCGCCTGGATGGCGCTGGCGGCGGCGTTGATGGATGCGGCCATGACGGATCAGGAGTTCATCGCCGCGTAGAGCGCGGGCTTTTGCTCTTTGAGGGCGGGCTCGGTTTCGATCTTCCGCTGGAGGCGCATGAGCCCTTCGAGCAGAGCCTCGGGCCGCGGGGGGCAGCCGCTGATATAGACATCCACGGGGATGAGCTGGTCGATCCCCTGGAGCACGGCGTAGCTGCGATACATGCCGCCGCTCGACGCGCACGCACCCATGGCGATGCACCATTTCGGCTCCGGCATCTGGTCCCAGATGCGCTTCACGGCGAGCGCCATTTTGTAAGTCACCGTGCCGGCCACGATCATCACATCGCTCTGCCGCGGGGAAAAGCGCATGACCTCCGCGCCGAAGCGCGCGATGTCGAACCGCGACGCGCCCGCGGCCATGAGCTCGATGGCGCAGCAGGCGAGGCCCATCGGCATCGGCCAGAGCGAGTTTTTGCGCATCCAGTTCATCGCGGAGTCGATCTGGGTGAAGATGATGTTTCCCTCGATCTTCGAGTCGTAGGCGACCGGGCTGATTTCAGTCATGGCCGGACTCTAGGAACCGTCCGAAACCCGGCAAGGGGATTTTGTGAATTGTTTCACAAAGCCCGCGCTGCGCCCGCTCCGTCAGGCGAAAAGCGCCGCCAAATCCACCCGCACTCCGGCCAGCGCCGCGCACTCCAGCACCGCCGGCGCGGCGACCACCACGCGCTCCGCATAGCCCTGCGCGCCCGGCTGCCGATAAACCTCCACCTGTTTCTCCCGCGGGCACACGATCCAGTATTCCCGGACTCCGGCTTCGGCATAAATCTGCGCCTTTAGCCGGTCGATCTTGAGGGAGGAAACGGCCACTTCCACGGCGAGTTCGGCAGTCGTGGGGAGGGCTGTGCGAAATTCTTTTTGCGCGCCGCGCACCACCATGACATCCGGCTCGGGCTCGGAATCCGCGGTGGTGATTGGGTCTTGGTAAAAGACCGTGAAGGCTGCGGTGACCTGGCTTTCGACAATGCGCCGAAGCTCGGCCGCGACATAACAATGCAAGGGGGACTTGGACATTTTTTCGATGACGATTCCGCGAATGAGTTCCGTGCGGCGTCCGTTCTCATTGAATTCGCCGAGCTGATGATATTCCGCCACCGACAGCGGCGAAACGAGTTCGCGAAGTTCCGGCACATCGAGCAGGGCGGTCATAGGGCGGAAGCTCCCATTCCGTGCGGTGAAAGGCAAGTCTCGCCCGCGCTCACTTCGCCCCGGTTGGCTGCGGCGCGTCGTAGGCGGCCCAGAATTCGGCGGCGGGGCGGTAGGGTTCGTCGTCGTAGGCGATGAATTGCAGCGTGGGATGGTGGCGCAGGGGTTCGAGCAGCTTGCCGAGTTTGGAGACGCGGAGTTTTTCCAGCTTGGGGAGGTCGAGGAGCGGGGTGAGGTCTTTAAGCGGATTGTGGTGAATGGACAGCTCCGAGAGCGGCGCGCCGCGAAGCGGCGAGAGGTCGCTCACGTTGTTACGATAAAGGATCAATTTCGTTAGCAGCTTGCCTCGCAGCGGAGAGATGTCTGCAATCTTATTCTGTCCTGCCTTCAGTTCCTCCAATGGCGCGTCCGAAAGAAAGTTTAAGTCGCGGGCTTCGCTTCTCGATACATCCACGATTTTCAACGGCGCACCACGAAGCGGCGAGAAATCTGAATTAGGCAATCCTGCGCACCCGACCCGTTGTATCGGCAGGCCGCGCAAGGGCGATAAATCCATCTTCCCGTTCTCATTCATATCTAGCTCTCTCAGGGGCATACCGGTTAGTGGCGAGAGATCTTTAGCTTTCGTGTCTCCCATTACGAAATATACGAGCTGCATTCCGCGGAGTGGATCGAGATTTGCGACGTTGGTTTTGTAGATATTGAGGTTACCGATTGGGAGATTTCGCAGCGGCTCGATGGTGTCGATGGGAAGCTCACCCATACCCACATACACGAAGCCGCTTTTATCCACGTAGCATTCTGCTTTTCCTTGCCCGAGCCATGCATCCAATCGTTGGTGGATGAGTATTACCTTGGCTTTGGCGTCGGATTGCACCTTGGCAGCAAGGGCGAAGGCCTCTCCCGAGACACCAATTTTTCCGATATGGTTCCACACGATCCATCCCGCTTCTGTGGGCCAGCGCTCGGCAGCCGGTAAGTCAGCGAGTTTTTCGACCGTCGGGAGGATGGCGGCCAGTTCGGCGTGGGCGGGGTCTTTCTGCTGGGCGAGGCGGAGGGCGGCGGCGGCTTCGGGGAGACGATCCATGCCGATGAACAGCCAGGCGCGACGCCAGTAGCCCGGCAGGTGCGCGGGGTCGAGCGCGAGGGCGGCATCGAGCTTCTCCAGCGCGGAGTCGAAACGCTGGAAACCCGCTTCGCTCTCGGCGAGCTGGCGCAGGGCGGGGGCCTGCCGGCGCAGGGCCAGGTTCGCGCGCTCGGCGCGGCGGCCGGCGACGATGGCCTGGGTGCCCAGGCTCGCGCCGGTGAGCAGCACGGCGGCGAGACCGAGGGCGGTGGCTTTGTGCCGCCGGACGAGCAGCGCGATCTGCCGCCACGCGCCCGCGTTTTCCGCGCTGGTGGCGAAGCCGTTTTGGTAGGCCAGCAGGTCGGCCTGCAAGTCCTCGACGCTGCGGTAGCGCGCCGCTTTGTCGAAGGCGAGGGCTTGGCGGGTGATGGCGAGGAGCGAGTCCGGGACGCGGGCGCTTTTCTTCGCGTCCCACGCGACTTCGCCGCGCGACACTTTGTCCACGATTTCCATAGCCGCGTGGCCGGTGACGGCGGGCCGGAGGTGGAGGATTTCAAAAAGGATCGTGCCCAGCGCGTAAATGTCGCTGCGGGCATCGAGCGTCTCGATCTCGCCGCGCGCCTGTTCGGGCGACATATATGCTGGCGTGCCCATGATGCTGCCCGCCTGCGTGCCGCCGAAGTCGCCGCCAAGGCTGCGCGCACTCATCACCACGCTGCGTCCGACCTTCGCGCCGGGTGCGTCCTTTTTGCCGATGACTTTGGCGAGGCCCCAGTCCATGACGAGCACGCTGCCGAAGTCGCCGAGCATGAGGTTCTCGGGCTTGAGGTCGCGGTGGATCACGCCCTTGCTGTGGGCGAAGGCGAGGGCATCGCAGACCTTTTGGAAAACGGTGAGGAGGACGGGGAGCGGATACTTTTTCGCCGTCTCGGGGACACCCTGGGCGAGGAGTTCGAGGACCTTTTTCAAGGTGATGCCGCGGACCATTTTCATGGTGTAGAAAAGCTGGCCCTGCTCATCGACGCCGAGTTCGTGGATGGGGACGATGTTCGGGTGGTCGAGCTGGCCGGTGATCTGCGCCTCCTCGATGAAGCGGAGCACGTCGGCCTCGTCGCCGGTGGCGAGCATGACCTTCATGGCGACGGTGCGCTTCATCGCGGACTGCCGCGCGTCAAGGATCGCGCCCATGCCGCCCTGCGCGACCACGCTGCCGATGGCGTAACGCTTTTCGCCGAGCAGTTCCGGGGGCAGATGCCGCGCGATGGCCGCCTGCGCGGGCGCGAGCGAGACGCCGGGCTCGGTGGGGGCGCGCTGGCGGCGGACTTCGAGGGTGATGTCGGGGCCGAGGCGGATGCTCTGGTTGGGGAAAAGGCGCGTGGCTTCCGCAATGGGTCGCTCGTTGACGAAGGTGCCGTTGCTGCTCGCGAGGTCTTCGAGCAGGAGGTGGTCGTAGTTGATCGTGAGCCGGGCGTGCTGGCGCGAGAGCAGCGGCGTGTCGGCGTGGAGATCGACGCCGGCTTCGCGCCCGATGACGTATTCGCCGGGTGGCAGCGTGGCCCGCGCCAGCTCGGTGCCTTCGTGGCGCAGGATGACCTCGGTCATGGGGACGTGCATGGCGCGGGATAATGCCGGACGTTTCGCGCGAAGCCAAGGGGCGAACTATTTCGCCGGCTCAAAGACGGGCTCGCCGAGGTAGTAGGGATCGGCGACGCCGTCGCGGTAGGCGGCGAGGGATTCGGGGGTGGAGTTGACGCGGAGGTTGCTGTAGCGGCCATCCTGATTCTGCCAGCGCTCGTGCCAGAAGACGCAGGCTTTGAAGTTCGGGTAGCGCGGGTCTTTCATCAGGCGGAAGCCGTCGCGAATCCACTGGGCCTTGCTGCCTTTGCCGGGAAATTCGCCGATGCCCCACTCGCAGACCATTACGGGTTTGGTCGGGTCGATGCGGCGCATTTCCTCGTAGGGCCAGTCGAAGAGCCCGAAAAACTCCGACCAGTCGTCGTCGGCAAACTGCGCGCCGTAGAGGCTGAAGCCGAGCCAGTCGCAGTAGTCGGGGCCGGGGTAGTATTGGATGGCGAGGTTCCACTCCTCCTGCGGGAGGGAGTAGTTCATGAGGTGCAGCACCCACTGCACGTTCTTCGCCCCGCGCGCGCGGACGCGATCGACGACGTGGCGGTGGGCTTTCTTGAAAGTCTCCGGCCCGACGTAGCGCTCGTTGGGCTCTTTCGTCCCTTCGACCATTTTGTCGCCGCCGTAGTGCAGGCCGCTCCATGGAAACCAGGAGCCATTCATTTCATTGGCAAAGGACACAATCATCGGCTGGCCAAACTCGCGCGCCTTGTCGGCCCACATGTCGATGTAGGCGTCGTGCTTTCCCTCGATGATGCTGGTGATGGAATACTTGTCCGGCCCGCGCCCTTCCTCATACGGCTTGTCCCACGGCGACCAGAAAATCAGCGGCACGGAGCCGTGCGCGGCGATGACGCGGACATTGGCCTCGGGAAAGGTCTGCTCACCCCAATAGCTCGAACTCGCGACAATGGCCTGATGCTTGCCGACCATCTTGTCGAAGCTCTCGATGGCTTCGAGGCCGACGCTGTCCTCCTTTTCGCCCCAGTCGATGTACGCGCCGGTGTAGGCGCCGTGGGCGGGCACGGCTAGACGGCGGATAACGGAGGACGCTGGGTGCTCCGAGGCGGACGTGCCGGGTCTTTTGCAGGAGAGGAGAAGCAGCGTGGCGCCGATGAGTGCGGTAAAACGTCCAACGTTCAACGTCCAACGTCCAACGTCCAAGTACTCTCGCTTCGCTCCCGGCCCGTTGAACGTTGAACGTTGAACGTTGGACGTTGAACGTTCTCTCATACGCGCGCTGTCACGCTCGCGGTGCGCTCCAGTTTTCCCCAGGTGACAAAGGCGCCGCGCAATGCGTGAAAGATGGATTTCCAAATGACCCACGCGAGCAGCGGGCGATAGACGAAGCGCATGGGCAGGATGAGGAAGGCGCGGTGCAGCGGCTCGCGCTCCATCCAGCAGGCGAGCATGGCGAGGAAAAGATCGAGTCCGAGCACGGCGGCGAACCAATACCAGATGCCCGCGGCGTGGCCTAGAATCAAGGAATAGAGCAGGATGGCATCGACCAGGGGGGTCATGGCGACGAGGCCGATCTGCATGAACCAGATGTTCGGCAGGCTGAACCAGGCGAGCGCGCCGAAGCGCGGATTGAACATGAGGTCGCGGTGTTTCCACAGGCACTGCATGGTGCCAAAGGCCCAGCGGAAACGCTGCCGCGCGAGGGTGCGAAAGGTCTCGGGAGCCTCGGTGTGGGCGACGGCGTCGGGCGCGTAGTCGATGTGGTAGCCGAGGCGGTGGAGAGTGAGCGTGAGGTCGGTGTCCTCGGCGAGGGTGTCATGGGAAAAACCGCCCGCCGCGGCGATGGCGCTTTTGCGCAGCGCGCTGACCGCGCCGGGGACGACGGTGATGCAATTGCTCGCGGTGTAGGCGCGGCGGTCGAGATTGAAGCCGCAGATATATTCGAGGCTCTGGCAGCGCGCGATGAAGGTGCGCAGATTGCCGACCCGTGCGTTGCCGCTGACCGCGCCGGTGAGCGGATTCGTGAGCGGCTGGACGAGGGCGCGCAGCGTGCCGCGCTCGAACTGGGTGTCGGCGTCGAGAAAGACCACGATGCCGTGCCGGGCCTGGGCCACGGCATTGCGCAGCGCGCCGGCTTTGCCGCTGTTGGCCTGCCGGATCAGGCGGACCTGCGGCTCGGCGGCGGCCACGCGTTCCACTTCCTCCGCGGTGTTGTCCTTCGAGCCGTCGTCCACGACCACGACCTCAAACTCGCCCGCGTAGTCCGTCTGCACGACGGAGCGCAACGTCTGCGCGATGACCTTGCCCTCATCGTAAGCCGCGATGACGACGCTCAACGGCGGCGCAAAAAGCGCCGCATCTGTAGGGGAAGCTGCCAGCTTCCCCTGATCCTCGCCTTCGTTCGGGGGAAGCTGGCAGCTTCCCCTACAGAATCGGGCGGAGCCCGACTTTCGCGCCCCGCGGTGGTGCCGGTGCGCGAGCCACGCGACGATGAGCGTGCGCGCGACCACGAGCCCGGTGGACACGATCATGAAGGCCCAGAAAAACTCGATCACCGCGTGCCAGGTGCGGAAGCCGGTGCTGGCGACAAAGCGCTCGACGGGTTCGTGGCGGCTATCGACCGGCGGCATCAAATCGTCGCGCGGGATGTTCAGCAATTCGCCGAGCGAGACGATGCGGTCGCCGCGCGCCCGCAGGTAATCAATGATCAGCGGCAGCGCCTCCACGGTCTGCGCGCGGTCGCCGCCCGCGTCGTGGAGCAGGATGATATTGCCTTCGTCGCGCAAATCTTTCACCCGCTGGACGATCTCCGCGGCCCCTGGCCGCGCCCAATCCTGAGGGTCGATTTTTTCCAGCACGATGGTGTAGCCCATCTTTTCCGCGAGTTCGAGCGGGGCGAGTTCGGAGAGGTCGGCGGGGTTGGAGTCGGCGTTGTAGGGCGGGCGAAAGAGCGTGGTGGAGCGCCCGGTGATGCTCTGGATGAGCCGCTGCGTGCCGTCGAGTTCGAGCTTCAGCTGCCACTCGGACATCGTGGCGAGGTTGCGGTGGTAGTAGGTGTGGTTGCCGATTTCGTGGCCTTCCGCGACGATCCGCGCGACGAGCCCCGGATGATCCTCGCAGTTTTGCCCGACGAGGAAAAACGCCGCCGGGACTCCGCGCGCTTTGAGGATGTCGAGGATGCGCGGCGTCCATTTCGGATCGGGGCCGTCGTCGAAAGTGATCGATACGTGGTGCTCTGCGCCCGCGCCCTGATGGTAGAGGATCGGATACGTGGGGAAGTCCGTGTACTCCGCGCTGAGCAGGCCGCCGGGCTCGGCGGTCACGGTGCGCGAGCCGTCGTCGCGCGAGAGATCGACGGTCACGACTTCGCCGCGCCCGACGCTGGTCACGCTCAGGTCGGTCTTTAAGTCGCCGAGCGCCCGCAGCGCGCCGCTGGCCGGCGGGCCGTGCATTCCCAGCACATCCCAAATCTGCGGATCTTCCGTGCCGAGCCGGGTCACGCCGATGCCGCCGAAATTCGCGGCGCGCACGGTGCGGAGGTGATTGTAAAAAGAGATCGCGTCCAGAAAGGTGACGGTGTGCTCGCCGGTCGGTTCCGAGTAATCGTACTGCCCGTTGTAGGATGGCGCGGTGACGTCGATTTTGTTTCCGTCCTGATCCAGCCCCGCGTAGCTCGCGCGGCTCATGGCGTCCTTGTAGCCGATGGCCTCCGCTTTCGCCGTCGTCGTATTCCAGTCGTAGGCATACGCGCCGAGCAGGCCGATCCACTGCGCCGGTTCGCCGTAGAGCCAGCGGCCTTGCGCGTCGGTTTTCGTGATGACTTTCAGCCAGCCCTCGAGCCACGTCTGCGAAGCGATGGGGCCGGGCGCGTCGTGCTCGGAATTCTCGTCGTGCAGCACGGCGATGAAGCGATCGACGGTCAGTTCCAGCGCCGGGATGTCGAAGGTGTCGAAGTCCTCGCCGAGCGTGACCATGAACCACAGTTCCATCTTCGCGTCGGCCAGCGCGTCGGCGATTTGCGCGATGAAGTCGGTGTAGTTTTGCTGGTAGGCGGGGTCGAGCTGCTGCCAGTCGAGAATGACGCCGCCGGCCTTGGCCTCGCGCAGACTCGCGACGAGCCGGGTGATGAAGTGCGCGCGTTTGTCGGCGGAGCCGTTGGCGAGATTTTCCACGGCCTCGGGCTGCCAGGTGTTGCCCTGCAAATTGTGCAGGATGGGCATGAGCGTGAGGCCGTGCGCGGCGGCGAAGGTGATGAGCCGCGGCTCGATGTCGGTCACGAGCTGGCTGTCGGTGCCGAGCAGCGCCAGCCATTCGGGGGCGAGATGCGTGAGCGAGCCCGCGTGCTTTTCGAGCGAGGCGAAACTCTTTGGATCCCAATCCACGTAGAGCCCGAGCCGGATTTCGCCGCGCGCATTCTGGAGCTGCGCGCGGATGCGGGCGAGCCGGTCCTGCGCGGCTTTCGAGGTTCCGTAAAGTTTCGCGATGGTCGCGGGATCGGGGTTCTCGGCGGATGTCGCGGCTTCGAGCTGCTTCAGTTTTTTTTCAAAACTGAGCGCGTTGGGATCGTTCTTTTCCGTGCGGATGGCGGTCTTGAGCTGGCCTTTCAGCAGCCGCACCGACGCGGGGACGCGCAGCTCCGGGTGGATGAGCAGCGTGCGGAAAAACCAGACCACCGCGAGCACGACGAGCAGCGCCGACAGCACGAGCACGCGGCGGAGGCGCGGCCAGCGCTGGCCGTGCGGATCTTGGAAAATGAATCCGCTTCGTTTGGGATCAAGGCTCGGTTCGCTCATTTGAGGCGCAGGCTAGCGCATCGGTGCGGCACGGGTGGGAGGTTTTTTTTCGCGTCAAAGCGGGAAGCGGAAAAAGGCGTCGGCGGTCGCCGTGGTGCGGGCGGCGAGCGCGGCGAGCGGCTCGCCGCGCAAGGTGGCGATGAACTCGGCGGTGGTGCGCGTGTGCGCAGGCTCGGCGCGCTTCCCGCGAAACGGCACGGGCGCGAGAAACGGGCAGTCGGTCTCGACCATGAAGGCGTCGCCGGGGACGGTGCGCGCGGTCTCCTGTGCGGCCTGGGCGTTTTTGAAAGTGACGATGCCGGTGAAGGAGACGAGATGCCCGAGCGCCCTGATTTCATCAGCCTGCGCGGGCGGTTTGCCGAAGCAGTGAAAAACGGCGCGCAGCCTGCCGGTATAGTTTTGGAGAATGGAAACCGTGTCGTCCCACGCATCGCGTTCGTGGATGACGACGTTCAGCCCGAGTTCCACCGCGAGGTCGAGCTGCTGCTCGAAGACGATGGCCTGGGCGGATTTGTGCGCGCCGTCGCGGATGGCGGCCTCGGGTTCGCGCGGATCATTGAGCGGCATCTCGGCGAGCCAGCCGGGCGCGGGCTCCAGCATTTGCCGGCTGGGCAGCCGGTGGTGGTCGAGCCCCGTTTCGCCGAGGCCGACGACGCGCGGGTTTTGCGCGAGGCGGCGCAGTTCGTCGATGAAATCGGGCGCGGCCTCGTCGGCGGAATTCGGATGCACGCCGATGACGGCGAAGACTTGCGGATATTTCTCCGCGAGCGCGACTGCCCGGCGGCTGCTTTCGACGGAGGTGCCGATGGTCACGATACGGCTGACGCCCGCCGCGGCGGCTCGTGCGAAGACCTCGTCGAGGTCGTTCGCAAAATCGGGGAAGTCGAGGTGGGCGTGGGTGTCGGTGAGCATGGCGTGAGTATGGCAGCGCGGCGGGTGGATTCGTAATCCTAATCTTGCTCCTGCTCCTGCTCTTGATCTTCTTCCGCTGGGATTGCCGCGGAGATCAAGAGCAGGAGCAGGAGCGAGATCAGGATGGAGCCACCGCGTTTGCCAAACCGGCGCCGAGCCGATACTTTCCCCGCCCTTTCCGCATGGACCGCCTGCTGCTGGCCATTTCCACTTTCTGTTTCCTCTTCGGGTTTGCCTACACCATGCACGCCCTCGGGGCGCGCGTGTACAAGGCTTCGCGGCTGAACTTTTTCGCGATCCTCACGGGCTTCCTCTGCCAGACGGCGTTCCTTTACCTGCGCGGGCAAACGCTCGGGCGCTGTCCGCTGACGAACCGCTTCGAGGTGCTGGTGTTTCTGAGCTGGTCGATGGTGCTTTTCTATCTGCTCATCGGCCCGGCCTACCGGCTCTCGCTGCTCGGGGCGTTCACGTCGCCGCTCGTTTTCTTTTTTCAAATCGGGGCGCTGCTGCTGGTCGATGACGTGCCCTCGAAGCTCAGGCTCGCGCCCAATGGCTGGCTGGAAATGCACGCGGCGATTTCGGTCGTGGCGTATGGCGCGTTCGCTTTGGCGGGCGTGGCGGGGGTGATGTATCTCACGCAGGAGCGGCAACTGAAGACGCATCACATTCACTCGATCTTTTACCATCTGCCGCCGATTCGCGATCTCGCGGTAGCCAATGGGCGGCTCATCATCGCGGGCTTTGTCCTGCTCACGGTCGGGCTCGGGACGGGGTTCAAGTTGGGGAGCATGTTCACGCATTCGCCGCTGACGGCGTGGTCGGTGGGCGTGTGGGTTTTGTACGGCGTCGTCGCGGCGATGGGGCGGGTGCATCGCATCAGCCCGCGGCGGGTGGCGTGGCTGTCGGTGACGGCGTTCAGCCTGGTGCTGCTGACGCTGGGCGGGCTGCGGTTTGTCACAGAAAAGGCGGCGCTCTGACCGATGGAAATTCTCTGCCTGGGTCTCAGCCATCACACCGCGCCGGTCGAGCTGCGCGAAAAATTCGCGATCCCGGATGGCGAGATCGCGGCGGCGGCGGCGCAGCTCCGCCGCGCTCCGGGTGTGAGCGAGGCGGTGATCGTCTCGACGTGCAATCGCGTGGAGTTCTATGTGGCCGCGGAGCAAGCGGCGGCGGGCCTCGCGGCGGTGCGGGACTTTGTGGCGGCGCGCATCGCGACGCCGGAGGGCGGGGCGTTTTTCGAGCACGCGACAGGGCCGACGGTGCGGCATCTTTTCCGCGTGGTCAGCGGGCTGGAGTCGATGGTGCTCGGCGAGACGGAGATTCTCGGGCAGGTGAAAAAAGCCTACGCCGCGGCGAGTGAGGGCGGGGCGACGGCGAAGCATTTGAACAAACTTTTCCAGCGGGCATTCAACGTGGCGAAAGATGTGCGGACGAATACGAACATCACGCGCGGCGCGGTGAGCGTGGGCTCGGCGGCGGTGGATTTGGCGGAGAAGATTTTTGGCAAGCTGGCGCACTGCAAAGTGATGATCCTCGGCGCGGGCGAGACGAGCGAACTAACGGCGGGCGCGCTCCAGGCGCGCGGGGTGAAGTCGATCTTCGTGGCGAACCGCAGCTACGACCGGGCCGCCGCGCTGGCGCAAAAAATGAGCGGCACGGCGATCCATTTCGACGCGTGGCAGCGCGACTTTCACGACGTGGACATCCTCATCGGCTCCACGGCCGCGCCGCATCATGTGCTGACCGCCGCGCAGCTCACGCCGATGATGCGGACGCGGCCCGACCGTCCGCTTTTCTGCATCGATCTCGCGGTGCCGCGCGACATCGAGCCGGCGGTCAATGACCTCGATGGCGTGTACCTTTATGACATCGACTCCCTCCAAGCCATCGCCGACCACTCGATGAATGTGCGCCGGCAGGAACTCACGATTTGCGAGGAGATGATCGAACGGCACGCGGTGGAATTTGGCGAATGGCTGGCGACCGACTGGCCGAAATTTCGGGCGACAGGCAGCGAGCCGCAGCAGGCAAAGACGTGATGAGGGGAGCCCGCAAAAAACGCGAAAAGACGCGAAAAGGAAAATCCCTTTTCGCGTCTTTTCGCGTTTTTCGCGGGCCAAGTGGAGGGCCGAAACCGTGACGCGTTTTGTGCTCGGGACGCGCGGTTCGGCGCTGGCGCTGGCGCAGGCGGAGCTCACGCGGAAGGCTTTGGCGGCGGCCTTTCCGGGGCTGGCGGTGGAGCAAAAGGTTTTCGTCACGCGCGGCGATGTGAAGCTCGATCTGAGTTTGATCCGCGCGAATGAAGCGGGCGGGAAGGGGCTGTTCACGAAGGAGCTGGAGGACGCGCTGCTCGGCGGAACGATTGATGTGGCGGTGCATAGCCTGAAGGATTTGCCGGGGCACAATCCGGCGGGGCTGGCGGTCACGGCGGTGCTGGAGCGCGCGGCGACGGCGGACGTACTCATCGCGAAAGATGCGCGCAGTTTCGAGGCGCTGCCGGAGGGCGCGGTGCTCGGCACGAGCAGCGTGCGGCGGGCGCGGCAGTTGCGCTGGCTGCGGCCCGATCTGGTGATCGAGGAGTGGCGCGGCAATGTGCAGACGCGGCTGCGCAAGCTCGGTGAGAGCGGGCGCGTGGCGGGGATCATCCTCGCGCAGGCGGGGCTGGAGCGGCTCGGCTACGATCTCGCGGCGGGCGCGCTGGATTTTGCGCCGTGGAAATTTCAGGTCGCGTCTCTCGCCGCGCATCTTCTGCCGGCGATCGGGCAGGGAGCCATCGCCTTGCAGAGCCGCGCAGATCGCGCGGAGGTCACGGCCATTTTGCAAAAGATTGACCATGCGGAAACGCATGTGGCGATCAAGGCGGAGCGGGAATTGCAACGCCTGCTCGCGGGCGACTGCGGGCTGCCGGTGGGCGTGCGGACGACGCTCCGCGGCGACCGGCTGGAAATGCGCGCGATCCTTTTCGGCGCGGAATCCGAACCGCCGAAGCAGGCCGAGGCGGACGGCGGGACGGATGCGCCGGAGCAAGTGGCGGCCGAGGTTTTCGCGCGGCTGGCCGCGCGAAAACCTCGGCCGCCACTTGCTCCGGCGCATCCGTCCCGCCGTCCGCCTCGGCCTGCTTCGGCGGTTCGGATTCCGCG
>JAYWEP010000126.1:0-10306 GCA_043779205.1 Chthoniobacter sp. | reverse complement strand
CTATAACTGGCATCGTCCTCATCACTCTCTCAAGCTCCGCTCTCCCATCTCCAGACTCCGCCTGCCCATGAACAACGTGTTGAGCCTCCACATCTAGGTCTGTCTCCATGGGAGTAACGCGTGCGACCATCCCGGAATCCGCTGGTGAAGCAAAGATCAAACGCGCCCGGCGCTTCGCGCATCTGTCGCGATGACACCCACGTTGACCGCCCTGGCTACTTCGCGGCCTCCACTTTTTCAAACCGCACCTGCACGATTTTCAGCGCGCCGTTTTCGCGGAGGAAATTCGCGCTCACCTTCGCCAGCGGCTGGCGCTCGCACTGCGCGTCATAGACGAGCATGCCGAAGTCGGGATCGGGGTTGGTCTCCCGCGTGTTCAGCCGCAGCGCGACGATTTTGCCAAACTCCACCTTGTAAAAACCCTCGAAGAGTTCGGTGAAAATGCGGTCGCTCGGCGCGGGCGTGGCCGTGCTCGCGAAGTCGGCGAAGAGCGCGGCCTGACCCCCGGCGTTGTAGGCGGAGAGCGCCTTGTCGAGCACCGCGGCCAGTTCGCGCACCGCCGCCAGCAACTTCGGATCGGGTGTGGCGGCGGCGGTTTCCTTGGGCGGCTCGGGAGTCGTTTTTTTGCATGCCGTCAGCGCGGAAAAAGCGAACGCGGCAAGCGCCAGACCGCTGACCGAAAGACGGAAGTTTTTGACCACGGATTGCACGGATTTCACGGATTAAATCGTTTCTGCAATCCGTGTAATCCGCGAAATCCGTGGTTAAAAAATTCCGGCCAAAAACACTTCGGCAGCGCCCTTACTCCTTCGGCAATTCCTTCACCACGATGTTGCGAAAGCTCACGGTGCCGTGATCGCCTTGCAGAAAGAACGAGCCGGGCTCTTTCACGTTCGTATCGAGTTCGCTGCCAGGCCAACAGCACCATTCAAGAGATCGAAACCGCGGTCGCCAAGCTCTCCCGCCAGGAGCTGCTGGCTTTCCGCGACTGGTTCTCTGAGTTCGACGCCGCGGCGTGGGACAGGCAGTTCGCGGAGGACGTGTCCGCCGGGCATCTGGATGCGCTGGCCGACGAGGCCATCCGCGATTTGCGCGAGGGGCGCTGCCGGGATTTGTGAGGCATCGCGCGAGCGGGGGCAGTCTGTGAATCGTGAATTGTCGCCAAGTCACGCTCACTCCGCGCCGGGTGGCTCCAAAAGGCGGCGGGGTAGGTGGCGTTGGCCGTGAAGGATGCGGCGCATGATAACCTCGTCGCCGACGATCTCATAGAACAGGACGTGACGGTGAAAGGGACGCATGACGACGAAGAGCCGCCAGGCCGCGAGCCGCGGATGCGTGAGCGCCGCGGCGGGGCCGATGACGGGATGGCGCTCGATCAATGCACAAGTGCCGGCAATCGCTGCGAGGTACCGCTCGGCCACGTCGCAACCTGCGCGCTCGGCATACCACTGGTATTGCAGTTCGGCGTCGGCAATGAAGTCGTCCGCCTTGCGGACGTTCATGCCGCCGGGCCGTCGAGCCGGGCGCGCACCCGGCTGCGGATGGCGTCGAAGTCTGCCGGGAGCAGCGGTGTGGCGGGGCTGTCCGCGGCCTCCAGCAGCCACGCCTCGAGTTCCGGGGTCGTCGCGAAGGGTTGCCGCCGGTGTTCGCTGAGCGAGCGCAACACATCATTGACCAAGGTGCTGGCGTCAGGGCAGACGCCGGCCCTTACCTGTTCCTCAACGAAGTCTTCGACATCTTTGGTCAGCGCAATGGTCATGCGGCAGGTTTGCCGAGTTACCGCCCAGAGTCAACCTGCGCGCGGGCGGACTGGTGGCGAAGCTCGCCGATGGGAAGATAAACGGCAATTTCTCGCTCGCCGCCGTCCTACGGAACTACGTTCCCATTGAAAGGGGCGAAGATCGCCTTTCCCTCCGCTCCCCACTGGCAGCAAGAGCCGGAGGAAGCCGGCGCGCTGAGCGTGGGGCTCAGCGGAAAAACTTCCGCACAATCTCGCGCGGGGTGGCGATGACCGGGGCGGCAACGTGGAAATCCTTCAAAAGCAGCGTGAGCCGTGGAAAATCGACGCCGCGCAAGTGAGCATCGCCGCTGTTCCCGGCACCGGGTAAGGCGGAACGGCAGAGACGCGACACACCCAGTGCGCGCGCAAATGACCTCGACGCGCGCGCGCGTTTTGCATAGAGTGCGGCCTGATGAAACTTCCGATGCACACAGCCTCAATGCCCGTGACGGGTGCGGAAGCGCGCCGCGTGCTGCGCGTGATTGAGTCCGGGAGGGCGGTGACGAACCCGCGCGCGAAGGCGTTTGCGGCGGAGATTGTGGCGGCACTGCGCGGCGGGCCACGCCCGGAGGCCCGGAAGCGCGCGAAATGAGCAACGGCGGTGCCGCCGTCGAAAAACTTGATTCGCTCTCGCCGCCGGATGCGACCGGGTTTCGCCCGAAACGCGCGGAGTTTGCGACCTACTGGAAACGGGGCCGCATCGGGCGCGAAGCAAAGGCGCATCTCGGGCAATGCTGGTTTGCGCGGAAGGACGACGGACGGCTCGCGGGATACGTCACGCTGCTGGCGGACAGAATCGCGTTTGAGCATCCGCATTTGACCGCAGAGGGTGTGAAGTATCGTACTTTTCCCGCGGTGAAAATCGGACTGCTCGCGGTGGATGAACGCGCGAAGGGACTCGGCACGGCGTTCGTGCAATGGGCCTTCCGCTACGTGGCAGGAGAGCTGTGCCCGCGGCTCGGCGTGCGCTTTGTGACCGTGGATGCGCTCTACGACCCGGATTCGGATTACGACACGTCGGGCTTTTACGCGCGCTTCGGTTTCACGTTCAGCGATGGCGAAGGGCGGCGCATCGAAGGCCAGCCGTTCCGGGCGATGTATTTCGACCTAAAACCAATTCTCGACGCGCTCGCGGAAGCGCCCTGACCGCAAAACGCCCGCGTCCGCCGCATCACGCACCCGCGCCGCTTTTTCCCGATGCCAGGAAGCGCCGGAAACGAGGCAACGCGTAACGCTTCGCACCGCCCGAGGAGACGCATGCCTCCCGTCTTTCAGCCGCCCGCGCGGCGCTCGCGGAAGAAACTTTGCAGCATCCCCGCGCACTCGTCGTGGCGCACGCCGCTGGTGATTTCGCAGCGGTGATTGAGCTGCGGATGCTGGAGCAGATTCAGCACGCTGCCACCCGCGCCGTCCTTGGCCGACGGGCACCCGAAGACCACCCGCTGCATCCGCACATGCACCAGCGCGCCCGCGCACATCGCACTCGGCTCCTTGGTCACGTAGATCGCACTCATTGAGACGCCAGTCGCCGATCACGCTTTCCGCCTGCGTGATGGCGAGCATCTCGGCATGCGCCGTCGCGTCTTTCAGCGTCTCCACCTGGTTGAAGGCGCGGGCGATGATCTGGCCCTGATGCACGATCACGGCCCCGACCGGCACCTCCTCGCACTCCCACGCGCGGCGGGCCTGGCGCAGGGCTTCGGCCATGAAAAAACTGTCGCTGTGGAGGTCGATTAGGTCGTCCATGAAAGCGGTGAAATTCTGATTGCGCCGCATGCGAATCAAGCTATTACTCCCACCCCTTTCCACACCCACACACCACCGGAGCCCATCGCCATGTCCATCATCGCCAAGATCAATCAGGAACAAATGAAGAAGGACGTCACCGCGTTCAACGTCGGCGACAGCGTCCGCGTGCATACGATCGTCAAGGAAGGCGAAAAAGAGCGCGTGCAGATTTTCACCGGCATCGTCATCGCGCGGAAAGGCACGCTCCTGAGCGCGACCTTCACCGTGCGGCGCATCAGCTACGGCGAGGGTGTCGAGCGCGTATTCCCACTGCACTCCCCGCGCATCTCGAAGGTGGAAGTGGAAACCGCCGGCACCGCGCGGCGCGCGAAGCTGACCTACCTCCGCAACCGCAAAGGCAAGAGCGCCATGGCGGTGCGCGAGAAGGTGATTGCCAAGGCTTAGGCCCGCAGTTTTTCCGCCGTCCTCGCCGGCGATGAGTTGCAGCCTCAAACACGAACGCGAACTGCGTGAGCAGGGCTGGCTGCGGGTCGTGGGAATTGATGAGGCGGGGCGCGGCCCTCTCGCCGGGCCGGTGGTCGCGGCGGCGGTCGTGCTCCCCGAGCGATTCCGCCATCGCGAACTCGACGACTCCAAAAAACTTTCCGAGCGAACCCGTGAACGGCTTTACGCCGAGATCACCGGCCACGGCGAAATCCGGTGGGCTTTCGCGGTCGTCGAGGCCGAGGAAATCGACCGGCTGAATATCCTGCGCGCCACACACGAAGCCATGCGTCGCGCCTTTGCCGCGCTGCTTTTCGCGCCGGATCACGCCTTGATCGACGGCCTGCCGGTGCTCCCCTTTCCCATCCCACAGACCGCGCTCGTCGGCGGCGACGGCCTCAGCTTCAGCATCGCGGCAGCCAGCGTCATCGCCAAGGTCACGCGCGACCGCCTGATGGTCGAAATGGAGGCGCGCTATCCGGCCTACGGATTTGCCCGGCACAAAGGCTATGGCACCGCACTGCATCTTGCTAAGCTCCGCGCTCATGGGCCTTGTGCGATCCATCGCAAATCTTTTTCTCCTGTTCGGCAGGCGCTTCTCCCGCTCGCCTGAGCCGGGCGAAAACGAAGCCCAGTGGCTGGGCCGCGAGGGCGAGCGACTCGCGCAGCGCTACCTCCGCCGGCAGGGTTTCAAAATTCTTTACCGCAACTTCCGCGCGCCGCACGGCGGCGAAGTCGATCTCGTCTGCCGCGACAAATCCTGCGGTGCCCTCGTTTTCGTCGAAGTCAAAACCCGGCGCGGCCTCGGCTACGGCACGCCCGGCGAAGCCGTGACGCGCGACAAACAGAAGCTCATCGCCCGCGGCGCGCTGGCCTGGCTGCGCCTGCTCGACCATCCCGACATCTTCTTCCGCTTCGACATCGTGGAAATCGTCTTCGATGAAGACGGGCCCAAGTTCAATCTGATCAAAGACGCCTTCAAGCTGCCGGAGCCCTACATCTACTAGCTCAGTGCTCGCTGCCGTTCTTTGCGGGCTCGGCTTCCACCACTGCCTGCGCGCCATCGCCGCGGGCGGGCAGCGCGGCATTTCCGCCGCCGCCGAAAAGCCGAGCGAAAATGCGCTTCGGCGCGCTTCTGCCGGCTTCCTCTTCGGCGAGTTCGTGGTGCGCCTCGGTCTTCGCGGTTTCCCATGCGGGGGCAAAGCCGGGGACGTTGAGCAGCATGCGCTTTTCGGCGCGGGCGAAGACCTCAATGTCGCGCTGAACCTTGCGGTCGGGCAGTTCGTTGAGCGCGTTCACTTTCACGCGGAGTGTTTCGTTTTCCTTGCGCAGCGTCTCCTGCTCGGTCTTCAGTTTCTTCATCGTCTCGGCCTCGATTTCGAGCTTGTCGCTGAGATGCCGGCGGAAGCGCGAGAGTTCGCCTTTGAGGCGCAGGTAATTGTAGGTCGCGATGACGAGGAAGACGCAGCCGAGGTAAAAGCCGAGCGCGAATTGGCTGAGGAAGATTTCTTTGTTCACAGTTTTTGGAGTTAGACGACCACTTGGAATTCCTGCGCGACCGAGCCGCCATCGTAGCGGACGACCTCGTTTTTTTCATTGAGCACAATGACGCGCGGCTTGTGCCCGGCGGCCTCTTCGGGCGTGTAGGCGCCGAAATTCATGATCGTCAGCCGGTCGCCGATCTTGCCGAGATGCGCGGTCGCGCCGTTGAGCTGGATCTGCCCGGCCCCGGCCTCGCCGTAGATGACGTAGGTCTCGAAGCGCTCGCCGTTGCCCATGTTGCCGACGAGGATTTTCTCGTAGGGCATCAGGCCCACGCGCTCGGCGAGGTCGCGCGAAATCGTGAGGCTGCCCTCGTAGTGCAGGCTCGCGCCGGTGACGGTGGCGCGGTGGACTTTCGATTTGAGGAGGGTCAGTTGCATGACGGCGGGCACGTTGCGGGAAAATCGGGGAATTGCAAGAACGCGCCGAGTTACGCCTGGCCGGAAACCTGATAGGTGCGGCCTTTCCAGCTCACGCCGCCGCGCGCGGAGCGCCGCCAGCTATTGAGCCCGATGCCGAGCGCGAGCACCTGCCCGACGGGATGCAGCACGCAGCTCAGCCACGAAGTGCGAAAGCGCAGCGTGAGCAGAATGCGGATGACATAGATCGCCGCGACCTGCGCGAAGACGAGCGGGCGCGGCGCGCAAACCGCGAAGACGAACGGCAGCAGATACCCGCAGAGCTGCCACGCTCCCAAACCCAGGAATCCGACAAGCGAGCGCTCGAACGCGGGGCGGATGTTTTTCGTGAAGCCGTCCCACGTTTCGCCAAAGGAGCGGTACATCCGGCAGGTGGAAAAGCGCAGCGACTCGCAGTTGAAGAGCCGCATCCCCTCGCCCATCCGCGAGGCCACGGCACGGCCCAGTGCCACGTCCTCCACGACGTGACTGCGCTCGCCAGCGTGCCCCCCGATGCGGTCGTAACCCGCGCGTGTGAAGAACATAAACTGCCCGTTCGCCGCTCCGAGGAGGCGCTGCGCCGACCGGGGCAGCCGCGCCGCGAGATGCGGGTGCTTTTGCAAAAAGAGCATGAGCCAATGCGGATAGAGGATCATCGCGAGGACCACGATCATCGGGATGACGAGCTGCTCGCCCCACGTCACCGTGACGAGGCGCGGCCACGCGGAGACGAGGTCGGCGCGATTGCGCTGCGCGTAGGCCACGGCGGCGGAGACGGTGCCCGGCGCGTGCTCGGTGTCGGCGTCGGTGAAAAAGAGAAAGTCGCCCGTCGCTTGCGCGGCGAGCTGGTGACAGGCCCAGCCTTTGCCCGTCCAGCCGGGCGGGAGTGCGGCGCCGGTGAGCATGCGTGGCTGTAGGGGAACCCGTTGGGTTCCCCCGGCGGGTGGCAAAGGTCGGGGGAAGCTGGCAGCTTCCCCTACAGATGCCTCGCCCAGGCCAAGCCCGCGAACGAGGTCGCCGGTGCCGTCGGTCGAGTGATCGTCGAGCACGAGCAGTTCGCAATTCGGGTAATCCTGCGCGAGCAGCGAGCGCACGCACGGGCCGATGTTCAGCGCCTCGTTGCGCGCCGGGACGAGGATGGAAACGCGCGGCGCACCCGCGGCCGCGGGCGGTTCGGCGGGGCGCAGGCCGTCGAAGGTCGCGAGATTCGCGAGCACGCCGGCGAGGCCAAGCAGGAGCCCGGCGAGGATGGCGAGGTGGTAGAGCGTTTCGAGGTGCGGCATCGGCGCGCGAGACTGGCGGAGTCTGGTCTATTTACAAGCACCCGGACGGCCCGCATATTCCCGCCCCGCGCCCGCCTCATGCCGCTTTCCGATCTCATTTTTTTCCCGCGAAAATCCGCGATTCTCCGCCAGTTCGCCGCGCTGCTGGAGCCGCAAGACGACGCGCAGCTCGCCGCCCTCGCGCGCGAATCCGCCGCGATCACGCGCCGCCATTTTGGCAAAACGATCCGCCTTTTCGCGCCGCTCTATTTGTCCAACGAGTGCATCAACAACTGCGCCTACTGCGGCTTCTCGCGCGACAACGCCATCCTGCGCGTCACGCTCGACATCGCCTCGGTGGTGAAAGAGGCCCGGCATCTCGCGGCGGAAGGTTTTCGCAACATCCTGCTCGTCGCGGGCGAGCATCCGAAATTCGTCTCCAACGGCTACCTCGCGGAATGCGTGGGCGCTTTGGTGAAGGAAATCCCGAGCATCGCGCTCGAGGTCGCGCCGATGGAAACGCCGGACTACGCCGCGCTCGTCGCCGCCGGGGCCGAGGGGCTGGTCGTGTATCAGGAAACGTATGATCGCGAGACCTACGCCGCGCTGCACACGGCGGGGCCGAAAAAGGATTTCGACTGGCGGCTCGCCTGCCCCGAGCGCGCCTACGCGGGCGGCTTCCGGCGCATCGGCATCGGCGCGCTTTTCGGCCTCACGGAATGGCGCGCGGAGGCGGGCGCGCTCGCGGCGCACCTCGATCACCTGCTCCGCACCTGCTGGCGCGCGCAGTTCACCGTGAGCCTCCCGCGGCTGCGCCCGTGCGCCGGCGAATTCGCCCCGCCGCACCCGCTCGCGGATCGCGATTTCATCCAGCTCATCTGCGCGCTGCGGATTTGTTTTCCGCAGGTCGGCATCGTCCTCAGCACGCGCGAACCCGCGCCTTTGCGCGATGCGCTCCTCCCGCTCGGCATCACCATGATGAGCGCCGGCAGCCACACCGAACCCGGCGGCTACACCGGCCAGGGCCGCGACGATCTCCACCTCACCATCCGCGGAAAAGCCGTCGCGTCCGCCGGTACCGGCGCGACCGGCCAATTTGAAATCGCCGACGACCGCTCGCCAGCCGAGATCGCCGCGCTGCTCCACACGCGCGGCTTTGAAGCCGTGTGGAAAGACTGGGACCGCGCCATCCTCGCGTCGTGAAAATCGTCCTCAACGGCGAGCCGCACGAAATCGCCAGCGCCCTGGACATCGCCGGACTCATCGCGGAACTCGCCCTCCCCGCCCCCGCCCTGCTCGTCGAGCACAACGGCCTCGCCCTCCACCGCGAAGAGTGGCCGCAGCGCGCCCTCGTTGCCGGAGACCGCGTGGAAATCGTCCGCATCGTGGCCGGCGGGTAAAGGAGCGGCGTGCTTCCAGCCGCCGACCTCAACTGCCGCGCAGCGCCAATTTCCGACCCGCACCGCCCGTGAAAAATGGCGCTTCGCGCGCTGGATTGTTCGGCGGCTGGAAGCGCGCCGCTCCTTTGCGCGTCTGCCCCGCCCATCCCAAATCTGCGAGGGAATCCCTCCCGGCATAACGGCTGCTTTACTCTGTGCCAGCCCGCGCCAGCTCCTGATGTCCGCCCTCAAACACCGCCCGCACACCGTCCGTCCGCCTGATCGCGGAACGCGCGCGCCCTTGCCTGCCAGCCTCCCCGGCTCTCCCGGCCCGCCGGCGCGACCGCGCGCCGACCGCTGCTAGACCGCGCCGCCCGATGCTCCCAAAGCGCGCACCCACCCGCCCGAAATGTGGGAATCTCCCGGCCCTGCTGCTCGCCCTCGCCGCGGGCTGGCCGGGTTCCGCGCGGGCGAGCCCGGAGGTCGGCTCCGAATACCAGACCAAGGCCGCGCAGATTTACTCCTTCACGAAATTCATCGACTGGCCGGCGAAAAAATTCCCGTCCTCGGAATCGCCGTTCGTCATCGGCGTGTACGGTTCCGACGAGATCACCGACTTCCTCCGCGAGTCCTTTCAAACCCGCCGGATCAAAGACCGCCCCGTCGAAATCCGCCACCTCACGAACAAGGCCGAACTCCCCGGCTGCCATCTCGTCTTCGTCAGCCGCTCGGAGAGTGGCCGGCTCGGCACGGTGCTCTACGAGATGCGCCACGAAAACATCCTCAGCGTCGGTGAAAGCGAAAACTTTCTCAAAAGCGGCGGCTGCATCAATTTCCTGAGCGTCGAGGGCGCGACCCGTTTCCAGATCAACCTCGGCGCCGCCAGCCGCGAGAGCCTCAAGGTCAGCTCCAAGCTCCTGCCCATCTCCTACCTCCCGAACGGCGCACCCCGCCTGCCGCCCGTCACCTCGCCCTGATTCCTCCCATGTTCCACCGCCTCCGCCACCTGCCGATCCAGCGCAAGCTGCGCCTCGTCGTCCTCGCCACCTGCACCGCCGCGCTCGTGGTCGCTTCGAGTGCGCTCTTCGCGCTGCAGTTTTTCAATTTCAAGCGCGACTTCCAGCGCGACCTCATCGCCGTCGCCGAGATCATCGCGAGCAACAGCACCGCCGCCGTGCAGTTTCAAAACGACGACGACACCCGCGAGATTCTCACCGCCCTCAAGGCCAAACCGCAGATCATCGGCGCGGAAATCGTGCTCAGCGACGGCACCGCCCTCGCCGCTGTCGGCAACACCCACGGCTACCACGACCCGAAGCAGCCGCCCGACTCCGGCTTTCGCGAAGACGGCTTCGACCTGCTTTACGTCCATCCCATCATCCTCGACCACGAGCGCATCGGCACCCTCTTCCTCCACGCCGACTACGCCCGCCAGGCCTCGCGGCTCCACCGGCTTTTTGCCGGCACCATCGTCGCCGTGCTCGCGATCTCGTTTCTCGTGGCCGTCCTCGTTTCGTCGAAACTCGAGACCGTCATCCTCGGACCGATTCAAAACCTCGCCGACACCGCCCGCCGCATCGCCTCGAAAAACGACTACTCCGTCCGCGCCGCCAAAGTCGTGGACGATGAGGTCGGCTCCTTCACGGATTCCTTCAACAGCATGCTCGACCAGATCCAGACGCGCGACACCGCGCTGCTCCACGAGATCGCCGA
>JAYWEP010000125.1:0-6513 GCA_043779205.1 Chthoniobacter sp. | reverse complement strand
GTCGCCGCGTTTCTCCCGCAGATTTTCGCGCGGCTGAACCAGTACGCCGGCGAGATGAAAATGGGCGAAGTGGACGACCTCCTTTTCACCACCCACGGCGCACACTGCCAGGTCTATCGGCTCGGCTTCGTCTATTTCGCCATCCTCGGGCAGCCCGGCGCGGCCCTCCCCTGGCACGAGCTGCGGCTCATCTCCGCGGAACTCGGACGGCAGACCAATCAATAATCCAACCCCACCCATGGCCATCATCAACCAAGCGACCAAAGAGCTGCAGGTCAAAATCGTGTACTACGGACCGGCGAAAAGCGGCAAGACCACCAACCTCGAGCAAGTCCACAGCAACGTGCAGGTCCCCGAGACTTCCGCGAAAGGCAAGCTCACCTCCCTCGCCACAAGCAGCGACCGCACCCTCTTCTTCGACTTCTTCCCGCTTGAGGCTGTCGCCATTCGCGGCTTTAAGACCAAGTTCGCGCTCTTCACCGTCCCCGGCCAGGTCATCTACAACGCCACCCGCCAGATCGTCCTCCGCGGCGTCGATGGCATCGTCTTTGTCGCCGACTCGCAGTACGACAAGATGGAGGAAAACGTGGAGACCTTTAAGCATCTCGAGGACAACCTGAAGACCCTCAACCTCAACCTCGCCGACATCCCCTACGTCATGCAGTACAACAAGCGCGACCTGCCCGACGCCGCGCCGATGGAATACATGGATTTCGTCCTCAACAACCGCGAGGTGCAGGTGCCTTCCTTTGAAGCCTCCGCCTCAAAAACCGAGGGTGTCTTCGAGACGCTGAACATGATCACCCGCATGCTTCTCCACAAGTTCCTGAGCGACAGCGGACGGAAATAACACACCCTATGGGCCAGTTTCCCCAACTTATTCAGGAGGACCTCGACGCCCTCGACGTAGCCATGCACGGCCTGCTCAAAAAGAGCGAGGCCAACGTCGCCCTGCTCGTCGAGAAAGCCGGCTACCTCATCCACCAATGCGGCACCCAGGACTCCATGGATTCCACCACCTTCGCCACGCTCGGCTCCAATGCCTACAACGCCGTGCAGTTCATGGCGCAGCTCGTGAACGAAAGTAACTTCACCAGCATGTACCAGCAGGGCGAGCACTTCAGCACGCTCATGGTGAACGTGGATGAAAACTCCCTCCTCGTCATCGTCTTCCCCACCCACCTCACCGTGGGCTCCATGAAGTACTACGCCACGCCCGCGGCCAAAGCCATCGGCGACCGCATCCAGCTCGCCTCGGCCCGCGCCCCCGGCACCGGGCTCGACTTTAGCGACCTCGACCCCACGGACGTGCAGGCGCTGTTTCGGAAAAAGTAGCGCCCCCAACCTGGCGCTCACGGACAAAGGCCAGGCCTTGAGTTGCGTTCCCGAACTCTCCGCCCTGTTTGTTTTCATCGGTGTGGCGGGACTGGCTTGGACGCACCGCCGCCGCCCTGCACGGCAAACCGGTCATTGAGGGCGCGGGGAGCTGCTGTTTTGGTGGCCTCGCAAGCGGTTGGCGAGTGGTGACAATGCGCCGGCCCATTGCGCGGTTGCTTTCGCGTTTCCCCATTGGCGATCCCGCGTGTTTGCGTGACACTCCCCCGCACCGCCAAAGCCATCCCCCTCATTTTTTGATCACCGACCGCCTTTCACCGCCTTTCGCCCACCGCCGCTCCGGCGCGGCGGTCCTCACCGCGCTGCTCGGGGCCTGGCTCTCGGCCGGCGCGCTGGCGCAGGATGTCCCGCCGGTCGCGCCGGCACAGGTGAAAGCCGCACCCGCCGCCGCGGATGACGGCAAGCCTGCCGAGGCGGAACCGGAGGCTCCCGCATGGCTCGGGATCGTCATGGAAGTCACCCGCAATCTGGACCTGGACGAGGATGAAAAACCGCTGCCGGGCGTCGGCGTCATGGATGCCGTCGAGGGCGGGCCGGCGAAAAAGGCGGGACTTCGACAGTTCGACCGCGTGCTCAAGCTCGATGGCAAGGTGCTGAAGGATGCGGAGGATCTGCGCACGACCGTGCGGGCCAATAAGCCCGGCAAGGAAGTAAAGCTGCGCATCCTGCGCGATGGCAAGGAGCAGGAGGTCAAGGTCACCCTCGAGCAGATGCCGCCGCAACAGAACCTCTTTATCTTTCAGGGAGCGGCCCACCCCCAGCTCACGCCGGACAAAGTGCAGTTCTTTAACCGACCCCCGCGGGCCGCCGAAGGCCCGGGGCCGGATGTGGTGCTGCTGGCCGATGGGAACCGGCTGGAGGGCAGGGTGGAGTCGGTCACTAAGACAGACCTGGACCTGACCATGAAGGGCGGGAGTAAGGTGGCGCTGTTCCTCAGTGAGGTCGCCTCGGTGCGCCTGTCCGGCGAGTCCAAAGCGCAGCCGCTCCCGGTGGGTCTGCTCCTGCGGGATGGCGGCTGGCTGGCCGCCTCGCAGATCGGTCTGAAGGACCGGAAATTTTCCCTGACTCTCGAGGATGGGGCGAAACTTGAAATCGATCGCGCCCAGGTGGCCGAGGTCGGTTTGTCGAACACAGACACCCCGGTCTTTGGCCGCGGCGCGAGCGCCGGCGATGGCTGGAGGCCCGTCCCGGAAGGTGCCTGGGTACTGGAGGACGGAGCCTGGAAATGCCGCCTGAATCAAGGCGCAGTGCTCGGCAGAAAATTCACCCACCTGCCCGCGGCGCTGGAATTCAGCTTCGACGCCCCGGCGCCCTCGGAATGGGGGGGAGTGATCACCCTCTTCACCTATCGCCTCGAAGAATCCGGCGGAGCCATGTCCCCCGGCATGGTGCAGATCGGAGCCGGCGGGCGCAATCTGAGCCTGAGTCACTTCGACGGCCAGCGCTTCTATAACTTGCAACCCGTGAAAGCAGATGCGCCTGCGACCTTTCATCCGCTGGAGCCGGGCAAGGCGGCGCATTACGCCATCTTTTGCGACCGGGTAAAGGGCCTGCTGATCCTGCAACTCGATGGGTCGGAAATCGGCCGGTTTAACATGGCCAAAGTCGCCCCCGCTGACCTGGAGCGCGCGGGCAGTGTCATTAGCTTCCGCGGGCCGGCGGGCTGCGCCATCTCGAATCCCACCGTGCGTCCCTGGTATGGCTGGCTGCCAAAGGCGGGGGACAAGCCTGCCGATGCGGATCAGGTGATCGTGGCCGATCAGCGGGTCATCGCCGGAGACGTGGTCAGAATTACGGACATGGGAATAACTCTGGCGGGCGGCACCCTGGTGCCGCGCTCCAAGCCGCTGCTGCTGAAACTAAGGCCCACGGAGAGCCCGGTCATCCCGCCAGCGGTGGGGACGTGGGTCGAAATGAAAAACGGCAGCGCCTTTGCCGCGGAGTCTGTCCTAATGACCAATGGAAAGATGATCGCCAGGACTTCCTTTGCGCGGGAGGCAAGTCTGCCCATGACCGCCGTGCGCAGGCTGACTCTGCCCGGTGCCGCCCCCTCCCCCGCGCTGGCCGGGCCGGGCACGCGGGATGTGCTGACCTTTGCCGACGGAATGCAGCTCACCGGCACCTATGTGCCGCCGATGACGGAGGGCAGGCTGCGCTGGAAGCTTCCGGCGGCCCGCGGTCAGATGGAGTTTTCGGCGGACGAGGTGACTTCCCTCAGCCTGGCACCCAAGGGCGAATCGCCAGGAACCACCGGACAGGTGGTCAGACTGCGCAATGGGGACTGGATGACCGGCGAGATGACCGGCCTCGATGACACCGCCATCATTCTCAAGACCCCCTTTCATCCCGCACTCAGACTCCCGAGGTCAGACGTTCAATCCATCTATCCCGCACCCCTGGCCGAGGTCGTGGCAGATGGCGCCAGCGGCCGGAAAGGCTGGCTGGAAACAGCGAGCCGGAATTCCACCCAGATCACCCTGGTCGAGCCCGGTGCCCAGCGGCGGCCCGCCTATGCCTATGCCGACGGCACCTATACCGCGCGGGAATCTTTGCCGGATTCCAGCGGGATGAAAGACGGACTGGTCCTTCCCCTGACCGCGTCGGACAACGCGGTGTCCATGGAGTTCACCTGTTCCGGGTTCGATAGCTACCTGGCCATGTCCCTCCTCGATCAAAAGGCCACCGTGGCCTTTTATCTGAGCATCAGCGGCAATACCGTCGTGTTAAACCGGGCGGCGAGACCCATCGAGGAGGCCCGCCAGGTTCAGTTCATCCGCGCGGAGCAATTCACTTTTCCGCTCCCGCCCAGGACAGTCACCGGGGCGGGAATCCATGTGCAAATCGTGCCGGACCCTCGGGCGCGGGTCATTCACCTGGCGGTCAATGGCAAGAAGATCGGCACCTGCCGGCTGAAGAAGGAAGAGCCCTGGGTGGACATCCGTTACGCCATGTTTTTCCCCACGACCAACTATGGCCGGCGCTTCAGTGTCTCGGATACTTGGGTGGCGCCATGGAATGGCCGGCTGGGCAGCACCGAGGCCCGCGCGCCCGGCGAAGCATCCGTGGTTTTCGCCAATGGGGATGAGACCATCGCCCGGCTCACGAGGCTCGCGGGAGATGCCGTGGAAGTGGACTCGGAAGCCACCGGCCCGCTCACCCTCCCCCTGGCCCGGATCGTCTCCCTGGACTTGAATCCACCCACCGAGCCGCCGCCAGCCACCCACCATGTCCGGCTCTACGACCGCGGCCTGCTCTCGGCGAGCGCTATTAAGATCGGCGAACAGAACGTCATCCTAACCACCGCGCTCGGCGAGCTGACGCTGCCCTTGAGTCTCATCCGCGAGATTACCTTTCCGAAGCAGGGACGACCGTGAAGCTGTTCGCTCATCTGGAAGCCCCCGGTTTTTCCGGCATCGACTCCAAGGGTTTTCTTTAAGTCCGCACTTCGGGACAAACCAGCCGGCTGACGATTTCGCCCGCTTTCCGTAGTGCCACCCCAACGCCATGAGCGCCAAAGTCCAACTCAAGATTATCGAGGAAAAAACCTTCACCTTTCTCGAGCACGATACCTTCGTCTTCGGACGCATGGACGACTGCCATGCGTGCATCCCGGACGACACGCAGGTTTCCCGGCACCACTTCATCCTTGAAGTGAATCCGCCGGCAGCCTGCCTGCGCGATCTCGGCAGCTTGAACGGCACGCATGTCAATGGAGACAGATTCGGGGCACGCGAAAAAGGTGAGACTCCCGAGCAAGGCGCCAGGCGCCGCTACCCCGAGATCACACTCAAACACGGCGACCGCATCAAAGTGGGCCGGACGGAATTGAAAGTCTGCATTGAGCAGCCGAAGGAAGCACCCCGGCACCGTGTTGATCCTCAACTCGGGGACATCTCCCTGCTTTCGCGCGACGAAATCCGGCTCTCCGACTTCGGGCTGGCGAAGAGCTTCCAGGAAGCCGGCCTCAGTGGAATGAGCATGACCGGCGGCTATGTCGGCACCCCGGTCTTCATGCCGCGCGAGCAGATCACCAACTTCAAATACGTCAAACCCGTCTCCGACGTGTGGAGCATGGGCGCGACCATCTACAACCTGCTCACCGGCGCTTTTCCCTACCCGTTCACGAAGGAGCGCGACCCGATCGACGTGATCCTGAACGACGACATCGTTCCCCTCAGCCAGCGCGACAAAATAATCCAAAAAAACCTCTGCACCGTCCTCGACCAAGCCCTCGAAAAGAAAGCCAGGGATCGCTACCAGACGGCTGCTGAAATGCTGGCTGCCATGAGAAAAGCGCTGCCTTGACGCCGGACGCCATGTGCGTCACGATGTTAAACATGAAAACCGCCACCGTCCGCGACGTGCAACACCACTTCGGCAAAGTCCTGGCCTGGGTGGAAGGAGGCGAGGAAGTCCAGATCACCCGCCGCAGAAAGCTCGTGGCGCGTCTGGTTCCCTCCAGCCCGGCCAGCCCCGCTCCCGTTCCGCTGCCCGATTTTGCCGCCCGCGCCCGCGCCATCTGGGGGGCGCAGCCCAAAGGCCGCGGCCTTTCCAAAGCCATCCTCGCGGAGCGTGAGGAGCGGCTGTGAGGTATCTCGATACCAGTTCCCTCGTGGCCTTGTATTTCCCGGAGGAGAAAACGGAGTCGCTCATCGCCCACCTGGGCCGCCGCCCGTTGCCGCTGGCTTTCACCTGGCTGCACGAGATGGAGTTCACGAATGGATTGCAGCTCAAACTCTTTCGCAAAGAGGCCGCCGCCGCCGCCGTCACCGCCACGCTCCACGCCCTGCGCGCGGATGTGGAAAGCGGCGTCCTGCACCGGTCGCAACCATCGTGGGCCTCGGTGTTCGCCACCGCGCTCCGACTCTCCACCGCGCACTCCCGCACCCTCGGCACACGCACGCTCGACCTGCTCCACGTCGCCGCCGCGCTCACCATGCAAGCCACGGAATTCGTCACCGGCGACGATCGCCAGGCCAAGGCCGCCACAAAGGAAGGGCTCAAAGTGGTGCGCGTTTAGCTGTGAAGTTCCAATAGGTTGTTCATGCGGCGAGGACTTGGAAAGGTGGGGTTGTGAAATCAACACCAGCCCAAGAACCAGCGCCGCATGAACACCCA
>JAYWEP010000124.1:0-13686 GCA_043779205.1 Chthoniobacter sp. | reverse complement strand
GCCGGCGACGGCGGTGCAACTGGTGCGGGCGTTTCCCGATGTGGTGGCGAATCCGGTCTGCGTGGCGAGCCCGCCCGGCGATACGCGGCGGCTTTTTTTCTGCGAACTCGGCGGTTTGCTGCGGGTCATTCCGGACGTGACGATGGCGACGGATTACACCGCCGCCGTGGTGCTCGATCTCCCGGCGCTGCTGGCGACGAGGACAGGCGAAAGCATGAACTTCGGCCCTGACCGCGAGTGCGGTCTGCTGGGCCTGGCCTTTCACCCGAACTACGCGGCGAATGGCTATTTCTACATCACCTATTCGGTGGTGAAAGCCACGGACCCTGGCGTGTGGTATCAGCGGCTCTCGCGCTTCACGATGCCGGCGGCGCAGATCGGACAGCCGGCTCCGGTGGCGGATGCCGGTTCGGAACTGATCCTGATCGAGCAGCGGGATCACGAGGACAACCACAATGGGGGTGACCTGCACTTTGGGCCGGACGGGTACCTTTACTATGCGGTCGGGGACGAAGGATTTGGTCAGGATCCCTTTGGCAACACGCAGCGCATCGACAAGGATTTCTTCTCCGCAATGATGCGCCTGGATGTGGACAAACTGCCCGGCAATCCCGAGCCGAACGCCCACCCCTCCGTGCCGCTCTACGGCGGCCTCGCAGGCTACTCGGTGCCGGCGGACAATCCTTTCGTTGGCGCGACGAGTTTCAATGGGCTGCCGGTGACAGCTAGCGCGGTGCGCACGGAATTCTGGGCCGCGGGGCTGCGCAGCCCGTGGCGCTTCTCCATTGACGCGCCGACGGGCGAGCTGTGGCTGGGCGATGTGGGTGAGAGCACTTACGAGGAAGTGGATCTCATCACGAAGGGTGGGAACTACGGCTGGGTCTATCGCGAGGGGAAACACGACTTCACGGATCCTCTGTCCGTGCCCAGGCCCGCCGGTTTCAGCCCGACCGATCCGATCCACGAATACCTCCACACCGGGCTGGGCGGCGACTCGAACTTCAATGGCAACGCCGTCATCGGCGGCGTGGTCTATCGCGGCACCCGCTTCGCGAGCCTCGCGGGCGCTTATATTTTCGGCGATTACGTCTCGGGAAATATCTGGGCGCTCACGCGCCCCGGCGGCGTGGCCGCGGTGCAGCGCATCGCCGGGGAGACCCATATCGCGGGCTATGGCACCGACCCATCCAACGGGGATGTCCTGGCGGTCAATTTTTTCGGCGCGATTGAGCGTCTCGTCACCGCGACGACCGACAACAGCTTTCCCGCGACGCTCAGTGCGACCGGGCTTTTCGCCGATCTCACCGATCTTTCACCCGCGCCCGGCGTGCTGCCCTATGAGCCCAATCTTTCGTTCTGGAGCGACTATGCGATTAAGCGCCGCTGGTTCGCCATGCCCGATGCGACGAGCCGCATGACCTGGTCGCGCGACGGCGCGTGGACTTTTCCGGCGGGGCAGATTTGGGTAAAGCACTTCGACTTGGAAACCGAGCGCGGCAACCCGGCCTCGCCGAAGAAGCGGATCGAAACACGGGTGCTCGTGAAGACCGCGGACGGGTGCTATGGCGTGAGCTATCGCTGGAATGCCGCCGGGACCGAGGCCACGCTCGTGGAGGACGGCGGCGATGATTTCGCGGTGAATATCACCGTCGCCGGCGTGCCCTACGCGCAGCCGTGGCGCATCCCCAGCCGGGCGCAGTGCGCGTCGTGCCACTCGCCGCAGGCTGGGTATGCGCTTTCCTTTAACACGCGCCAGCTCAACCTCACGAAGACCATCAACGGCTTCACCGGCAACCAGCTCGATCTGCTCCAGGCTGCCGGATATTTTTCCAACGTCCCGGAATCTCCCAGCGTCCTGCCACGCCACCTGCGCCCGAATGAAACCGGCTATCCGCTCGAAGCCCGCGTGCGCTCTTACCTGGCGGTGAACTGCGCCTACTGCCACGCCGGGGCCGGCGGCACCGCGCCGACGCAATGGGACGGTCGGGCCGCACTCACGCTCGGCCAGACCGGGCTCGTCAACGGGGCGGCGGGTAACAACGGCGGCAACCCGCTCAACAAACTCATCGTGCCGGGCGACCCCGCGCATTCCGTCGTGCTCAACCGCATGGCCGTGACCAATGGCTTCACCCGCATGCCGCCGCTCGCCTCGAGCGAACTCGACCAGACGAACATCGCGCTCCTCGGCGATTGGATCGCGCACGGGCTGCCTTACCCTCCGGCGGCGCCAGGCAATCCGATGGCCGCAGGCAACGGCGCAAACACGGCGCTCGCCTGGACGGATCAGGCCGCCAACGAGGACGGTTTCAGCATCGAGCAAACCATCGACGGGGGCAGTTATTCCGTGGCCGGCGTCGCGGGCGCGAATCAGGGAAATTTCGTCGCCGGGCCGCTGGACGCAGACAAGGTTTATTTCTTCCGGATCAGAGCCTTCAATGACTTCAACACTCTGACCTATTCGGCCTACTCGCCGGTGGTGGCGGCGCATGCCAGCGTGACCGTGGAAGCCACCGGCGCGGCCGGTGCGGTCGTGAACTACGACGCGGTGGGCGCGACAAACATTGTCGGGGTGACCAGCCTCACCCACTCGCAAAACAGCGGGACGGTTTTTCCCCTCGGCGTGACCACGGTGACGATCAGCGCCACGGACGCGGTGAGCCACACGACCACCGGCGCTTTCACCGTGACGGTGCGCGACACCACCGGGCCCGTGGTCACGGTGCCCGCGAACCTCGTGGCGGAGGCGGCGGGCGCGGCGGGCGCGGCGGTCAGCTTCGCGGTCAGCGCGAGCGATGCGGTGGATGGGCCGGCGGATGCCCTCCCCGATCACGCCAGCGGGAGCACCTTTCCGCTCGGCACGACCACCGTGCTGGTGACGGCCAGCGACACCAGGAATAACAGCGCCACCGCCAGCTTCACCGTGACGGTGCGAGACACGACCGCGCCCGTGGTAGCCGCGCACGCGAATGTGATCGCGGAGGCAATGGGTGCGCTGGGCGCGGTGGTCAATTACGCCGCGGCGAGCGCGACCGATGCCGTGACCGCCAGCCCGGCGATCACCTACTCGCAGGACAGCGGGACGGTTTTCCCTCTCGGCACGACCACGGTGACCATCGGCGCCACCGATGCGGCGGGGAACACAGCCACCGGCGCTTTCACCGTGACGGTGCGCGACACCACCGGGCCCGTGGTCACGGTGCCCGCGAACCTCGTGGCGGAGGCGACGAGCGCGGCGGGCGCGGCGGGCGCGGCGGTGAGCTTCGCGGTCAGCGCGAGCGATGCGGTGGATGGGCCGGCGGACGCCGTCCCCGATCACGCCAGCGGGAGCATCTTTCCCCTCGGCACGACCACCGTGCTGGTGACGGCCAGCGACACCGGGAACCACAGCGCCACCGCCAGCTTCACCGTGACGGTGCGCGACACCACCGCCCCGGTGGTGGCCGCGCATGCCAACGTCGTCGTGGAGGCGATGGGTGCGCTGGGCGCGGTGGTGAACTACAGCGCGGCGAGCGCGACCGATGCCGTGACCGCCAGCCCGGCGATCACCTACTCGCAGGACAGCGGGACGGTTTTCCCCCTCGGCACGACCACGGTGACCATCAGCGCGACCGATGCGGCGGGGAACACCGCCGCGGGCGCTTTCACCGTGACGGTGCGGGACACCACCGGGCCCGTGGTCACGGTGCCCGCGAACCTCGTGGCGGAGGCGACGAGCGCGGCGGGCGCGGCGGTCAGCTTCGCGGTCAGCGCGAGCGATGCGGTGGATGGGCCGGCGGACGCCCTCCCCGATCACGCCAGCGGGAGCATCTTTCCGCTCGGCACGACCACCGTGCTGGTGACGGCCAGCGACACCGGGAACCACAGCGCCACCGCCAGCTTCACCGTGACCGTGCGCGACACCACCCCGCCGGTCGTGGTGCCGCCAGCCAACCTGACCGCGCCCGCGACGAGCCCAGGCGGGGCGCTCGTGAACTATCCGGCGGCGACGGCCATGGACGCAGTGGGAGTAGTGTCGCTGACCTATTCGCAGAACAGCGGGACGATCTTCCCCATCGGCACGACGGCAGTGACGGCGACGGCGATGGATGCCGCGAATAACGCAGGCACTGCGACTTTCAACGTGACCGTGACGCCACTGTCCTCTTTGAAGAACTGGCGTTTCGCGCACTTTGGCACCGTCTCCAATACAGGGGACGCCGCGGACACCGCAGATCCCTACCAAACGGGCATCCCCAACCTTCTGCTCTTCGCTTTTTTCGACCCAAATCAGGATCCCACCCAAGCCACGATCAGCCAGCTTCCGCAGCCGCAAATGGCCGGCGGTAATCTCTTCTTCAACTTCATTGAACCGGCGGGAATCAGCGGCATCACCTATGGCGCGGAGTCGAGCACCACGCTGCAGTTAAAGGACTGGCAAACGATCCCCGATACCGGCCATGACACGCTGCACATCTTCAGCGTCCCCATCGGAGATGCCCCTCAAGTTTTCATCCGCCTGCGCGTGACGAGTCCGTAGCCCCGTAACGCAGCTTGGGCTTTAGCCCAAAGTCCGTGGGAGTTTGGGCTAAAGCCCAAGCTACTTTGGAAAAAAGTAAGGGCGGACGAACCGGGTCTGTTCGTCCGCCCTTTCGAGGAGGAAAGTCTCGAAACTTATCGCGTCAGCTCGCTTCCGCCGGCTGCGGCGTGCTCGGCGTGGCGGGGGAAAAGACCAGCTTGCCCTTGTCGGCGGTGACGTTGGACACGTCGCCGGGCTTGAGATTTCCGCGCAGGATTTCCTCGGCCATTGGGTCTTCGAGGTAGCGCTCGACGGCGCGGCGCATGGGGCGCGCTCCGTACTGCGGGTCGTAACCTTTTTCGATGAGCAGCTCCCTGGCTTTCTCGTCGAGGACGATGGTGATTTCCTTGGCCGCGATCCGCTTGGCGACCTTCTTGACTTCGAGATCGACGATGGTCAGCAGCTCGGGTTTGCCGAGGGTGTGGAAGACGATGAGGTCGTCGAGCCGGTTGACGAACTCGGGCTTGAGCACGCGCTTGGCCTCTTCGAGGATTTTGTCCTTCATCACGTCGTACGCCTGCTCGTCCTTGCCGGAGGTGCCGAAGCCCATCGTCGTGGATTTCTTGATCAGCTCCGCGCCGATGTTCGAGGTCATGATGATGATGGTGTTGCGGAAGTCGATTTTGCGCGCGAGGGAGTCGGTGATCTTTCCCTCCTCCAGAATCTGGAGCAGCAGGTGCATCACGTCGGGGTGCGCTTTTTCGATCTCGTCGAAAAGGACGACGCTGTACGGGCGGCGGCGCACGGCCTCGCTGAGCTGGCCGCCTTCCTCGTAACCGACGTAGCCGGGAGGCGAGCCGATGAGCCGCGAGGCGGTGAACTTTTCCATGTACTCCGACATGTCGATCTGGATGAGCGCGTCGCGGTCGCCGAACATGAACTCAGCGAGCGTCTGCGCGAGGAAGGTTTTGCCGACGCCGGTCGGGCCGAGGAAGATGAACGAGCCGATGGGCCGGCGCGGGTCTTTCAAGTCGGCACGCGAACGGCGCAGCGCCTTGCTGATGGCGATGACGGCTTCGTCCTGGCCGATGACCTTGCCGCGCAGCTCGCCTTCCATCGCGAGGAGCTTCGTCGTCTCGGCCTGCTCCATGCGCTGGAGCGGCACGCCGGTCCATTTCGAGACGACGTGCATGATGTCGTCCTCGGTGACGACGACTTCCTTTTCCTCCCGCTGCTCGCGCCATTCGGTGAGGATGCGCTCCAGCTTTTCCTTCGCGTGCTTTTCGTCGTCGCGCAGGCTCGCGGCTTTCTCAAAATCCTGCGCCTTGATCGCGCCTTCCTTGTTGCCGCGGATTTCTTCGATCTCCTTTTCGATGTCCTTCACGTTCGGCGGGCGGGTCATCGAGCCGATGCGGGCGCGCGCGCCGGCCTCGTCCATGATGTCGATGGCCTTGTCCGGCAGGAAGCGCCCGGTGAGGTAGCGGTCGCTGAGCTTCACGGCCTGCTCGAGCGCGACATCGGTGTAACGCGCCTTGTGGTGCGCTTCGTATTTTCCGCGCAGTCCTTTCAAAATGAGGATCGCCTCATCGACGCTCGGCGCCTCGACTTTCACCTGCTGAAACCGGCGCTCCAAGGCGGCGTCCTTTTCGATGTATTTGCGGAACTCGTTGAGCGTGGTCGCGCCGACGCACTGCATCTCGCCGCGGCTGAGCGCGGGCTTGAGAATATTGCTCGCGTCCATCGCGCCTTCCGCGCTGCCGGCCCCGACGATGGTGTGCAGTTCGTCGATGAAAAGGATGATGTTTTTCGCCCGGCGGATTTCGTCCATCACGGCCTTGATGCGCTCCTCGAACTGCCCGCGGTACTTCGTCCCAGCGACCATCAGCGCGAGGTCGAGCGTGATGACTTTCCGGTCGCGCAGCAGCTCCGGCACATTGCCGCTGGCGATCTCCGCCGCGAGTCCCTCGACGATCGCCGTCTTGCCCACACCGGCCTCGCCGATGAGCACGGGATTGTTTTTCGTCCGGCGGCAGAGCACCTGGATGACGCGCTCGATTTCGCTCGCGCGCCCGATCACGGGATCGATCTCGCCCTTCCGCGCCAGCTCCGTGAGATCGCGCCCAAACGCCCGCAGCGCCGGCGTCTTCACTTCCTTGCCGCCGCGGCCCGCCGTTTCCTGCTGCGGCTCCGACTCGGATTCCGGCGGGGTGAAGTTCGGATCGAGCTCCTTCAAAATCTCATTCCGCGTGCGCTCGATATCGACCTCGAGATTCTTCAGCACGCGCGCCGCCACGCCTTCGCCCTCGCGCAGCAGACCGAGCAAAATGTGCTCGGTGCCAACGTAGGAATGATTCAGCGACTTCGCCTCCTTGCCCGCGAGCGCGAGCACCTTCTTCACGCGCGGCGTGTAGGGGATGTTGCCCACCATCTTCGTCTCCGGGCCGCTGCCGACCTGCTTCTCGACTTCCATGCGCACGGTTTCGAGATCGAGCCCCATCTTCTGGAGCACGTTGACCGCCACGCCCTGGCCGAGCTTGATGAGCCCGAGGAGCAGATGCTCGGTGCCCACGTAGTTGTGGTTGAAGCGGTCGGCCTCCTTGCGGGCGAGTGCGAGAACCTGTTGCGCGCGGGGTGTGAAGTTGTTCATCATTTTGGCTTGAGCGTTCTCCGTGCCTCGCCGCCTGCCGCGCACTTCGCGCCGGCCGCAGCCAAACCCAGGAACACCGTCAACTTGTCGCGGATGCGTGTGCCACGCAAGGTGGGACGCGGTTTTGCGTGGAAAAAGTTTTGCCGCCGGCCAAATCGAACCGGCCATTCGCCGTGTCACCATTTGGCGCGGCATTGCCCGCGTCGGGGTTGGGAAACGGACAGTTTGGCGCGGCCGGCCGGTCAGCCGCGCCCGGACGGCCCCGTGGAGGAGCGCGGCGCGGGCGGCACCCCGGGCCGGGGCGCAGTGGGGAGATGGACGATCTTCGTATCCGTGGCGGGGCCCGTCGCGGCGGGCAGGCGGCCGTGGTACTCGATCATCAGACTCAGCAGCTTGCGCGAGGCCCAGTATCTCGGGACGAAAGTCGCGGGCTTATCGAGGCAGCGGAAAAGCCAGCCGAGGCGGCAGCGGTCGGCCCACATGGGGATCGCGACCTGATCGCCGCTCATGAATCCGATCGCCGCGCCGGTGCAGTGAATCGCCGGGCGGTAGTCGAGCTGGCGCAAAAGCTCCGCGCCGAGTTTCTCCTGCACCCCGCCGCCGATGGCCATGATGACATGGCGAGGCCGGCGCTGGCGCAGGATTTCGAGCAGCACCGGATCGGTGACTTTCTCGCGGTCATACGCCGGCGCGAGATAGCAGTCCTCGCCGGTCACCGGCAGACCCTGGTCCTGCAGCCAGGCGAGATTGAGCGCCATCGACGCGGCATTGGGCATGACCCAGAAAGTCGCCCGCGGCTCGTGCAGCGCGGGCTGCGCGAGGAGCAATTTGAGGTACTCCAGGCCCGAGACCCGCGTCACGGATTCACCGGTCAGCAGCTTCCACAGCAGCACGAGCAGCCCGCTGTCCGTGAGCAGCAGATCGCTCCCCAGCACCGCCGCCCGGTGCGATGGATCGTCCTCCAAAGCGAGCAGCATGGGTGCCGCCGGCGCCACCACCAGGCCGCCCTCCATGGCGATCCCGACGGCCTGCGCGGCGCTCCCGATGAAAAACCGCAGCCCGAGAATCTGCCGGTACTCCCGCCGGAAACAAGCCGGGCTGTAGCTCTCAGCGGCACCACCTTCCGCCGGCTGCCCGTCCGCTGTCTCCGGTGAAAACGCCGGTGCCGGTTCCGTCCGCGGGCCGCGCACTTTTCGGAAGAGCCCGTTCGCCAGGACGAGCGCGATCTGCAGGGCCGTGCGGAAGATGATCGCGACATCGAGCACCAGCCGCCAGTCTTCGATATACGAAATGTCCGACTCCAAACGATGCCGGATGTCCGCGACCGCATGCACCTCGCCGCGAAAGCCCCGCACCTGGGCCAGCCCGGTGATCCCCGGTTTGACGAAGCTCCGCAGGTGATACCCGCCCATGAGCCGGGCGAAATCCACATTGTGCTCCACCATGTGCGGGCGCGGCCCGACCACGCTCATGTCCCCGCGCAGGACGTTCAGAAACTGCGGCAGCTCATCGAGACTCAGCCGGCGCAGCCAGCGGCCAAACGGATAGACCCGCCCGTCCTCCCGCGAAACCTGCCGCGCCGCCTCCGGATTGTCCGCGTGCATCGTGCGAAATTTGATGATGTCGAATTCCTCGTTCTGAATGCCCGCCCGCCGCTGCCGGAAAAAAACCGGCCCCGGCGACTGCCACCGCTGCACCAGCCAGATGACCGCCGCCAGCGGCGGCACCACCAAAATCGCCACCGGCAGCGCCACCGCCACATCGAGCACCCGCTTCAGGATGCGGTTCAGCGGATTTTCCAGCGGCTCCTCCCGCAGCGCGATGAAACTGTGCCCGTCGTCCTCCACATTCACCACCGGATGATTGAGCTTCTCCGCCAGGTTATTGAGGATCAGCAGGCGCGCGCCCTGGCTCTCCACGCTCCGCACCATCTGCCGGTGGCTCTCGGAAAACTCCGGCAGCTCCAGCAGAATCACCTGCGTGATCCGATGCGCCGCGATCACCCGATCCAGCTCGCCGGTCTCCCCCAGCCACCGGAGCGCGGGATTTTCCACCCCGCCCGCCGGTTTCTCCCCGAGCAGTCCCACCACCCGCAGGCCAAAGACCTCCTTGCCCCGCATCCACGACTGGAGCCGCTCCGCCCGCTCCCGCGAACCCACCAGCAGCACCCGCTCCAGGCGCAGCCCGCGGAAAATCCGCCGCGCCACAAACCGCGGCAGCACCATGTTTGACCACAGCAGCGCGGCATAAACCGAGGGCACGAGGAACGCCAGAAAGGTGCGCGAAATGAACGCGTCCTTGGCCGCCGCGAGAAAGACCAGCAGCACCCCGATGGCGCACCCGCACTGGCGCAGCGAGATCCCGTGCTGCACCAGAAAGCTCCGCCCGAAAGAGCTGTAATGTTCGTCCCGATGAAAGGCCTCCAGCGCCAGCCCGAGGATCAGCAACCCGCAGTAAATCGGGTAGCGCTCGATCCCCGCGGGATTCCCCGCGAAGAAAAAGGTGAACGTCACCTGCGCCACCACCACAAAAACCAGCGTGACCAGCAGCGCCTGGCAAAAAAGCACCGTGGTCTGCAGACCGCGGGTGCGTTGCGTCAGCATGACATTTCGAGGGTTACCGAGCCGACCCTAACGCTGCCAGATTGACTGTCAATCAGGTGCGGGCACGGCCTTTTTTGAGCGACGCTGGAATAAGTGGCGGGAGGTCTGCACGGGAACCCGTTGGGTTCCCCCGATCCTCGGAGAGGACCGCAGGAGGCTAAACAGCTTCCCCTGCAATCGCCGCACTTGCGCCGGCTCTTACGAAGCCTTGCTCATCCAGCCGCCGACCGCTGCTTTCGCCAAGCGCGCTCCCAAACTCCGCAGTTTCGGAGCGAGGAGCGAAACAACCACGTCGAATTCAATTCCCTTTGATCCCCCATGCAGGCACCCGCTGAGCATCTCGCCGCCGCGCGGACGCACTACCGCGAACACCGACAGAAGATCGACCTCCTCGTCACCGGGAATGCCGCCGCCTGATGGCGCTCTTCCTCGCCGACGAAGACTTCGATCACCGCATCGCCACGCGCTGGCGTGCGCTCGGGCACGGCTATCCTCACACTCGCAGTGCCCGGCCTCGCCGGGAGTCGTCTGCCCGATGAGCAAGTCCTTGCCACGGCGACCGCCGCAAAACGCGCAGTCTTGACCCACAACCGACTGCACTTCGTCCGCCTGCATCGCCAGATGCCGCCGCACGCTGGCATCGTCATCAGCAGCCACCTCCGCGATCCGATCGCGCAAGCGGAACGCATTGAAGCCGTATTGCGCACATTGACCAATCTCACTGCCCACCTCGTCCTCGTAAATCTCGCCGGTCACACAATCGAGTGAAGAAAAAGAGCGAAATTCACCTGACCCCAGCCCGTCCTCAGAGAACATCCGACCCCTGCCGCTTACAAAGCCTCACTTTGCCAGCGAGGAGCTAAATTCTGGAACCGACCCCTCCCGCATATTCATCGTCGAGGTAGCCGCCGAGCACCGAAGTATCGAGGTAAAGACTGACGACAGGCATGGAGTCGAGCGCGGCAGAGGCAAGGCGGGAGCGGAAGCTCCGAGGCACGGCGTTTGCAAATGCGCCCGAAAGCGCTGTTCTTCCCGTTCAGCGCGTTCGCCTGCCGGTATTCCTGCTCGATCTCCCCGGCGTCTCCGTCGCCCTGAGTGAGAAGGAACCGCTCCCGGTCTGCGTCATCGCCAAAGATCGCCTCGCGCGGGTCGCCACGATCCAAAACGTGATCGACCGCTCCCTCGAATTCGACGCGTGCTTTGCAGGCCAGCTGAACCTCGGCTTGTTCCGCCCCATCTTCTCGCCCACCGATTTCATTCAGATCAAAGGCCGCGGCACCCGGAAGCACGACTTCCGCGAGCAGCTCTTCGACGAAACGATCAGGGAGAGCGTGAAGGAGCCGAAGAAGACCTCCTTCAAGCTCTTCGACTTCTTCGCCAACTGCGAATACTTCGAGAAGGAATTCAAATACGACGAGGTGCGGAAGCTGCCGAAACCGCGCGCCGATGCGGATAAGGAAGGAGGCGGAAAGCCGGTCCTCCCCGGCGGCACCTACGAGCACCTCGGCGAAGACATCCTCTCCACGATCAAAGAGGAAGCCATCGGCGTCGATGGAATGAAGATCGACCGCATGTTCTACGAGAAGTTCGAGGTGCGCGTGCGCGAGAACGACTTCATCGCCGCCAGCGTCGAGGCCGGCCAGTGGGACCGAGTCATCGACTACGTGAACAAGGAGCTCTTCGACAAGCCCGCCGAGTTCTACACCCTCGAGAAGCTCCGCAAAGCCGCCGCCGTGGACCGCCGCCTTGGGCTCCGCGAAATCCTCGAAAAGATTTTCGGCCTCATCCCGCGCTTCAAGTCCAAGGACGACTTGCTGGAGGAGGAGTTCTCCAAGTTCGTCGCCGACTACAAACCCGAGGAAGCCGAGGCCATCCCAGCGCTGAAGACCTACTTCAAGGCCTACGCCACGAGCGACGCGATTCGCCACATCATCGAGTCCGGCCAGCTCACCGACCTCGCCACGAATCCCGTCTTCTCCACCAAGGACTTCAAAGCCGTGCCGCAGAAATACCGCACGCTCATTCCCGAATACATCAAGGACTACGTGTCCCTGAACCAGTTTGCCGCCTAGCACGCCATCATGCTCGACACCGCCACCAAACGCCGCATCGACACCGCCCGCGACATTCTCGTCGGCAAAGTCCCCGATCCAAAATCTCAGGTCGAGCAGATCACCATCGCCCTCATCTACAAGTTCATGGACGACATGGACGCCGAATCCGAGGAACTCGGCGGCAAGCGGAAGTTTTTCACCGGCGACTTCGCCCGCTACGGCTGGGCCAGGCTCATGGCTCCGTCGCTCGGCGGCCACGAGATGCTCGGCCTCTACGGCGAAGGCATTTCCAAGATGCCCGAGAACCCCGGCATCCCCGCGCTCTTCCGGGACATCTTCAAAAACGCTTACCTCCCATACCGCGACCCCGAGACGCTCAAGGCCTTCCTCAAAACGAGTTCAGCTACGACCACAGCGAGCGCCTCGGCGACGCCTTCGAGTATCTCCTCAGCGTCCTCGGTTCGCAGGGCGATGCCGGGCAGTTCCGCACGCCCCGGCACATCATTGATTTCATGGTGGAAGTCCTCGCCCCGCAGAAGGGCGAGAAGATCCTCGATCCGGCCTGCGGCACCGCTGGCTTCCTCATCTCCGCCTACAAGCACATCCTCCGCACCAACACCGACGCCAAGGGCCACAGCACCCTCACGCCCGACGAAAAGGGTCGCCTCGCCAAGAACTTCCAGGGCTACGACATCTCCCCCGACATGGTGCGCCTCTCCCTGGTGAACCTCTACCTCCACGGCTTCACCGATCCCCACATCTACGAATACGACACCCTCACCTCCGAGGAGCGCTGGGGCGAATTCGCCGACGTCATCCTCGCCAACCCGCCCTTCATGTCCCCGAAAGGCGGCATCAAGCCGCACAAGCGCTTCTCCATCCAGGCCAAGCGTTCCGAGGTGCTGTTCGTGGACTACATGGCCGAACACCTGACATCTACCGGACGCGCCGGCATCATCGTGCCCGAAGGCATCATCTTCCAGAGCCAGACCGCCTACAAAGCGCTACGGAAGATGCTGGTCGAGAATTCGCTGGTCGCCGTGATCTCGCTTCCGGCGGGCTGCTTTAATCCCTATTCCGGGGTGAAGACCTCAATTCTGATCCTCGATAAATCTATCGCCAGACAGAGTGACAGCGTGGCTTTCTTCAAGGTGGAAAACGACGGCTACGGCCTCGGCGCGCAACGCCGCGAGATCGTAAAGAACGACCTTCCGCAGGTGCAAGCCGAGCTGGAGGAATATCTGCAATCGTTGCGCAGCCGACAACCTACTGACGTGCTTCAGCCCACCTGCGGGCTGATCGTGACTAAGGAAAAGATCGCCGCGAATGGTGACTACAACTTGAGCGGGGAGAGGTATGGCGACCAAATTCGCTCACTTCAAACAAGCTGGCCTAATGTCTCGCTTGGGGAAATCTGCACGTTCATGACTGGCGGGACACCAACCTCAACGTTAGCTGAGTATTACGAGAATGGAACGGTGCCTTGGTTGGTGTCAGGTGACATTCACGGGTTTGAGATTTGGAATTGCGAGAAACGAATTACTCAGAAGGCAGTGGAAAACTCGAATGCCCGAATCCTGCCAAAAGATAGCGTCCTAATCGCGCTCAACGGTCAGGGAAAAACTCGTGGGACAGTTGCATTGCTCCGAATGGAGGGGGCCACCTGCAATCAGTCCCTGGTCGCGATCACGCCATCGCTACCGACACGCGCCCTCGCAGAATTCATCTTTTTGGTGCTTCGCTCCATGTATGCGGACATTCGCGCATTAACGGGTGACACTGAGCGGAGCGGCCTAAACATGCCGATCTTGAGGGGCATCGAAATCCCCCTGCCGCCGCTGGAGGTGCAAAAGGAGATCGTGGCGGAGATCGAGGGCTACCAGAAAG
>JAYWEP010000123.1:0-11798 GCA_043779205.1 Chthoniobacter sp. | reverse complement strand
GGAAGTCATCGTTTTTGTCGCACTCGACGCGATGAAATTCGAGAAGCGCGCGGTGAAACTAGGCATGGAGCAGCATGGGCGCGTGCAAGTGCTCGAAGGCATCAAGGAGGGCGAGAAGGTCGTGACCACCGGCAGCTTCATCCTCAAATCCGAACTGCTGAAAGCGGCGCTCGCTGATGACTAGGCCATGCTCAATCCAAAAAACATATGAACGACGAACATCACCACGAGTGCGGTCACGACCACGAACATGGACATGAGCATGGGCCGGTCGATGCGCCAAAGAACATCGCGCTGAACCCCAACGCCAAGGGAAACATCGAGACTACGTTGCGTATCGCCGGGATGGACTGTGCGGATGAAGTCGAGGCGCTGGAGCAGGTGTTTCGCCCGCTGAAAGGCGTGCGCGAAGTGCGGGTGAATTTGATGGGCGGAAAGGTCACGCTTTTCCACGACGAGAGCGTGACGCCGGAGCAGCTCATCGGCGCGGTCGCGAGCACCGGCATGAAGGCGGCGAGCGAAGGCGACGCGCAATCCGTCGTCGTCGTCGGCCACAAGCCGCACGCCGGTTGCAAAGGCGAAGTCCTCGGCATCCTCGCCGTCGGCGACGCCATGCGCGCCAACGCCCCGGAAGCCATCGCCGCGCTGCACCGCGCGGGCATCGCGAAGATCATCATGCTCAGCGGCGACAACCAGCGCACCGCCAGCGCCATCGCGAAGAGGGCCGGCATCGACGAGGCCCACGGCGACCTGCTTCCCGACCAAAAGATCGAGCGCGTGCAAGCCCTCCTCGCGACCGAACGCTATGTCGGCATGATCGGCGACGGCGTGAACGACGCGCCCGCGATGGCCGCCGCCTCCGTCGGCATCGCCATGGGCGGCGCAGGCACCGACACCGCCATCGAAACCGCCGACATGGCGCTCATGCAGGACGACCTCAGCAAAGTCGCCGAAGCCATCGCCCACGGCCGCCGCACGGTCGGCATCATCCGGTTCAACATCGCCTTCGCCCTCGCGCTGAAAGCGATCTTCCTCGTCCTCGCCCTGCTCGGCCACGCCAGCCTCTGGCTCGCCATCCTCGCCGACACCGGCGCGACGCTGCTCGTCATCGCCAATGCCCTGCGATTGCTGCGTCCGTGAGGAAATGACATTTGGCAAATGCTCTAACCCAATCGGGTTAGCAGACAGACTGGCAGTCCACGCCTAGCTTGGCATCCATCATGCGCGTTTCCATCCGACTTTTTCCAATCATGCTGGGGCTGCTCGGCTGCGCCTCACAGGCCGCGGAGCCGCCCGTGGAATGGGTCGAGCCGGCGACGGGGCATCGCGTGGTGCGGCTCTCGCGCGAGCCGGGGAGTGCGAGCCTCTACTTTCACCAGAATGCCTACTCGGCGGATGGCCGGAAGCTCGTCATGTCCACACCGGACGGGCTCTCGACGGTGAATCTGGAGACGCGCGAGATCGAGCAGGTGGTGGCGGGCCGCGTGGGCGTGATGGTGACGGGACGGAAGACCGGGCAGGTGTACTACACGCGCGACGGGGCGATTTTTGCGACCGACCTCGACACGCATGTGACGCGCGAGATTGCGCGGGTGCCGGCGGGCGCGGGGCGGGGGAACATCACGGTGAATGCGGACGAGACGGAGATCGTGGGCATCGCCGGGGAGGCCGATGGGAGCACGGTGCCGCGGGTGGTGCCGGAGGGGGAGAGCGGGGGAAAGCTGGAGGCGCGGTGGGCGGCGGGGCGGCCGATGATGATCTACACGGTGCAGATCGCGACGGGGGAGATGAAGACGATCCATCGCGAAAACGACTGGACGAATCATCTGCAATGTTCGCCGACCGATCCGCGGCTGATCATGTTCTGCCACGAGGGGCCGTGGCATTTTGTGGATCGCATCTGGACGGTGCGTGACGACGGCACGGCGCTGCGGCTGATGCACCGGCGGACGATGGAAATGGAGATCGCGGGGCACGAGTTTTTCAGCCCGGATGGAAAGGCGGTGTGGTACGATTTGCAGACGCCGAAGAGCGGCGTTTTCTGGCTCGCCGGTGTGGACCAGGCGACGGGCGCGCGGACGCAGTACCACGTCGAGCGCAATGAATGGTCGGTGCATTACAACGTGTCGCCGGATGGCCGGTTTTTTGCCGGCGACGGCGGCGGGCCGGGCAGCGTGGCGAACCGTTCGCCGGATGGCCGTCCGCTCGACCCGCCGGGGAACGGGCAGTGGATTTATCTTTTCCGCCCGGCGCTGGTGCAGGCGTCAGCGTCGAACGAGCTGATCAGGACCGGCTCGCTGCAAGGCGAGCGGCTCGTGGACCTGTCGCAGCACAACTATGATCTCGAACCCAACGTGACCTTTACTCCTGATGGGAAATGGGTCGTCTTCCGCTCGAACATGCACGGAGCCACACACACCTACGCCGTCGAAGTCGCGAAGGCTGCGCCGGCCAACGTCGCGCTGCCCTGAAACGCACCGCCCTTTTTCTCGCGCTCGTTTTCCCAATGCTGGCGACGGTGCTGCCGGCTGGGGAGGTGGTGCTGCCGGCGCATTTCTACTTTCGCCCGGGCTTTCCAGGCACTTCGACGCCGGGATTCTTCGTGGTTTCGCCGAAGACGGTTTTCTCCGCGGAAACCGGCTACGGCTACGAGCCCGGCTCGCCGCCCACGTATTATTTCAGTTCGGTGCCCGATGGAAATTATCCGCCCGTCTTTTTTTCCGTCGCGCTGCCGGAGGGAAACTATCGGGTGAAGGTGGGGCTCGGCGGCGGGCTGGAGGCCGTGACGACGGTGAAGGCCGAACAGCGCCGGTTGATGGTGGAGCAGGTGAAGTCCTCGACCTGCGCTTATTCGACGCGCACTTTCATCGTGAATGTGCGCACGCCGAAGATCGCGCCTGGCGTGGAGGTGAAGCTGAAGGATCGGGAGCGGACGACGGAGACAGTGCAGTGGGATGACAAGCTGACGCTGGAATTCGGCGGTATGCGTCCGGGTTTGCTAATGCTGGACATTGAAAAGGCAGATGTGCCCACGCTCTATCTGCTCGGCGACTCCACGGTCTGCGACCAGCCGGGCGAGCCGTATGCGAGCTGGGGCCAGATGCTCCCGCGGTTTTTCAAGCCGGACATCGCCGTGGCGAACCACGCGGAATCCGGCGAATCGCTGCGCAGCTCGCTCGGCGCGAAACGGCTCGAAAAAGTCGCGAGCCTGCTCAAGCCTGGCGACACGGTGCTGATCCAGTTTGGGCACAATGACGAGAAGGAGAAGGGCGAAGGCGTGGGTGCGTTCACGACTTACAAGGCGTCGCTGCGGCAGTACGTGGCCGAGGTGAAAAAGCACGGCGCGCAGGCGGTGCTCGTCACGCCGGTGCAGCGGCGGACGTTTGAGAAGGACGGGAAAATCCGCAACAGCCACGGGGATTATCCCGAGGCCGTGCGGCAGGCGGCGGCGGAGGAAAATGTGCCGCTCATCGACCTGCACGCGCTCAGCAGCCAGCTCTATGAGGCGCTCGGCCCCGAGAAATCCGGCGCGCTTTTCAAGCCCGGCGACGGCACCCACCACAATAACTACGGGGCCTACGAAGTGGCCCGCTGCGTCGTCGAGGGTCTCCGCGCGACCCGCCTGCCGCTCGTGAAATCCCTCGCCGAAGACGTGCCGCCTTTCGACCCCGCGCACCCCGATGCGGTCGCCGCTTTCCAGGTGCCCGCCAGTCCGCAGCACACCGCCGAGACGCCGCTGGGCAACTGACGTCCGGCGCAAGTTATTCTGCTTGCACCGCAGGGGGGAAACCGCGTATGCCCGCATGCGTCGCAGTTACCGAGGTTTGACCCATGAAACATTGCATCCTGATCCGCGCGTCCAAAGTCCCGCTTTGGCAACAAGTCCTGCAGTCCGCCAGGAACTGCCGCCTGTTACTGGTCTTCCTATGGCCTTTGGTTTTTGGCCTTTCGGGTTTCGCCGCAGACGACCCGAACTCCTCCATCGTCATTCCGGACGAACTCAAGGATGTCCCCCGATTCGTCAAGGAACTGTCCGCGCCGGATGCTCCGGTGCTTTCCCGTTTTCTGTGGGCGCAGTTTTCCGAGAAGGATCAACAAGTGCTGAAAGATGCGAAGGCCGACAAGGAGCAAAAATCCGTGCTCGTGACAGGGCTGAACGAAATCATCGCGGGAAGATTGCTGTATGACGAGGAGTCCTTCACCGGCGTGAAACTGTCTCCCGAGACCCTGAGACTTGCGCAGCATGCGCAGTATTCGCAGGACGGGGACATCGCGCGGCTGAACCGGCTGCTTTTGGAAGACACCTATCCCAGATACCTGAAACAAATCGCGCGGGTGTCGCCCATTCCGCCGGCGGTGTACCTGGTGGCCCGGCACGGTGCGGACGGCCAGAGCCGGGACAAGCCCATGCAGTATGCGCAGAGAAGCGATGACATCTATCTCGATGCCTACAATCTGGATCGCTGGCTCAGTGAGCTGAAGGCGAAGGGCCGGCTGCCGGCCAAGCATGAGATCAAAGACCTCGTTCCCTACGTGGATCATCTCCCGCTCGCGGGGGTCCACCCGAACTATGGCTACGAATGGCCGGACTACAAAGTGGAGGAGCGCGAAGGCCGGAACGGATGGTTCAGGAACACCGTGACCACGGTCGGTTTCACCCTCGCCCGCACGGAGGAATCGAAAGCCGCCTGGTCGCACATCCTGAGTCAGCCGGTGCTGCAGCGGCGGGTCGTCGTGTCCCTCGGGTTCGATAACGGGGAGGAGATGGACTCCATTTTGAAAGCAGACGGGAAGAAAGAGCAGGAGCGGTTCTATCTCACGGTCATCCCCTACCGCACGGGATTCGGCGTGGTCATTATCCTCGGGGCGCTGCTGGCCTTTCTCTCGCTGGCCTGCCATACGCACATCATCCGCGATGCCACGGCTCCGCGCCGCCCGGATGGGTTGCGGCCGTACAGCCTGGCGCGGGCGCAGATGGCGTTCTGGTTCTTCCTCGTCATTGCCTCTTACTCTTTTCTTTGGATCGTCACGGGCGACATGGACACGCTCAATACCTCGGTCTTAGGTCTCATTGGCATCAGTGCGGGCACGGCGCTGGGGGCGGCCTTTGTGGATGCGGGCAAGCCGGTGTCGGGCGGCACCTCGGGTAATGAGCCGACGGTGGATGTGACCAAGCCGCATTTGGAGGTGGTCGAAGAGTTAAACAAACTGCGCCTGGATACCGTCAAGGAACTGGAGGCTTTGCAAAAGGCGCGCGCGCTCCTGGCTTCGACGGACAAACAGGTTTTGGAAGAGAATGAGCGGCAGCAGAACGAGGTCCGGGAAAGGCTGGCGAATTACAAATGGCAGACGGCCTACTTCGCGTGGCCGCAGTGGAAGGGGGTGATGTACGACCTGCTGGCCGAGAATAACCTGATTAGCTTTCACCGGTTCCAGATGTTTGTCTGGACGCTGGTGCTGGGGATTATGTTTGTCTGGAATGTGTACAATGACCTGGCGATGCCGCAGTTCAGCGCGACGATGCTCGGGCTGCTGGGGATCAGCGCCGGAACGTACATAGGTTTCAAGCTCCCGGAAACCAAGACGCAGTGATTCAAGGCCGAAGATTCGGGTTGCGCTGCGGACGTTTTTTTGATCTTTCGAGTGTCCGGCGGCGTAACGCTTTCGGACCTCACCCCTAAACATCGCCCCTATGAAATGCCGTCGCTTATCCATCGTGGCCGGAGGAGGAAACCCATGAGCAATAAAACACGGAAAATCAAACCCGGCGGCGGTGTCGAAACGCGACCGTCTCCGCAACCGCTATCGCGACGGACCTTGCGCCTGACCTTTCAATACGAAGGCAGCCGGATCGAGCTGGTCCGGCAGATGCGCGTGGAAAAACTGACGCCGCCGAGTCTCACGCCCTGCCCGGACAGGAAGTCCTCGGGCTATTGGGTGGAGCTGCGGGACAAGCGCGGCAAATGTCTCTTTCATCGCCTGCTGCCCGACGCGATCCGCGATTCGGCGGAGATTTATCCCGAAGGCAAACCGCTCGTGCGGACGAAGCTGCGCGAGGTCAAAGGCCGCTTCGAGGTGCTGCTGCCGGATCTCGACGAAGGGGCCACGGTGGTGGTGATGGGGCATCCGATTTCCGCCGAGGCGCTCCTGCGTCACAAGCCGTGCGGGGAGCTCGCGAAATTCGACATCAATCCCGGCGAGATCGGAGGTCAGCCATGAGCGCGATGGATGGATACATCGGGGCGACGACGAAGATCGTGGATCACGGGCCGGATGCGGCGCGCTGGAATGTGGTGGTCCTCGGCGACGGCTACCAGGCGGGCGAGCTGACGAAATACCACGACGATGTCCGCGCGTTTCTCGACAAGATGTATGCGACGGCTCCGTACCACGAGCTGTGGTGCGGGATCAATGTCCACCGCATCGACGTGGTTTCGACCGACAGCGGCGCGGATGATCCGCTCGATTGCCCGGACCCCGAGGGGACGACGCCGAGCGGTGCGGCCCCGCGGACTTATTACGATGCGGCCTTTTGCAGCAACAGCACGGTGGGGCGCGTGCATCGGCTGTGCGCCGTGGATTCCGCGCGGGCGAAAGCCGATGCGGTGGCCCGCGTCCCGGCGCTCGATGTCACCATCGTCATCATCAACAGCACGATTTACGGCGGCGGCGGCGGCGAGGTGGCGACCTGCACGCTGGACCCGCAGGCCGGGGACATCGCGCTTCACGAAATCGGCCACACCGCGTTTGAGCTGGCGGACGAATACGGCGGCTCGCAGACGGCGTCCGGGGAACCGGGAGAGCCCAATGTCACCGCGAACACCAACCGGGCGACGATCAAATGGCGCGCTTTGATCAAAGCGGCGACGCCGCTGCCGAGTTCGTGCGTGGCCGGCTGCGCGAGTTGCACGCCACCTGCGACAGCGCCACCCGCGGGCGCAGTGGGAGCTTACGGCGGCGCGCGCTACGTGAACTGCGGCTACTTCAGCCCGCTGCCGGACTGCAAGATGCGGACGCTCTCCGCGGCGTTTTGCCCGGTCTGCGCGGGCGTCATCCGCAGCATGATCCAGCCGTTGCTGCCGGTGGAAACTTTCAACCTCACCACGCCGAGCATCAGTTTCCAAAACGTGCCGGCAGGCGTCGGCGGGGTCGGCGTCACCACGTATCGCGCGCTCGTGCTCGAGGCGCATCTTTGCCAGGATCTGACCTTCGAGATCACCGCCGGGCCGACGGGCGGCTTCGGCACGCCGCTGGGCACCACGATGCTCGTCCAGCCCGACGAATACACGTCCGTCAGCTTCGGCAGGCTCTGGCTTTCCTACACCTCCACGACTGCGGGCGCGATGGCGAACGGCACGGTCACGGTGCGCGCGCGGCGCGGCACGACGACGCTCCATACGTGGACGGTGAACATTCACGCCAACACCATCGCGCGGCCCAAAACGGCGATCACCCTCGTGCTCGATCACTCCGGCAGCATGGCGGAGGAGGCGGGCGACGGGACGATGAAGGTGCAGAAATTGCGCGAGGCCGTGAACATTTTCATCGGGCTCATGCGGCCGGGCGACGGGCTTGGGATGGTGCGTTTCGATGGCACGGCGCAGCAGCTCATGCCCGTGACCGACGTGGGACCGGAGACCATCGGCGCGGGCCGGCTCACGGCACTCGGCCATGCCAATGGCAACGAGCTCGACCCTGCGGGCGAGACCTCGATCGGCGCGGGCGTCGTGCAAGGCAAAGCCGCTTTGGACGCCGCGGCGGCCACGCCGCCGTATGCCGTCAAAGCGATGCTCGTGCTGACCGACGGCGTGGAAAACCGGGCGCCGCTGCTCAGCGCCGTCGGCTCCAGCATCACCGCCAGCACCTTCGCCATCGGCCTCGGCACGCCTTACAACATCAGCACGGATGCCTTGCGCCAGCTCACCCAGGCGCACGCCGGCTACCTGCTCGTCACCGGCTCGATCACGCCCGACCAGTCCGCGCGGCTGAGCAAATATTTCATCCAGATCCTCGCGGGCATGACCAATGCCAACGTCATCCTCGATCCGCGCAACGACCTGCCGCTCGGCGGCGAGCATCGGATTCCATTTCAAGTCACCGAGGCGGACATCGGGATCGATGTCATCGTCCTCAGTCCGCTCGCGCCGCTCCTCGAGTTCTCCCTGCTCGCGCCCGATGGCACGCGCATCGGGCCGGCGTCGTCGGGCTCCGGGCCGGTTCTTTTTGTGCGGGAAAAAGGCGTCTGCTACTACCGCTGCGGACTGCCCGCGGTGACGGCGGATCCTTTCGGCAGCCACGCCGGGCAGTGGCAGGTGGTCCTGCGCCTTGGGAGAAAAGCGGAGGCCGCGCTGCCCCGCCTGCTCAAACAACTCGGCGAGCGCGACCCGCAACTCGCGCGGACGCTGCGCCAGGGAGTGGTGCCTTACGATCTCGTCATCCATGCGCAGACGGACTTGCAGTTCAAGGCGAGCGCCGAGCAAAGCGGCAGCTACGTCGGCGACGCCATCACGCTGCGCGCCTCATTGCGCGAGTACGATGTGCCGGTGGAAAACCGCGCGACGGTCTGGGCCGAGGCGGTGCTGCCGGACCAGTCGGCGGAGACGGTGGCCCTGACTGAGATCCATCCGGGGCAGTTCGAAGGCGAACTGCCGATGACGCTCTCCGGCCTGTACACGCTGCGGGTGCGCGCGCAGGGCGCGACCTTCCGCGGCACCCGCTTTGAGCGGGAGCAAACGCTCACCGCCGCGGCTTATCCCGCCGGCTACGTGCCGCCCACCGGGGATGAAGGTGAGCGCCCCGGCCTGTGCGAAGTCCTCGAATGCCTGCTCAGTCGCGATGTCCTGACCGAGCGCGCCGCCGCGCGGCTCAAGGAATGGGGCATCGACCTCGACCGGCTGCGCAAGTGCCTCGCGGAGCATTGCGACAACTGAAGACGAGGTAGTGGCTCAGTGTGGCGAGCCGCGGCTGTAGCGTCGGCTCTATGAGCCGATCTTTCTTGCAAAAGGCCGCCGCTCTCCCTCGGCTCATAGAGCCGACGCTACGGCCAAACTGAGCCACTACTGAAGACCAGGAGGGCGGCCGCGCCTTTACCTCACCCCACCGAGACGGAGGACACCGGCGGCAAATTGTCCGCGAGCAGCCGCCACGTCTCGCCTTCGTCGATCGAGGAGAAAATCTTCCCCGTGTTCGTGCCGAAATAGATCCCCGCGGGATCGCCCGCATCCACCGCCAGGCCTTCGCGCAGCACGCTGGCGAAGGCGTCATTTTGCGGCAGCCCCTCGGTCAGCGCCTGCCAGGTGCGCCCGCCGTCGCGCGTGCGGAAGACGCGGAGCTTTCCGTCCGGCGGGCAGCGGAATTCCGCGCCTTGCAGCGGCAGCACGTAGATCGTCTGCGCATCGCGCGGATGCACGCCCAGCGGAAATCCGAAATCGCTCGGCAGCCCCGCGGTGATCTCCTCCCAGCTCGCCCCCGCATCCGTGCTGCGATAAACGCCGCAGTGGTTCTGCTGAAAGAGCACGCCGCCGCCGCCCGCGGCCATGAGCAGCTTATGCACGCACTGGCCGTACTCGGGATATTTCTCCGGCTGAAACTCCGCGCGCGTCCCGCGGTTCATCGTCTGCCACGTCGCGCCGCCATCGTCCGTGCGAAACACGCCGACCGCCGAGATGCCGACATACATCCGCAGCGGATTCGCCGCATCGAGCTGGATGGAATGCAGGCACAAGCCGCCCGCCCCCGGATGCCAGCGCTCGCGTGTCGGATGCGCGGTCAGCCTGCTCACTTCGCTCCACGTTTCGCCCGCGTCCGCGCTGCGGAAAAGCGCGGCGGGCGCGACCCCCGCATAGACCACGCCCGGCTCCGACGCGCGGCCCGCTTCGAGGTGCCAGATGCGCTCCAGTTTCAGCCCCGAGCTTTCCGCGAACGCGGGACTGCGCTTCGCCGTCGTCCACGTCTCCCCGAGGTCGTCCGACCAGACGATCTCCGAGCCAAACCACAGGTCATTCGCCGTCGCGAAAATGCGCCCCGTGCGCGGATCGCGAATCGCGTGATGGATTTCCTTCCCGCGGATAAACGGCCCGCGCATTTCCCATCGCGTCCGGTCCGCGCTGCTGAAAATGAAGAGTCCCTTTTTTGTGCCAGCGAGGAGGATGTTCATGCGCCGCCTTTAGCACAGCGCCGCGCCCGGCGTCCAATCCCGAACGCGCTTTTCACTCCCCACCTCGGGGCGATGCGGCTACGACATCGCCCTGCCCATGAACCGCATCCTCGTCCTCTACGACTCCGCCTCCGGCAACGTCGCCAAAATGGCCCGGCTCGTCGGCGAAGGCGCAGCCCTGATCCCCGGCACCGAAGTCCGCCTGCGCTCGCTCGATGAAGCCACCGCCGACGACGTGCTCTGGTGCGATGGCCTCGCCGTCGGCAGCCCCACCAACATGGGCCTCCTCTCGTGGAAAATGAAACGCTTCTGGGACGACACCATGCGCCCGCACTGGATGCGCATCGACGGGAAAATCGCCTGCGCCTTTTCCTCCGCCGGCGGCTGGGGCGGCGGCATGGAGCTGGCCTGCCAGTCCCTCCTCACGGTGCTGATGAACTTCGGCTTCCTCGTCTTCGGCGTCACCGATTACGCGTCGAAAATGCTCACGCTCCACTACGGCGCCGTCGTCGCCAAAGAGCCCCGCGGCGATGCCGACGAAGCCGCCTGCCGCCTCCTCGGCCAGCGCCTCGCCGAATGGGTCGCCACCTACATTCACGCCCAGCGCGAGCAGCATCCGCAGATGAAACTGGCGCAGCGGATGCGTCCGTAATAGAATATGCCTTGCCTGATTTCCGCAGATTTATGAATATCCCAAGCTATGAAGATAAATAGTTTACGGAACAGCGTGGTGCTCTGGCGTGCGGCATTTTTCGCGGCGCTCTGGTTGGGCGGCGTGAACGAGTCGGCGCGCGGTATCGGCACATTTCTGGACTTCCAGAGCCAGCCGGGCGATTACATTGGACAGGGGTTGACACAAAATTTCAGCCCGATCGATGGGCATTTCACGGCCAGGAGCAACTACGACAACGGAATCTCCCTGTCTTTTACCGGCAACGACAACTGGAACCTGGACTTTTCCGCACCCGGCAATGTGCCGCTTACGCTCGGCACGTACACGGGTGCAATGCGGTTCCCTTTTCAAAATGCGGGCAGTCCCGGACTCAGTATCTCGGGTGCGGGCCGCGGCTCCAATACCCTCACCGGGCAATTCAATGTGACCAACCTAGTCTATGGCACGGGCGGAACGGTGCAGCAATTTGCCGCGAGTTTCGAGCAGCACTCCGAGGGAGCGACGCCGGCGCTTTTCGGCCAGGTCAGCTTCGACACCACGACGGCAACCGCGACGGCGGCGCAAATTCGCAATGCGATTCAACTCACGTCAGACCAGCGCAACCGGCTGCTTCCTTTCGCCAGCGCGCTCGGAAATGCTCCGACGGGGATTTATATGTCCAGCCAGGCGGGAGATTATATCGGGCAGGGGCAAACGATCGTGCTGAACAACTTTTCGATCAGCGGAACCGTTACAAGCGGAGTGCATATAAATTACTCCGGTGCGCCAGGCGTATTTTGGAGTCTGGACTTCACACCACCGAGTGGTCTCGGTCTTATTTCCGGCGATTACGGCAGCGCGACCCGGTATCCATTCAATTCTCCGACCAAACTGGCCTGCTCCCCAAAAGTTGATCCAGGCGCTATGAGAGTTGGCGGCGCGTCAGCGCCGCCAAACTCTCACCATGAAACGCAAACGACATAGACCCGA
>JAYWEP010000122.1:0-3935 GCA_043779205.1 Chthoniobacter sp. | reverse complement strand
CGCGATCGTCTTCGGAGAAGATGTCGTCCAACCGGCCGAAGGAAAGTTCGCTGCTGGCGGAGTTCAGCCGCGATCTGACGCAGAATGCAATGGATGGCTCCATGGATCCGCTCATCGGGCGGGACTATGAACTGGAGCGCTTGGTCCAGATCCTCTGCCGCCGTACGAAAAACAATCCGGTGCTCATCGGCGAGCCGGGCGTGGGCAAGACCGCGATCGTCGAAGGGCTCGCGCGGCGCATCGTGAGCGGCGATGTGCCGGAGTCGTTGAAAAACAAAAAGGTCATCTCCATGGACATCGGCTCGATGATCGCGGGCGCGAAGTTCCGCGGTGAATTCGAGGACCGGCTCAAGGCGTTCTTGAAAGAGGTCACGGACTCGCAGGGCGAGATCATTCTTTTCATTGATGAGCTGCACACCATCGTCGGCGCGGGCGCGAGCGAAGGCGCGGTCGATGCGAGCAACATGCTCAAGCCCCAGCTCGCCCGCGGCGAGCTGCGCACCATCGGCGCGACCACGCTCGATGAGTACCGCAAATACATCGAAAAGGACGCCGCGCTGGAGCGCCGGTTCCAGCCCGTGCAGGTCGATGAGCCGAGTGTCGAGGACACCATCGCCATTCTGCGCGGGCTGAAGGAACGCTACGAAGTCCACCACGGCGTGCGCATCCAGGACGCCGCGCTCGTCGCCGCGGCCACGCTTTCGCACCGCTACATCAGCGACCGCTTTCTGCCGGACAAAGCCGTCGATCTCATGGATGAAGCCTCCAGTCGGCTGAAGATCGAGATCGAGTCCATGCCCACCGAGATCGACGAACTCGAACGCGAGATCATGCAGCGCGAGATGGAACGGCAGGCTTTGAAAAAAGAGAAGGACGCCGTGAGCAAAGAGCGCCTCGGAAAACTCGAACGCGACCTCGCCGATTCGCGCGCCAAAAGCAGCCAGCTCAAGGCGCAGTGGCAGAACGAAAAGAAGGTCATCGACGAGCAGCGCAAACTCCAGGAGCAGCTCGAGCAGCTCCGCATCGACCTCGAACGCGCGCAGCGCACCGGCGACCTCACCGAGGCCAGCGAAATCCAGTACGGCCACATCCCCGCCGCGCAGCGCGAGATCGAGGCGCACAACGCCAAGCTCGCCTAGATGCAGCGCAGCGGCACGCCGATGCTCAATGAGGAAGTCACCGAGGAGGACATCGCCAAAGTCGTCAGCGCGTGGACCGGCATTCCCGTGACCAATTTGCGCGAAGGCGAGCGCGATAAGCTCATCAAAATGGAAGACCGCCTCGCCGCGCGCGTCATCGGCCAGAAGCCCGCCATTCACGCCGTCGCCAACGCCGTCCGCCGCGCCCGCGCCGGTTTGCAGGACGAGAACCGCCCGATGGGTTCGTTCATTTTCCTCGGCCCCACCGGCGTCGGCAAAACCGAACTCGCCCGCGCACTCGCCGAATTCCTTTTCGACAACGAGCACGCCATGATCCGCATCGACATGAGCGAGTACATGGAAAAGCACAGCGTCGCCCGGCTCATCGGCGCGCCCCCCGGCTACGTCGGCTTTGAGGAAGGCGGCCAGCTCAGCGAAGCCGTGCGCCGCAAGCCGTACAGCGTCGTCCTTTTCGACGAGATCGAAAAAGCCCACCACGATGTCTTCAACGTCCTCCTCCAAGTCCTCGACGACGGCCGCATCACCGACGGCCAGGGCCGCACCGTCGATTTCAAAAACACCGTCCTCATCATGACGAGCAACCTCGGCTCGCAACACATCCTCGACGCCACCGACAACCCCGAGCAGCGCGAAGCCCGCGTCCTCGATTCCCTCCGCGCGCACTTCCGCCCCGAGTTCCTCAACCGCGTCGATGAGACCATCATCTTCGACCGGCTCACCGACGCGGACCTCACCCACATCGTCGAGATCCAAGTCGCGCGATTGGTCAAACGTCTCGCCGCGCAAAAGATCACCCTCCACCTCACCGGCGCCGCCAAACACCATCTCGCCCACGAAGGCTACGATCCCGTCTATGGCGCGCGCCCCCTCAAACGCGCCATTCAGCGCGCGCTCCTCGATCCCCTCTCGATGGAAATCCTCGCCGGCCGTTTCGGCGAAGGCGACACCATCACCGCCGACGCCGCAGACGGGAAAATCATCTTCGCCAAGTGAGGCGACCGCCGCTTGCCGCGAACGTGCGCGGTGATACCCTGCGCCCATGACCGCCCAGCTCTCCCGCGATTTCCTCATCTCGCCCGCAGATTACATCGAGGGCGAACTCCACTCCGAAGTGAAGCACGAATACCTCGCCGGGGCCGTCCACGCGATGGCCGGCGCGCGCAACGTCCACAACGAAATCGCCGGCAACATTTTCGCCGCACTCCACGCCGGCCTGCGCGGCCAACCGTGCCGCCCGTACAACAGCGACACCAAGGTGCGCCTGCGCCTGCCCACCGGGCTGCGCTTTTACTACCCCGACGTGCAGGTCACCTGTCTGCCCAACCCGTCCGATGACTCCTGGCAGGATCATCCGGTCGTCGTCATCGAAGTCCTCTCTGAATCCACGCGCCGGACCGACGAGGGCGAAAAGCTCGACGCCTATTGCGCACTGCCCTCCCTCGAAGTCTATCTCCTCGTCGAAAGCGAACGCCCGCTCGTCATCGCCTACCGGCGTGCCGCCACCGGCTTCACCCGCGAAGTCTTCTCCGGCCTCGGGGCCGTTATCCCGCTCGCCGGCATCGGCACGGAATTGCCGCTCGCGGAAATTTACGAGCGGATGGTTTCTCCCGTGCCCCCGTCCTCCGCGTCCGCCACGGCTTGAGAAGATGATCCGTCCCGGCGCGCTCCGGGGCGTCGGATTGCACTTGCCCGCGTTTGCGGCGACGCGGAAAGCTGCGCGCATGTCCGCCGCTTTCACCTCCCGCAGCCTGCGCCTCGAAATGCTCCAGGTCGCGCGGCTCGCGCCGAAGCTGCTCGGGGATTCGACGGAGCTGGTGCGCGGGTTTTTTGCGCGGCAGTTTGCGGAAGAAGGTGGCGGGCTGGATCGCGAGGGGCGGGCGGATTTGTACTACACGATCTTCGCGCTCGCGGGCTTGCAGGCGATGCAGGCGGAGATGCCGGTCGGGCGCGTCGAGGCGTGGCTGCGCGCGTTCGGCGACGGCGCGGCGCTCGACTTCGTGCATCTCGGCGCGCTCGCGCGGTGCTGGGCGGCGGTGGGTTTCGAGAAAATGCCCGCGGGTCTTGCCGCGTCCGTGCTCGCGCGGATTGAAGGCTTTCGCGCGCGCGATGGCGGCTATGATGGCGACGCCGGCGCGGAGCATGGCAATGCCTACGGCTGCTTCGTCGCGCTCGGCGCGTATCAGGATTTGCGAGGGGAGCTGCCGGAGCCGCTGCGCATGGTGCAGTGCCTGAAATTTCTCGAAACCCCCGACGGCGCGTGGGCCAATGCGCGCGGCCTCCGCATCGGCTCGACGAACGCCACGGCCGCCGCCGTCACGCTGCTCCATCAGCTCGGCCTGCCCATCCATCCCCGCGTCGGCGACTGGCTGCTCGCGCAGGCGCACCCGGTCGGCGGTTTCCGCGCCATGCCCGCCGCGCCGCTCCCCGACCTGCTCTCGACCGCGACCACGCTCCACGCGCTCGCGTGCCTCGAAAAGCCTGTGCCAGAGCCCATCCGCGAGCGCTGCCTCGATTTCATCGACACGCTCTGGAGCGCCGAGGGCGGCTTTCACGGCCACTGGGCCGACGACCACCTCGACGCCGAATACACCTTCTACGGCCTGCTCGCCCTGGGTCACCTCAGCTTGCCGGGTGTCTAAGAGGGCGTCTAAAAAAGCGCGTTGCTGTAGGGGAAGCTGCCAGCTTCCCCTACAGCAACGTGCGCTTTTTGCGACGCCCTCTAAGAAAAAAGCGCGCTGCTGTAGGGGAAGCTGTCAGCTTCCCCTACAGCAGCGC
>JAYWEP010000121.1:0-13775 GCA_043779205.1 Chthoniobacter sp. | reverse complement strand
CCCAGAATTTTTCGACGTGGTTTTGGTGAAAGCGGGCCTCGATTTCGCGGCGCGCGACGGCGGTGACGTGGCGCTCGTGAAACATGAAGTCGGTGAGCTTGGCCTCGACCTGGCGGGAGACGGAAACGCCGAGGAGTTTGCGCGCCTGCCAGCCGGAAAGCAGGAGCGCGCTTTCGCGCAGGGTCTTGCTCGGGATGGTGCCGGTATTGATGCCCGCGCCGCCGAGCACGCCCGCCTGCTCGATGACGGCGACCTTTTTTCCAAAGGCCGCCGCCGTGACCGCGCCGCAAGTGCCGGCGGGACCGCCGCCGATGACGATGAGATCGTAGATGGGTTCAGGCATGGCCGGGATTTGTCGCAGGATTCGCCAGCGACGACAAGCGGGCGGCGTGCGCGACTGCGGGCGAAGCTGTCGGCTTCGCCGACGGGCGCTCGCTTCGCCACGTTTCGCACCGCCGCCGGGAAATGATTTTTGGCCGACGCCCTACTGGAGCGCCGCAGCCGGGTGGGCGGCGAGGTAGGCGTCCACGTCCTTCGTGACGATGAGCTTGCCGTTCATAATCGCGAAGTGGCCGGGCACGGTGCAGACGTATTCGTATTCGCCCTCTTCGGTCGGGGCGGTGAGTTTGAGGGACACTTTTTGATCGGGCTCGACGAGCTTGGTGGCGGCGATGATGTCCGCGGACTTTGGCAGGAAAGCGCGACCTTCGCTGTCGAGCTTGTCGGGCGTCATCGTGGCGGATGCGGTGCCGACTTTTTCCTTCGTGCCGGGTTTCACGACGACGAGGTTGTGGCCCATCGCGTCCATGTTTTGCAGGATGATTTCAAACGGCTTCCCGGCTTCGACGACGATCCGCGGGGTGTCGTAGCGCATTTGCTCGCGGATGGTTTTGATGACGTAAACGCTGACGCTCAGCTCGCGCAAAGCTTTGCGCGCCGCCGCTGCCTCAGCCGCGGGAAGCAAGGCGGAAAGCTCGTTCGCGACCTGCACGGTCTCGATATAATCCTGCGCGGTGCGGCTGGCGGCGGGCACGCCGCCGGCCCACGCCACGAGCGCGGTGACGGCCGGCCCGGCCTGATCTTTCGCCCACGCTGCACGCGGCAACTGCATGATGCCCTGCGCGGCGGCGACGGGCTGCTCGTTCTTTTTGATGAGCCCGACTAGCGCGGTGAAGACGCCCTGCGGGTCTTTGCCCAGGCTGGTGAGCGCGCGGATGGCGGCGCGGCGAACTGTCCCGGCGGGGTCGCCTTGCAGCTCGATGCGAGCGGATTCCGCGGGCGCCGGATTCCCGGTTTTTTTGAAAACTTCGCGCCTTTCGGAATCGAGCACGGTGAGGTCGAAGCCGTCGAGCCGCTTGATGTAGGAGCCGCCGTTTTCGGTGCGGTTCCAGACGACGATGGCTTCGATGGGCCGCGCGGTTTTGAGGTCGAGTTCCCACCACGGATGATCCTCGTTTTCGACGCTGTGCGTCTCCGTGCCGGAGTTGAACGCGCCGTCGGTATTCCCGTCCACGGCGCGCTGCGCGTCGCCGCTGTTCGAGGTGCTGGACTGCTTCGCGAGGCCCGTGCCGGCGATGTTGCGGCCATCCACAAAGACCTGCACTTCGGCGAGCGTGAGCGTGCCGCGGCGCGGAAGTTCGATGCGGACGAAGCGCCCTTCGGCGCTATGCGTGCCTTTGATCGCGGCTTCCAATTCCGCGGGGAATGCGGTGAGGAGCGGCTGCACTTTTTCAAACGCCGTGGCGCGCAGCGCGGGATCCGGGACGAGCGGTAGCGCGTTGAGGAAATCGGTGAGCGCAGCGGTTGATTTCACGGCTTCGGTCCACGCGCCGTTGACCGAGCCATCGACCGCGATGAGCGCGGCGCGCGCACTCTGGCGGACGAAGTCGGCGGAGCCGGGCGCGGCGAGTTTCGCGAGCGCGGGGCGCGATGTTTTGAGATCGGCGAGCGGCTGAAGCAGGAGCAGCCGGCAGAGGTCTTCCACGGCCTTTCCACCTTTCGCCATCATGGGTTCGAGCGCGCCGAGCAGGGCTGCCACTTCCGTCGTTTTATTGAGCTTCGCGAGTTCGCTGAGCGCCTCGATGCGCTGCGGTTGCGGAACGTCGGTACGGGTGAGCATCGCAGTATAGACGACCGGCGATTTCGGCAGCTTCGCGAGGTCGGCGGTGCTCACGGTGCCGAGGACGAAGTTGATCCCCGCCGGATTGTCGGCGGCGAGCGGATGGCCTTCGGCGATGGCTTTTTTCCACCACGGTTCGAGCTGCCGCATGGTCTCCTTGAGCGTGTAGTCGAGGTAGTAGTCGGTCGGGAGTTTCAGCGCGGCGAGCGCCACATCGCCGGCCTCCCATTGGCGGAAGAAACTCGCGGCGCGCACCGCTTGCAGGCGCACGCGCAGGTCGGCGTCGGCGGCGGCCGTTTTCAAAAAGCTGAGCGCCTCGGGCACGCGGTCGCGCTGGTAGCAGAGGACTTTCACCGCGGCGGCGCGCGCCTGCGGCTCGGGTGAGGCGAGCACCTGCTTGAGCAGGTCGGCATCCACGAAGTTGTGCCACTGGCAGACCCACAGCGCTTCGGTCAGATTGTGCGCGTAGTTTTTGTCGGTCTTGTCGAGCGCCGCGGCCCACTTCTTCACGGCGGCGACGACCTCGGCGCTGTCGTGCTTTCCAAGTTCGACTTTCGCGAGCGTGCGCGTGTCGTTTTCGGGTTCCTTCAAAACATCGAGCAGCGCGGGAATCGGCTGCCCATCAATCTTCACGGGCTTGAGCAGCTCGCGTCCGTTGTAGGTGATTTTGTAAATGCGCCCGTGGTCGTGGTCGCGGTTCGGATCGCGCAGGTGGTGCTGCAAATGCCCGATGATCGTCTGGCTCCAATCGCAGAAATAGATCGCGCCGTCCGGCCCCACATCGACGCAGATTGGACGAAACTGCGGCAGATCCGCGGGCTCGGCGTACACCAGCTTTTCAATCGTCTCGCCCTTCAATCCCGAGCCGTCCTGCGAGACCTTCACGCGGTAGATGCACTGGTCGCTGATGACGTTGCAGTTGAGAAAATTTCCCTGCCAGTCGTCGGGGAAATGCCGGCTCGAAATCATCCATGTTCCGGGGCACGGGCGCGACGGGCGGTTCCAGAAATCCTTGATCCCAGGATGGTCGCCTTCGTCGAGATGCCCGCTGATCGCCGGGCCGAAATAGTTCCCGTTGCTGGTCGCGTTTGTGAGGATGTCATTGCCCCACGCGTCCCACACTTTGCCGTGCGGATTCACGAGGCCGTAGGGCGCGTATTTTTCCATCTTCATCGTGCGCGGCTCATAGCGCCACGCGATGGCATCGCTGTGCCGGATCGGGCCGCCCGCCGTCTCGACCTGCGTGCGGTGAAAGACGCCGTCGCTCGGATAAATCGCGCCCGCGGGATCGGGGTTGAGCGCGTTCGTGGTGTGATGCGAGTCCGCGCTGTCCATGCCCATGAGCACGCGCTCCTTTTTGCCCGCCTTGCCGTCCTTGCCGATCGGCACAAACCACAAATCCGGCGCCTGCATCACGAGCACGCCGTCCTTGTAAAACGAGAAGCCGGTCGGCGCGTTGAGATCGTCGAGGAAGGTCGTGCATTTGTCCGCTTTGCCGTCGCCGTCGGTGTCCTCGAAAATGAGCAGCTTGTCGCCGTCTTTGCCCGTCGGTTCGCGCTCGGGATAGTTCTTCCACGCGGCGACCCAGAGGCGGCCTTTCGTGTCCCACGCCATCTGCACGGGGTTCGCGAGTTCGGGGAATTTTTTCTCGTCGGCGAAAAGGGTGACCGTGCAGTTCGCGTTGACCTTGATCTTTTTGATCGCCTCCTCGCCGTCGGGATAAGTCCACGAAAGGTCGGGCTTGTCGCCGGGCTTGTTTGTGCCCACGGGCAGCGCGGGCGGCACGTTGCTGTCATCCACTTTCAAATCGCCGCCCGCCGCGACCGCCCACACGCGCGCGTCGCGATTCTGCGTCATCACTTCGCGCTGCTGCATTTCGCGCTGCATCACGGCGTTGTTGAAAATCGGGTCGCCGAGCGCTTTGCCGTCCGCGCCCTTCGGCGCGTACTTCTCGCGCGAGCGGCCGCCATAGACGTTGTAGCCGTCGATGGTCCGGTAGCGCTGGTGCCACTCCCAGTTTTTGTCGAGCACGGCAGCGCGGAGTTTTTCCGCGTCGCCCGCCGGCGCGGCCTCGCCGAAGAGCGCCTTGAAAGCGAGCGGCGCGAGCGCCTTGTCGCCCGCATCGCTGAGGTGCATGCCGTCGATGGTCAGCGACTGGCCGCGCGCCGCCGCGTCCTTGTAGAGCTGCTGCGTGGGCGTGAAGAGATCGACGAACTGCACGTCGTTCGCCTTCGCCACCTCGGCCATCGCGGCGGTGTAGTTTTGCAGGTTCGTGTTGTTCGCCGTCGGGTCCGCGAAATTCGCGTCCTGATGTTTCTCATTCGCGATGGGCGAAAAGAGCACGACGCGCGCGCTGCCCTTGCCGCTGAAATTCTGCTTTGCGGTGTCTTGCAAAAACTTGTCGAGGTTCTGTTTGAATTGCTCAATGCCCTCGTAGCCCTTGAACGATTCGTTGAATCCGTAAAACGCGAAAACCGTGTCGGCCTGCTCCCACGTCAGCCATTCCTCGCGCGTGCCAAAGTTTTCCGAGCGATGCCACGTCGCGACCTCGTCGCCCGCGGCGGAGAGATTGCGGAAGACGAGCTGCTGCGCCGGGAACTTTGCGTGGATCAGCGTTTCCAGCCATGCGCTGTGCTGCATGCGGTCGGCGAGCTGATTGCCGACGATGGCGATGTGCTCGCCTTTTTTGAACGCGAGTGTTTCCGGCGGAGCCGCGTGGACGAGCGCGGCGGTGGTGAGCGAGAGGACGAGGAGGAGGCGTTTCATGGTGTGGAAAAAGGGACGTGAGGATGAGCAGCAAGCCGGGCGGCTGGCAACGGTTCAACGATCATCGGGCGCGGCGGGAATTCTTAGAGGGTGAGCGGAAATAGCGCGTAAGCGCGGCATGTTTATAGAAACGACCGGATGGAATCGGCACAGCTCCCTTGGGAGCGGCATGTGTCCCGACCGCCACCACACATGCCGCTCCTGACGGAGCTTTCCTGTTTCGATACGGATTTTTCTATAAACATTTCGCGCCTACGGCGCTGACCTTTCGATTTTCGAGACCCGCTCTTAAACGGTTGCGATCCCTCGGCGAGCGCGGCTGCGCCGCGCTTTCCAAATCTAACGGCGCTCTCCGCCCGCGAGCCGGCGCAGGCTTTTCCACAGCATCTCCCCGAGCGTGGCGGGGCGGGCGAGGATGGGTTCGCCGCGCTGGTAGCGTTCGAGGTCTTCGCGGAGTGCGGCGGCGTTGCGATAGCGGGCGGCGGGGTCGTTGCGGAGGGCTTTGAGGGCGATGGTCTGGAGGTCGGGGTCGAGCTGCGGGGCGTGCTCGCGGAGGGGCGCGGGTTCGTGCGTGGGGAGGCGCTGGAGATCGGTGAGGAGGCTGCCACTGGAGATGAAGGGCCGCCGCCCGGTGAGCATCTGGTAAAGGACTGCGCCGAGCGAATAGACGTCGGCGCGCTCGTCGGCGTCCTTGCTCGCGCGGGCCTGCTCGGGGGCCATGTATTCGATGGTGCCGAGCACCTGCTCATCGAGCGAAAGCGAGCGGTCGTCCACGGCGTCGCGGATTTTTCCGAGGCCGAAGTCGGTGACGACGGGCTCGCCGTTTGGGCGGATGAGGATGTTGCCGGGCTTGAGGTCGCGGTGGAGGACGCCGTGCTCGTGCGCGTAGTGGATGGCGGCGCAGACCTGGATGAGAATGGCGAGGCTTTGCTGCACGGGCAGGGTGGTCTCACCTTTCGGAATGGGGCGCGCGACGGTCGCGGATTCATCGGGCGCGGCGGTGCCGGGGCGCGCGCGGGCGGCGCGGGCGATGACTGATGGAAGATCGGCGCTCACCTCGGACGGTGCGCCGCTTTTGCTCGTGGAATCCCCGGCGGCGGCGAGCACGGCGGAAAGCGTGGCGCCTTCCACAAACTCCATGGCGATGAAAGTGACGCCGTCGTGAAAGCCGATTTCGCGGATGCCGCAGACATGCGGATGGGCGAGGCGCTGCATGATGACGGCCTCGCGTTTCAGCCGCCGGAGCGAGTGCTCGGAGGCGTCGATGCCGCCGCGGAGGATTTTGATGGCGACGACCGCGCCGGAGTTGTCGCGCGCGCGCCAGACCTCGGCCATGCCGCCGCGGCCCACGACTTCGAGCAGGTGGTAGCGCCCGATGATGCGGTCCTGCGAGGTGAGCGCGAGATTGTGAATCTCGGCGTACGGATGCGCGCCCGCCTGGTCCGGGCGATCGACGGCGAGCACGGCGAGCGGCGGCTCCACGCCGCGGCGCGGGAGGGTGTGGCGGTAGCGAAAACGGAAGGTGGCCGTCTCGGGCGAGAGCGCGACGTTTGGCCCGACGAGGACGACGCGACCGCGGAGGTCGGCGGGCAGCGGCACGGCGTCGCCGGTCAGGCGCGGCTCGGGCGCGTTTTCGGTGGTGTCGGCGACCTGCCAGTTGCCCGGCAAATCGGCGAGCGCGGCGGTGAGCGTCGCGCCGGTCACGAGCACTTCGCCGGGCCGCGCGCCGCGGGTCAGCCGCTCGGCGAGCGTGATGGCCGGGCCGAGCGCGGTGAAGCTGCGCCGCCCGCCGGGGCCGGTGTGGCCGAGCACCATCTCGCCGGTATGCACGGCCACGCTGCACTCGGGCAGCAGCTTGCCTTTGGCGTGAAAGTCCTCGCGCCGCGCGCGCAGGAAAGCGCGCTGGTCGCAGGCGCTGCGGATGGCCTTCCACGCATGATCGCGCGCCGGGCGCGGAGCGCCAAAGAGCGCGGTCACGCTCGTCCCGGCGAGGTGGTCGGCGGTGCCGCCATGCACCTCGATTCCGCGGACGGTTTCCTCGAGAAAAGCGTTCATCGTTTCCTCCACCTCCTCCGGCGTGAAGGCCTCGCTCATGGCCACGAAGTCGCGGAGATCGGCGAAGCTCACGCTCACCCGCCGGCGCTCGGGCGCGGCGGCGTCCTCGGGTGGGAGTGTGGGGTCGGGAGAAGGTTCGGCGGGCACGGGCGCGGAAAGTAGCTTGGGCTTCAGCCCAAACGGACCCGACTTTGGGCTGAAGCCCAAGCTACTTTTTCGGCAACGCGTCGAAGGCTTTCAGCACGTCCTCGGCCTGTTTTTCCGTCGAGGCGCTGAGCTGGTTCCAGACGCATTTGCCGTCGGCGATGAGAAAGCTCTGCCGCTTGGCAAAACCGAGCGCCACCGGGACGCCGAACGCTTTCGCCACAGCGCCGTCGCTGTCCGCGATGAGCGTGTGGGGCAGCTTGTATTTCTCGGCGAATTTTTTCTGCGCCTCGGGTTTGTCCTCGCTCACGCCGAGCACCTGGATGCCTTTTTTCGACAGCTCGCCCCAACTGTCGCGGATGCTGCACGCCTCCTTGGTGCAGCCCGGCGTGTCGGCTTTCGGATAGAAATAAACGAGCGTCGCGCCCTTCGCGTACACGTCTTTGAAGTTCACGGTCTTGCCGTCCTGATCGACGGCGCTGACTTCCGGCGCGGCGGCCCCGGCGGCCAGCGGATCGGCCTGGGCAAAGGAGGCGCAGCCGAGGAAGGCGAGAAGGGCGGAGAGGGATTTGAGTTTCATGGTGCGGAGTTTTGGATGGGATTTATGGGATTTCTGAGATTGATGCCGGGGGAGTCTTTTCGGCAATCCCGTTTCATCCCGTCAATCCCGTCCAGATCATTCCCTTAGCGGCAGCCACGCGAGCACGCGCTGGATTTCCGCGTCCCAGCAGGCCCATTCGTGTGCGCCGGGACTTTCGTGGTAGGTGGCGTCGAGGTGCAGGTGGGCGAGGTGCTCGCGAAAGGCGCGGCTCTCTCCGAGCAGCGGGTCCTCGGTGCCGCAGGCGAGGTAGAGCGCGGGCTTCGGGGCGGTCGAGGCGGCGAGTTTTTCGGCGAGGAAAAAGAGGTCGGCGTCCGTGCCCGCGCCGCGCAGCTCGGGGCCGAAGATGCCGGTGTATTCGGCGCGGTTCATCAGCGCGCCCTCGCGGCCCGCCTCGCGCAGGCGGCGGGCGAGATCGAGCGCGCCGGAGAGGCTGGCGGCGGCGGCGAATTTCTCCGGGCACGCGAGCCCGAGCCGCAGCGCGCCGTAACCGCCCATCGAGAGCCCCGCCGCAAACCGCTGTTCCCGCTCGCGCGCCAGCGGGAAAAACTGCTCGCACAGCGCGGGCAACTCCTCGCTCACGAAGGTCCAGTATTTCGCCCCGCCCGCGGTGTCCTGGTAAAAGCTGCGCCCGACGGCGGGCATGACGACGGCGATATTTTTCTCCGCCGCGTAGCGCTCGATGGACGTGCGCCGCATCCAGATGGTGTGGTCGTCGGAAAGTCCGTGAAGCAAATAAAGCGTGGGATATTTTTCCCGCCGCGCGCCACCCGCCATGCCGATTTGTTTTACCACCGGCTGCGGGATGAGCACATGCGCCGCGCAGGTCAGGCCGAGGGCTTCGGAGAAAAAGTGAAAGTCGAGGAAGGCCATTGGAGAGGTTGAGAGTTGAAAGTTGAAAGTTGAGAGCCGCGCTAGATTGCGCGTGGGTGGCTCGGGCGGGCGGCGCGCTTGTTACAGCAGTTGCGAAAAGTTCATTCCGCTAATTTGGCAAAATTCCGTAATTCCGTTTCCTCCGTTCCGGGAAAGGCAGGACGGAATTACGGAATTTTGCCAAATTAGCGGAATTGGGATCAGACGGGAGTGACGGCGGGCGTTCTTACCGCGCGACTTTCAACTCTCAACCCGTCCCTTCGCGTAGCCGAAAAAGCCGCGCTTCTTAATCAGCTCCGCCACCTCCTTCGGCACCATCGTCTCCCAGGCGTTGTCGCCGGCGGCGATGCGCTTGAGGACGTCGCGCGAGAAGATGGGGAGGTATTCGGGTTTGAAGTTGTCGAGCTGCACAAAGCTGCGGCGCTCGGTGAGGTAGCCGTAGAGCTTGCGCAGCTCCGGGGCGACCTGGAGCGTTTCCACGGTCGTGAGTTCGGCGTTTTCGTGCGGGCGCAGGGGATAGACGAAGACGGTCAGCTCGTTTTTGAAAAGGCGCCCGAAGGATTCGAGAATGCCGCCGGGGAGCTGCGTGTAGTATTTCTCCTCGAACAGCTCGATAAGGCTGGCCGCGCCCATGACGATGCCGACGCGCTCTTTCGTGCGCCACGCGAGGTAGGCGGCGAGGCGGTAGTACTCGAAAAAATCCGAGATGAGCACGGTGAAGCCGCAGGCGGAGAGGAGGTCGGCGCGGGCGAGGAAGTCGCGGCGGTCGATCTCGGTGCAGTCGGTGAGGAGGTTGCGCATGGTGATTTCCATGAGCGGGAGGATGGGTTTGCCGGCGACGGCGGGATCGGCGGTGAATTTTTCCAGCGCGGCCTGGAGCATATCGACATTGACATGCGTGACCGGGCGGAAGCTGCCGCGCTCGACGAGCACGGCTTTATTATGCAGCGCCTCGCTCGGCTGGAGGACCGCGCGATCCGGGCCAAACATGGCCGCGCCGCTGAGGCCGAGCTGCACGAGCTTGAGCGACATGAGGCGGTTGTCCACGTAGCGGAATTCGATGCCCTTGAAATCGATGAGGTCGATCTCGATGCGGCCCGTGGTGAGTTTGTCGAGCAGGCTCTCCACGAGCTGCTCGGGCTCGTGGTGGAGAAAAAATGCGCCGTAGAGCAGGTTCACGCCGACGATGCCGAGCGCCTCCTGCTGGAGCGAAGCTTCGGCGTCCTGCATGCGGACGTGGACGATGATCTGGCTCGCCTCGTCATGCGGATGCGCCTGGAATTTCACGCCCATCCAGCCGTGGCATTCGTTGCCGCCTTTGAAGCTGCGCGCGACCACGGTGTCGGCGAAGGCGAAGAACGCGGTGTTGTCGCCGCGGGTGTCGTTGAGCCGGTCGAGGTTGAGCTGGTACTCGTGATCGAGCATCGCCTGGAGCCGCTGGCGCGAGACGTAGCGCTCGGTCTCGCCGTAGATGGCATCGCTCACCGTCATGTCGTAGGCCGACATGCTCTTCGCGATCGTCCCCGCCCCGCCGCCCACGCGGAAAAACCACCGCACCACCTCCTGTCCCGCGCCGATCTCGGCGAAGGTGCCGTAAAAGCGCGGGTCGAGGTTGATCTTGAGCGCCTTTTGATGCGTGTCGAAAGTGCCTTCGCGGGTGGTCATGGGCCGGGAATGAAGCAGGGGCGCGGGTTCGCGGCGAGCGCGGATGTTTTTTTAACGCAGAGACGCGGAGGCGCAGAGGACGCAGAGGGGAGATCTGGTTTCTCGGAAAAAGGTGACGTTTGAACCTCTGCGTCCTCCGCGTCTCTGCGTTTGAAAATGGAACGCGCCTTACCAGTCCTTGCTCCGCAGCTTCTTCACCTGCGAGTGCCGCTTCTTGTCATCGAGGATGCGCCGCTGCACGCCGCGCGGTCGCTTCGAGTTCTGCCGCCGCTTTTTTTCGATCTCCGCCCGCCGCGCCGCGCGCTCCTCGCGCCGCGCCCGCTCGATGGCATCGAGCAGGCGCTCCCACGCGAGCTGGCGGTTCATGGACTGCGAGCGCGTGTCCTGCACGGTCACGCTCACGCCGGTCGGCACATGGCGGAGCTGCACGGCGGTGGAGACCTTGTTCACATGCTGCCCGCCCGGCCCGGAGCTGCGGGAAAACTTTTCCTCGAAGTCCGCCGCATCCAGCCGGAGCTGCGCGAGACGCGCGGCCCGGCGGGTGTGAAAATCAGACGGCGAGTTCATCTTTTTCAGCGGTGAAAAATGCGCTGCACGAACGCGCCGCACAAGTGCCCGAACGCCACGGCGAGGAGCGAGAGGACGACGGAAAGAACGACGTTTGCGCCGGCTGTCGCCCAGCGGCCTTCGTGCGCGAGATCGAGTGTCTGGAGGCTGAAGGACGAAAAGGTGGTGTAGCCGCCGAGGATGCCGACCATCAGGAGTTGCTGCTTCCACGGCATCGGCCCGAGCGCGGCGATGAACCCGATGACAAACGAGCCGCTGACATTCACAAAGACCGTGCCGAGATGCGGCGCGCCGAGTTTGTCGCCCATCATCGCCGCGAGCCAGAACCGCAGCACACCGCCGAGGGCGCTGCCGAGGGCGACGAGGAGATAGGCATTCATCGGCGCTATGAAAAGCGCGACGCGGCAGCCGCGGCGAGCGGCTTTCGCGATTTTTTGAAATGGAAGTCCATGCCTCCGCGTTTCGGCCGGATGGAGAGGTCCACGACAGGCACGAAAGGACACGAAAAGCTTCCCGATTTCGTGTCCTTTCGTGCCTTTCGTGGACTCAAAATCTGTCAGGGCATCAGCTTGCGCGCCCGCAGCCACAGCTCGGCGCGGCCGGGCCAGTCGCCGGGGGCCTGCGTGGCGTTGGGGATCAGGCCGAAGCCGTGCCCGCCGGTGCTGTAGATGTGCAACTCGGCGGAGACCTTCGCCTTGCGCAGCGCGAGGAAGGCGAGCGTGCTGCCCTCGGCGAGCGAGCCGGGATCGTCGTTGGCCTGGGCGATGAAAGTGGGCGGCGTTTTCGCGGTGATGCGGATCTCGGGTTTGAGTTCGGTGAGCGAATTGTCGGCGAGGATTTTCCACGGGTAGCAGAGCATGAGGAAGTCCGGGCGGCAGCCCGTCGCGTCGGTTTCATCGGCGGCGGGATAAAGGCGCTGGTCGTCATTCGTCGTGGCGATGAGCGCGACCTGGCCGCCGGCGGAGAAGCCGAAAAGGCCCACGCGATCCGGCTGCACGCCCAGCTCGGCGGCCCGTCGGCGCACGAGGCTGACCGCGCGCTGCGCATCCTGCGCGGGCAGTTCCCACGGCTTCGGCAGCTTGTTCGTCGGGCAGCGATGCTGGAGCACGCCGGCCACAAAGCCGCGGGCGCGAAACCATTCCGCCAGGTCCGCGCCCTCGTGTCCCGACGCGAGAATGCCGAAGCCGCCGCCCGGCACGATGACGACCGCCGCGCCGTTCTTTTTGTCCGCCGCCGGTTCGTAAATCTCCAGTCGCGGCTCGGCGATGTTCGTGATCCGCAGGATCGGCGGATTCTCCCCCGGCTTGGGCGGTGTCACCAGTTCCGGGCCGGGCACGGTGAAATCGCCGGGCGCTTTACCGTCCCAAAGCTTCCACACGCGCGAGGGCTCGGCCTGCACGGGCGTGCTGGCGGCGAGTAGGAGGGCGAAAAGGAGTGGTGCAGTTTTCATCGTGGAAAATGGAGCGCAGAATCCCCAGCAAGCTGCAAGTGCGCAGATGCGCGCATCCACCACATCCGCCATGTTTTGCACGCACCAGAATCGAACTGGGTCGTTGAACGCGCCAGCGAGAGAAACTGCCGCGCGAACGAATTTACACGGGCAAGGCACCCGCCGGGCTGTGGCGATCCAAGCGCGCGTCAGCCTCAATTTGCTCAACGTAGTCCACCATCGCCACATCCTGCCAGACAGTACAGGAAATCTGCTCGGAAACGCCGCGGAATCCTCGCTTCGGAAGGGTGACCTTTTTTGCCAGATAGCACGCCAGCGCGACCACGAAATACCGGACGACTAGTAAGACGAAGGCCAAATAAAAAAGCGGGGATGTCCTCATCAGGTAGCGCAGGGTCGCAGTATCCCACTCGGCTTTAACTTTCAAGATTTTCGCTTGGGTGGCACAATCGACATCTTCAAGCTGTTTTTCCAAAGGCTGAATCAACTCATCGAATTTTACCCGAGGCCCCATTAGGAGTCGGCAAACAAGAAATGCGCAGATCTGGATCATGTTCAGCCGATGGGCGAATCTGATCGCCCCGTTAAACTGGCGACGAAGGCCACCATAAACGGGGTGGCCGAATCCAAATCCTGAACCATCACCCAGAGCGGCAATGTCAAACAGCCGATCTCGCGCCTCGAAGAGGTCTTGGCGAAAAGCGTCGATGGCGAGTTGGCGCCATCCGAAATGCCAGAGGCATGCCAAGGCGAAGAAGCCGATCGCAACTTCGATGCAGTTTGAGATTTGATTAGCGTTCATAGGGCGTCATCCCGGCGAGTGTCACCCGAGGAAGGTAATCCACTGGAGGATCGTCTGGAATCAAGCATTTTCTCAGCCTTTGCGGATCGAGCGGCCAGTGAGGCTGTTTTTCTTTTCCGAAATTTTCGCTCGGCGATTCCCCAAGCGGCTCCGCCGATCCCGAACAAATAGGCAAATGCTTTGTCAGCTTTCAAATCCGTTACCGCTTTTACCACCATATCCATTTGCGTCGATTTCCCAGCCAGCTCACGCACGCAGTAGTAGATGAAAATGAATGGCAGGACCAGCTTGCCGCAGTCGATTAGGGCGCAGACAATTCGCGTCACGGCATCGACGGTCACCACGAGCCGCTTCGTTTTGTAATTTAATGCTGCCGCCGAAAGTTTTGCCGCCTTGGTTTTTGCCATTCAGAGGGGTTCGTTGGAGGAAAGCTATTCTGCCAGCGTGCAATTGGGAAAGCAATTTCGCCTTCTTTCCAGCTTCGCTCTCTTAATCCAGAAGGCCGAGGATTTATTACAAACTGACCGACTATTTAGGGCCAGCGGAAGTAACTGCTGAGGCTCAGTAAGCCGCCTGCGCGCCCTTGAGATTTTTTTTCTGAATCCAAGGCATGAGCGCGCGGAGCTTGGCGCCGGTTTTTTCGATGGGGTGCTTTTCGCCGGCCTTGAGGAGGGCGTGGTATTTCTTGTAGCCGCCTTTGTATTCGTTGACCCAGTCCTTGGCGAACTTGCCGCTC
>JAYWEP010000120.1:0-10233 GCA_043779205.1 Chthoniobacter sp. | reverse complement strand
GGTGTGTGTCGTTTGCGTTTCATGGTGAGAGTTCGGCGGCGCTATCGCGCCGCCAATCTCTCATAGCGCCTGGATCAACTTTTGGGGAGCAGGCCACTTTGATGTGCCGGTCGGCGAGGTCTTCCCAATAGTAAATGGCGAATCCACGGTGGATGTGGACATCGAGCGAACGGCCCGTGGAGTCCGGTTCCTGAAAGTCGGCGAAGCGCGTGGGAAAGGCCTGAATCTCCCCGAGCCTGCGGCGCAGCGCGACTTGCTCGCGGCGCGGGAGGGTGGCCATGAACTCGACGACGTCAATGTCGAGCAGCAGCCGGAAATTCATTCCGCGAGTTCATCAGGGCGGAAGCCCATCCGGCGGTCGAATTCCTCGATCGGCACCCAACGGCTCGGATCGTCGAGTTTCGCGGCAAAATCGCCGGGCAGCCGCCCGCTTTTTCGATCCTGCAGGACGACCGCATAGGCGATCAGGCGGCGGAGTTGCGTGTCATCCCAAGTGGCGATCTCGTGCTGCACGGCATCAATGCTCATGCGTTCAGCGTAGCCGCCGGGGGCGATGCGACAAGGGCGGAGCGCAAAATTTTCGCCCTCGTGGCCCTCAGCGCGCCGTGGTGGCCGGCCGGGCCTGCCGCCGGGCGCAAAACCGTTCGCGGGTTTGGCGCAGGCAGGCCAGCCGTTCCTCGCGGCTCATGGCGTTGAGCTTGCGGCTGGTGTTCTCCCGCAGGCGGCGGGACATTTCGACGGCATCAAAGGTTTTGATCTTGGTTTCCATGGATGAGTTCGAGTGGGTTGACGATACGGATGGGCGGATAACCCTGCAACAGATTGACGGCGTTGAAACCGGCTTCGCGCTGGACGTTGACGAGGTGTCTGAAGTTCCAGCTCACGAGGAATTGGAGCCGGGCCACGGTGCAGACGGCGACATGCGTGGCGTCGTCGGCGTATTTGGGCGGGACGACGCCCTGGCGGAGGTAGGCGGCGGCGAGGTCTTCCATTTCGCCGGTCACCTCCAGCAGCGTTTCGGTACTGAAGGTGTCGTCGAAAAGATCGCGCACGTTCGCGGGGGCGTCCTCGATTTCCTGGGTGGTGACGTCGGAACTCAGGAACCGGAAGCGGCCCGCCTCCATCTGCCGCCGAAGCTCCTGGGTGGCGTCTTTCCATTCGTCGTCGAACGAGCCGCCGATGACCGACGTATCGAGATAGAGGATGGGCACGGGCATCGCGCCGAGGATGGCAGGCAGGTGCGGGGAGTCGAGGCGCTTTCCACTCCGGGATGACGCCGCCTGGTCAGCGCGGCGGGGTCAGTGGCGGGAACGATGCGTCGTGCAATCCGGCGGCGCGCAGAGCGGCGGTGCGCAGGGCGGCTTCGATCTCGTCCGCCGTCAAGGTCAGCACCCTGCGGCGATGCCGATTCTGCGCCTCCCCGTCGAGCTGCTGAAACCCCCGGCGCGACTCCAGCTCCGCGAGCAAGGCGGTGCGTTCCTCGGGACGCAGGAACTCGGGGAGGATGTGCCCGATCTGCGCTCGGGAGACAGACTGCCACGCCCCGGAATTCCGCTCGCATCACCTCCGCTGGCGGCGACCTGCATCCGGCTGATCTGAGTCACGGGCTTTCCAAGCGCAATGTGCCTCGCGCACATTGCTCACCCGATAAGCCCGCAGCTCAATATCCATGAAGCCATCACGATTTTTCCATTGCAGTTTTTTCATCCTTCCCACCGCCCGCGCTGAAGCCCACGGCTGCTCCCGTCTGATTCCATGAACACCGACGACGCCGACGTCCAGACGATGCTCCGCCTCAAGGGCGGCGACGATCTCGCGCTCAACGAACTGATGGGCCGCTGGCAGAACCCGCTCACCGGCTTCATCCTCCGCTACACCGGCAACGAGCAGGACGCGCTCGATCTCGCGCAGGAAACCTTCGTGCGCGTCTTCGAGCACCGCGACAGTTACGAGCCGCGCAGCAAGTTCTCGACGTGGCTTTTCACCATCGCCACGAACCTCTGCCGCAACCAGGCCCGCTGGCGCGAACGCCATCCCACCGTCACGCTGCACGGCTCCGGCAAAGACGACGACCCCGGCCTCGAAGACACCATGCCCGCGCCCGGCGACACGCCCGCCGACAGCGCCGCGCGTCACGACCTCGCCAATGCGGTGCGCGCGCACATCCAGGAACTCCCGCACGACTTGAGGACCGTCGTCCTGCTCTTTGAATATCAGGAGCTCGGCTACGAGGAGATTGCCGCGACGCTCGGCTGCACGCCGAAAGCCGTCGAGACGCGCCTTTACCGTGCGCGCAAGATTCTCCGCGAGGCGCTGGCGCGCTGGAAAATCTGATCGAGCTGCGCAGCAGCGGTAGGCGCTGCGGATGCCACGCACATTCCACCGGCCGCCTCGCTGGCGCTCGCCCGACGGACGGCACGGAGTGCCGTCCCTACCCCGGCTTCGCCGACTTATTTCCCAGTCTCTCAGCGCCCGGTCGGTCGGGGCGACTCGTTTCGGCTGAGCAGCACCCGCGCCTTGGCCGCGTCCACGGTGACACGGAATTGCGAGAGCAGGCCGTTGCCGATCAGGCCGGATTCACCGGCGAACATCTGTCCGGTGTGGATGCCCGTTTTGACGGCGGCGATGCGCTGCGCTCCGAGCTGCACGTCGGTGTGAAATTCGGGCACCGAACCGGCATTGAGGCCGAGCGTGGTGAGGCCGAGTTTCTTCGCCTTGTCGCCGGTCACGACCCATTCGAGCGCGGTGTTGCAGCCCGTGTCCAGGCGCAGCCATTCGGGGGCGTTGCCATCGACGGACACGCGCGCGCAGAGCGCGTCGTTGCGCGTCGTGAGCGGGAGGATTTCGCAGCCCGCGGCGTTCACTTCGTCGCGTTGCAAAAGGCGGATGGTTTGCGCGGCGAAGTCGATTTGCACGATGCGGTTGCGGAAAAAATCGGCTCCGAGAAGGCCGTCGATGCGCTGGTGGCAGGCGCGACTCGGCCCGCTCAAATCGACGGCCAGCAGCGAGGACGGAATGGCTACGCCCGCCGCGCGTGCGTCGAAACTTTCGACGCGAAAAGCACCGCTGCGGCTGTGGACGCCCTGCACGTTCTGGCGCGCGCCAAGTTGGAGTCCGAGCCGTCGTGCGGCAGCCAGGTCGAGCACGCTCGCGCCAGCGCCGGAATCGAGCAGGAAGTTGAGCGGCTCGCTCTTTCCGGCGACCGCGACTTTCAGCCAGATCATGCCGTCGCGGAACTGAAAGGGAATCGGCGTCGCGGCGAAGAGGCCGTTCGCGCAGAGGAGCAGCGCGAGAGCGAGGATGAAACTGAGGCGGCGGGGAGGCACGCCGCAACCCATAGCAAGCGCCGTGCGAACCGCGCCGACGGTGTCGTTGTACTCTGGAAAATGGCACGGCCAACTCCGACGAAGCCGTCGCTTGCTGGGCAAATGTCGTCAATCGCTGGCGGCATTTGCTCATGCCGCAAAAACGAAAACTCCCAGCGCCCGCGGACGGGCGGCTGGGAGATTCGTGTGACGGCGGCGGCGCGGGAGCTATTTGACCGGGACGTAGATGCCGAAGCTTTCGCCTTTGGCGTTCATGCGCCGGTCGAAGCGCAATACCGAGCGGTCGTCCTGCATCGCGCTGCGCTGGCTGACGCCGTGGCGATGGGCATAGACGGCGATGGTCGTCGATTGCTGGTTGCGCTCCGCAGCCTGACGCTGCAAGGCGAGCCGGATTTGGAGTTGTGAATCGTCCGCGAGAGCGGCGCTGGTGGTGAAGGCGGCGACGGTCGCGGCGATGAGGGAGAGTTTCGTGATGGTTTTCATAGCGGAGTCTATTTGTTTGTTGGTTGGCGTCCGATGAAGTCGGTCGCTGTTACCTTAAACGCCGGATGCCCCGCCAAACCCTTGCGTTTTTTTTCGCGCCGCCGCGGCGCTCTGATTTGTGGAAACAAATTCAAGGGTTTGGCCGGAGCGCGGTGTTTGATTCGCCCATGAAAGATTTTGATTCCGATGACTTGCCCGCAAAATTGCGGACGTGGAAAGTCGGGCCGCAGGTGCCCGGCTCGTTTTCGCGTGAGGTCTGGCAGCGCATCGCCGCGCGGCAGGCGGCGCGGGAGGAGGCGTTCTGGCCGCGAGTCGCGCAATGGTTTTCCACGCAACTCGTCCGCCCGCAGTATGCGACGGCGCTGGTCGTGCTGAGCCTGTCGGTCAGCATCGGCATGGCGCATGTGCAGGCGCAGGAGACGAAGGCGCAGCACTGGAAACAATTGGAGGCGCGGTACGCGGCGTCGGTCGATCCGCTCGCGATGTCGCGCTGAGGCGCGGCGTGCTGCATGAAAAACGGACTGCTCATCCTCGTCCTCGCGCTCGCCGTCGGGGTGGCTGGTTACTGCACCTACTACCGCTGCGCGACCGCGCCGACGCAGGCGATGCTTGCCGCGCCCGGCGGCGAGATGGAATGGCTGCGGCGCGAATACCATCTCAGCGACGCGCAGTTCACGCGCATCCGGCAGATGCACGGCGAGTACGCGCCGCAGTGCGACCTCATGTGCGAGAAGATTGGCAAAGCCAATGCCCGGCTCGACCAGATCATCAAAGCCAGCGCGACGTTCACTCCGGAGGTGGATGTGGCGATGAGTGAATGCGTCGCCGTGCAAGCCGAGTGCCGCCGGGCGCTGCTTCGGCATATCTATGACGTGAGCGCCGAGATGCCGGCCGAGGATGGTGCCCGGTATTTGCGCATGATGACGGGGCGAATCGTCGAGCCGGGGCTGAGCCATGAATCCGTGATTTCGGAGTCGGCAAAATGAACGCGACCTGCCAGCTTCCAGCCCGCATCCGCTCCATGTTCGCAAAAACTTCGCTCATCCTGACGCTGATTGTGAGTCTGCTGTTCGTCACGCAGGCCCGGTCGGCGGCGGATTCGCGTGTGGTGAAAATGCCGTCCTGCGTGGTGATGGTTTGCATGAAACCATGCTGCGCGAATATGCCCTGCTGCGCGACCCAGCCGCAGCGTGACCCGGCTCCTAAGCAAGCACCCGCGCCCTCTCGCGGCGGAGTCGAACTGGCGGCCATCGCCGCGCACACGTTCTCTTTTCTCTACGCGCTCCCCGCGCCCGAGTGCCGCTTTGTCATTCGCGACGAAGCCCGTGCGGCGCACACGCTGCCTCCGCTGGCGGCGAGCTGCATCCGGCTGATCTGAGTCCCCGGCATCCCCTGGCGCAGTGTGCCCACGGCACACGTTCACCCGCGATGTCCACGACTCAGATTTATGAAAACTCCACTCCTTTTCCTTTGCCCATTTTCTCTCACTATCCTCGCCTTTGCTGAGACGCCGAAACCACCCGGCGACTCGGCGCCGCCCGCATTGTCGCTCGGTGCGGTGACGCGCGCGGTGCTCGCCGACAATCCCTCGGTCAAAGAAGCCCGCGCGAAATGGGAGGCGATGCGCGCGCGGGTGCCGCAGGCGGCGGCGTGGGACGATTTGAAAATCAGCGGCAGCACGCGGCTCGGGCGTTTCGTGGATGTGGCGACGAACAGCTTCACCGACCAGATGCTCAGCGTGGAGCAGATGATCCCGCTCTCCGGCCGCAACCAGAGCCGGGCGCGGATCGCCGCGGCGGAGGCGCTCGGCGGCCTGGAAGAGCTGCGCCGCAAAGAACTCGATGTCGTCGGCAAGGCGCGCGCGGCCTACTTCCGCCTGGCGAAAGATTACGCGCTGCTCGAACTCAATCGCGCCAACGAAAGCTCGCTTCATCAGACGCTCGACATCAGCCGGGCGAAATTCGAGGTCGGCGGCCAAACCCAGGCCGACGTGCTGACCGCCGAGCTTGAGGTGACGCGCCTCGAAGAGGTGCGGCGCGACCTGGAGCGGGCCATTTCCGACGACGCCACGCAGCTCAAGGTGCTGATGAATCGCGACCCCTTTGCGCCGCTCGGCAAACCCGCGGCGTCCAGCGCCCACGCCGCCCTGCCGCCGGTCGCGCGACTGCGCAGCCTGATCTTTTCGAATCGACCCGAAGTGCGAATGGCCGAGGCCGGCGTCACCGGCGCGAAGGCGAAACTGGAACTGGCGAAGCGCGAGTGGATTCCCGACCCGGCCCTTAGCCTCGAGGCGCAGCGGTACAATGGCGCGTCGCAGGTTGCGAGCGAGGTTGGCATCGGCATCTCGTTCAATGTGCCGTGGCTGAACGGGAAGAAATACCGCGCCGGGGAGCGCGAGGCGCAGAGCGGCGTGGACGCCGCGCAACGGGCGCTCGAAGGCGCGCGCACCGAAGCGCTCGGGATGCTGCGCAATCAACTCCAGAAGATCGAAACCTTCCAGCACCACGTCGAATTGTTCGAGAGCCGGCTGCTTCCTCTCGCGCGGCAGGCGGTCCAGACGAACCGCACCAATTACGAAGGCGGCAAGACCGGTTTCCTCGAACTGGTCGTGTCCGACCGCGGCCTGCGCGAAGTCGAAGCCGTGTCCCGGCAGCATCTCGCCGACTACCAAATGGCGGTCGCCGAACTCGAGGCGCTCGTGGGCGCAGACCTCGCACTTTTCTCCCCGCACCAGGAAACCTCGAAAGGAAAATCCAAATGACCAAGAGACAATTCATTCGCCTCTTCGCCGTCATCGCGGCCACGATCGGCCTCGTCGGCTGCCAGAAGAACGGCGCAGGAAGCGCGGACCCAAATGTCGATTACTACACCTGCACGATGCACCCATCGGTGCATTTGCATGACGCGAATGCGAAGTGCCCGATCTGCTCGATGGACCTCGTGCCGGTGCTGAAGAAGGGCGCGACGGACATGGCCGCACCGAAGGCCGCATCCGGCCCGCAGCTCAGCGAGTTCAGCGTGCCGGTCGAGCGGCAGCAGCAGATCGGCGTCACCTATGCGCCGGCGGAAAGGAAGCCGCTGCAGCACACGATCCGCTCCGTGGGCATGGTCGTTCCGGATCGCACGCGGCATTGGGAGTTTGTCGCGCGCGTGGAGGGCTACGTGCAAAAGCTGCACGTCACTTCGCCCGGCGAGCCGGTCGCGGAAGGCCAGCCGCTGCTCACGATCTACAGCCCGGAGCTGTCCACGGCGGAGCGGGAGATGGTCAGTCTGCTCGACACCCGCGACCGCGCGACGACGCCGGAAAGCCGGGCCGGCATCGAGCGCCTCATCGAAGCCAGCCGCCGCCGCCTCGAACAATGGAACATCACCGCGCCGCAAATCGCGGAGCTGGAAAAATCGCGGAAACCGTCCGAGTTCCTGACGCTCAATTCGCCCTTCAAAGGCGTGGTCGAAGACGTGCCCGTGGACCAAGGCCGCAAGGTCATGCCCGGCGATCATCTCGTCGATGTCGCGGATCTTTCGGTCGTCTGGGTGTGGGCGGAATTTTACGAAAACGAACTGCCGATGCTGGCGCGCGGGCAAAAGGTGGCGATCACCGCGAAGTCGTATCCGGGCGAAACCTTCACCGGCGAACTCAGCCTCATCAGCCCGTTCCTCATGGAGATGCAGCGCACCGCGCGCGTGCGCATCGACATCGCGAACCCCGACGCAAAGCTGCGGCCGGGGATGTATGTGAACATCGAACTCGCGATGGACATGGGCGAGGGGCTGACGATCCCCGTCAGCGCGGTCATGCCCACGGGCTCGCGCTCGCTGGTTTTCATCGACAAGGGCGAGGGGAAGATCGAGCCGCGCTTCATCCAGCTCGGCGGGAAATTCGGCGAGTCGTACGAGGTGCGCGACGGCTTAAAGGAAGGCGAGCGCGTAGTCGCGAGCGCGAACTTTCTCATCGACGCCGAATCGAAAGTGCAGGGCGCGGTGAAGACGTTCCAAGAGCCGACACCCGCGCCATGAAAACCCGCTTAGAATTTTCGCAACCGGATCCGCTCCTGCTCGACGACGGCGAATTGACCGGCCCAATCATCGCGCGAGCGCACCGCTTCGAGGACGGCCGCAGCCACTTCTGCCGCCGACGGTTTCGCGAGGCGAAACAAGATCACGCCGCACTCCGCCGGCAGCCGGGCATGAAACGCGAGCGCGCCGAAATCCTTGTCGAACGTGACCAGGATGCGTCGCTCACTTTGTCCGCGTGCCAGCACGACTTCATCGCTGCTGCCCGGCGCATCCGCGCGAATCCATGCCACATCGTGCCCATCGCGCCGCAGCGCCTCCACAGCGGCGAGCGGGAAATTTTCGTCAGCGAGGAACCGCATCTCCGCTCCACGCTACGGGCGACGATAGACGCGCTCTTCGCTCACCAGCTTGCTCGCGTAGTTGCAGCAGGCCCGCAGGTCGTCCTTTGTCAGCCCTGGATAGTTGCTCAGGATGTCGCTCTCCGGCCAGCCTTCGCCCAGCAATTCGAGCACGAATTCCACCGCGATGCGCGTGCCGCGAACGACGGGCTTGCCCATGAGAATTCCCGGATCGAGGACGATCCTTTCCGTCAGCGGTTCATCGAGTGTGGTGGGCGGCATGATGGCGAAGCATATCCGCCGTCCGCCGCCGCGGCAAGCCGGCAACCGGAGGCACAGCCATGATCGAGCGCATCATCGAGGCCAGCGCGCGGAACAAATTCCTCGTCATCATCTTCGCCATCTTCGGCGTCGCCGGCGGCATCTACGCGCTGCGTCAGACGCCGCTCGACGCGATCCCCGACCTCAGCGACGTGCAGGTCATCGTCTATACGGATTGGGAAGGGCGCTCGCCGGACCTCGTCGAGGATCAGATCACGTATCCCATTTCCACGCGCTTCATCGCCGCGCCGAAAGTGAAGTTCGTGCGCGGCGAGTCGATGTTTGGGAAGTCGTTCGTCTATGTGATTTTCGAGGACGGCACGGACATCTACTGGGCGCGCTCGCGGGTCATCGAATATCTCAACTCCGTGCGCGGCTCACTGCCCGAGGGCGTGAATCCCGTCATCGGCCCGGACGCCACGGGCGTCGGCTGGGTGTATGAATACGCGCTCGTGGATGACACGGGAAAAAACGATCTCGCGCAACTGCGCTCCTTCCAGGACTGGCACCTGCGCTACGCGCTGGAGTCGGTGAAAGGCGTCGCCGAAGTCGCGCCCGTCGGCGGCTTCGTGAAGCAATACCAGGTGGACCTCGATCCCAACCAACTCGTCGCGTACAACATCCCGCTGGCCGACGTGGTGAGCGCGATCAAGATGAGCAATGGCGACGTGGGCGGGAAGATTTTCGAGGTTGCGACGACCGAGTATTACGTGCGCGGACGCGGTTACATCAAGAAGGTCGAGGACATCGAAAACATCGTGCTCAAGGTCGTGGACGGCACGCCGGTCTATGTGAAAAACGTGGGCACGGTGCATCTCGGCGGCGACTTGCGGCGGGGCGTCGCGGAGCTGGATGGGAAGGGCGAAGTGGTCGGCGGCATCGTCGTGATGCGTTACGGCGAGAATGCGCTGAACGTCATTGATGGGATCAAAAAGAAGCTGGAGGAAATCAAAGCGTCGCTGCCCGAGGGCGTACGCATCGTGCCGACTTACGATCGCAGCGAACTGATCAAAAATGCGATCCACACGCTGCGCGAAAAGCTGATCGAGGAGAGCATCGTCGTCGCGCTCGTGTGCATCGTCTTCCTGTGGCATGTGCGCTCGGCGCTGGTCGCGATCATCACGCTGCCGATCGCGATTCTCCTCTCGTTCCTGCCGATGTTCGGACTCGGTCTCACGTCGAACATTATGTCGCTCGGCGGCATCGCCATCGCCATCGGCGCGATGGTGGATGCGGCGATCATCATGGTTGAGAATGCACACAAGGCGCTGGAGCATTTCCGCGATGAGCACGGGCGCGACCCCGATCGCGCGGAGCATGTGCGCGTCATCATCGGTGCGGCGAAGTCCGTCGGGCGACCGCTCTTTTTCTCGCTGCTCGTCATCACCGTGAGCTTCATCCCGGTCTTCTCGCTCACGGCGCAGGAAGGCCGGCTGTTCAAGCCGCTCGCCTTCACGAAGACCTTCGCGATGTTCTTCGCAGCGATCCTTGGCATCACGGTCGTGCCGGTGCTGATGCTCCTCCTCGTGCGCGGCAAAATCACGCCGGAGGTAAAGAATCCGGTGAACCGCTTTCTCATCTGGGCGTACCGTCCGTTCGTGAATTTCGTGCTGCACCATCGCGCGTTCACGCTCATCGCCGCGCTGCTCATCCTCGTGGCGACGATCTTTCCGTACTCGAAACTCGGCAAGGAATTCATGCCGCCGCTGAATGAAGGCACGATCCTCTACATGCCGACCGCGGTGCCC
>JAYWEP010000119.1:0-5433 GCA_043779205.1 Chthoniobacter sp. | reverse complement strand
CGCGCGGAACGGCGGCGACCTGCATCGGCGCTGCGGCGCGCGGGACCGCCGTCGGCTGCGGCGCGGCCACAGCGCGCGAAGCCTGCGCGACCGGCTGGGCGGCAGGTCGGACAGTCGGTTGCACGGGCGCGACTTTCGCCTGTGGCACCGCCACGGGACGCGCGACCGGCGCGGCCACGGCCCGCACCGTCGGCTGCGCCACGGCCACCCGCGGCTGCCCCGCGCGTGCCTGCGGCACGGCGACCGGACGCGCCACGGCCACAGGCACGGCGACCGGCACCGGCGCGGGCGTAGGCGGCGCGAATTCCCGCTCGATGGCCGCGAGCAGCGCGTCGCGATCAATGGGCTTCACGAGCACCTGATGATGCTGCGTCTGCTCCGGGTAGTCGCTCAGGTCGTAGCCGCTGATCAAAATCGTCCGCGCCCCCGGAAACCGCATCAGCACTTGATCGCGGAGCGTGAAGCCGTCCATCGGCTCCATCACCACATCGGTGATGAGCAGGTCCACGCCGCCCAGCGCCGCCGCGTTTTCCAGCGCGCGGTCGCCCGTGGTGGCCACGCGGATTTCATAGCCCGGCACACTTTTCAAAATGGCGAGCAGCGCCTGGATTACGCCGGTGTCGTCATCGGCCAGAAGGATTCTCATGGTTCGTTGGTTTTCGGGAGGGTGGCCGGCGCCGGATACTGCTGGCCGAGCCGCTCGGGCTCGGCGAACGCCGCCTGGAGCTGCTGCTTGTAGTAGATGCGCACGAGGTAGCCAAAGAATTCGCGCGTCTCCCGCTTCGCCTTTTCCGGCCGCGGGAGCTGGTATTCCACGGCCAGCTCCTCGGTGTCCGAGTCCGCCCAATCGACCGGCGAGGTCACCCACTTCGAGCCCACGTTCGCGCTCGTCTGCACCACGTTTTTTCCGTCCACCTTGTCGTAAAACATGACGTGGATGACGAGGTCATGCACCTCCACTTTCGCCCGCGGCCGCGCCCGCACCGGGATGTGGAGGGTGAACTTTTTCTGCGAATCCGCATCCGCCTGCTCCTCCGTCCGAATCTTCCCCAGCCCGATCAGCGCGCCCGGCGCGATGCCCTCGATCAGCACCGAGGTATCCGGGGCCGGCACGCCCGCCGCGCCCGGCTGCGGCATCGCCTCGAGGATCGCGCGCGCCTGCGTTTCCTTGAGCTTCGATTCCGCGAGCGAAAAATAAATCCCCGCCGCGTCGCCCATCTCGTAGATGCGCTTCCACTGCTCGGACGAGCGGTCGAGCATGCGCATCTTTTCATACGTCGCGGCCAGTTCCGCGATGGCGACGGGGTTGCGCGAATCCATCGCCGCGGCCTCGCGGAATTTCGTCAGCGCATTGCCCGTGTCGCCGCGTTCGCGGAGTTGCTTGCCCTGCTGGATCAGCTCGTCGAACCGCGTCTGCGGCACCGCCTCCGCCGTCTTCTGGGCACCCACCGGCACGGGCACCGGCTTGCGCGGCAGCTCCGCCGCGTTTGGGTCCGTGGTGATCTGCGTCGGCGGCTGCTCCGGCGTTTCGTCAAAAGGATTGCTGATGAAATCCGGGCGCATCCCCACGGGCAAAGTCAGCCGCGCCATCGTCGGCAGGTCGCCGATGTCGGGCTGCGCATGATACCGCGCGATGAACGCCCACCCCACCGCCCCGAGCTGCAGCACCACCCCCGCCCCGAGCACGCTGAGCGCGACGGTGAAAGTCTGGCCGACGGTCTGTCGGGTGATGGGGGAGGCGGCGGGCATGTTTGGTCTGCGGAGGGCGCCAGAGTAGGTTTGGGGGAAAGGAGTGTCAAATGGCCGTGGGGGCGGATGGAGGAAACCCTGCGCCTTTGGAAAAAGAACGTTCAACGTCCAACGCTCAACGTTCAACGCCAGAGGCCGGTGCCATCGTTGGACGTTGAACGTTGAACGTTTCTCCCCACTTCAAACCCGCGCTGTGCCTTTCCGATTAAGATTCCTCCGCCGCGCGAGATTATGAGACACACACGCGCCCCATCGCCTTGAACCCCCTCCCTCTCCTCGCCCTGCTCGCCGCGCTGCCGCCCGCCATTTTCGCCGGCGAAAACGCGGAAGTCGCCCGCCCGGCATTGCTCCGGCTCACCGGCGAGAGCGCCATCCAGGCGGCGCTGGCCAAAAACTTCTCCATCGAAGTCCAACGCTACGAACCGCGCATTGCGAAAGAGCAGGTCACCAGCGCCCTCGGGCGCTTCGACCCCGTCTTCGACCTCACCGCGCAGCGCGAGGAAACCTCCCAGCGCACCGTTTTCGACACCGGCCTTCGCCTCCCCGTCCGCCGCGTCAACCGCCTCGACAACTTCAGCGCCGGCCTCACCGGCGCGACCTCCATCGGCCTCACCTACGACCTCGGCCTTGGCCAGCGCGACAGCCTCGGCATCTTCAATCAGTTCACCGACAACATCGCCACCACCGCCAGCCTCACCCTCCGCCAGCCGCTCCTCCGCGGCGCCGGCACCGCCGCGAATCTCGCCCAGGTGCGCATCGCGCGGAACAACGTGCTCGTCTCCGAGTGGGCCTTGAAAAGCCGCATCATCGACATCATCACCACCACCACTTTCGTCTATAACGAGCTGCACCTCGCGCACGAAAACCTCCGCGTCGCCGAGCGCTCCCGCGAGCTCGCGAGCCGGCTTTTTTCCGACAACGAGGCGCGCGTCAAAATCGGCGTCATGTCCCCGCTCGATGTCACCGAGGCCCGCGCCGAAGTCGCCGCGCGCGAGGAGGGCGTCATCCTCGCCGAGCGCACCGTGCTCGATAACGAAAACCTTTTGAAGCAACTCGTGACCAACGACATCGAGCGCCTGCTCGACGTGCGCGTGGAAATCGCCCCGCCGCCCTCGCCCGCCTTCCGCGCCGACGTGCCCGCCGGCATCCGCGAAGCCCTCGCCCTGCGGCCCGACTACCGCCAGTCCATCCTCGATCTCGAGCGCCGCCACATCACCCTCGCCTTCACGAAAAACGCCGTCCTCCCCCGCTTCGACCTCACCGGCAGCCTCGCGCTCCTCGGCTTTGAAAACGACTTCGGCTCCAGTTTCAACCACGTCGGCTCCCGCGACCAGACCGCCTGGACCGTCGGCGCGATCATCAGCATCCCCATCCCGAACCGCGACGCCCGCGGCGCGGCCAACGCCGCCCGGCTCGAATGCGCCAAAGGCCTCGTCGCCCTCCAGGAACTCGAGCAGAAAATCGTCGTCGATGTGGACAACGCCTCCGGCCAGATCATCACCTCCCGCCAGCGCATCGTCTCCACCACCGAGTCCAGCCGCCTCGCCGAGGAGAGCCTCGACGCCGGCCAGGAGCGGCTCAAAGCCGGCACCGGCACCACCTTCGTCGTCCTCGAGTTGCAGAAAAAGCTCATCGAAGCCGAAGCCGCCCAACTCCGCGCCCGCGCCGACTACAACAAAGCCGTCAGCGAATACCAGCGCCAGACCGGCACCGCCCTCCGCGAGCATGGCGTGGTGCTGAAATAGCGCGCCATGCTCCACGCCGCCGCACTGGCTCCAGGCAGTCCCGCCCTCACCACGCAACTCAGTTTCCCCGCGCAAAAAAATGGCGTGGCCTAGTCCCAAACGGGGCAACGGGGGGACGCCGCACCCTTTCCTTGCCGGCTGGAGTGGCCGCTTGTAGCATCCCGGCATGAGCACTCAAACCGCCTTCCATCGTGGTGTGCATCCGCTGCTCCAACTCCTGCTCCCAGGCAAAGAGGAAGCCGTGCTCGCCGCGCAGCCTGACCGGGCGCTGCGGGAACGCATCGGGCAGCTCGCCGCAAAATCCACCGAGGGCGAACTCACCGCCGAGGAGCGCGATGAGTATGAAGGCTACGTGCGCGCCAATAAATTTGTCGCCACCCTGCGGCGCGAAGCCCGGACCATGAAGGCCAGCGCGGCCTTGTGACGGAGGAGGCGCGAGTCTTCGTGCGCCAGCGGGCCGCAAACCGCTGCGAGTATTGCCACCTGCATCAGGATGACTCGCCGCTCGCGGCCCTCCACATCGAACACATCCGCCCGCGCAAGCACGGTGGCTCCGATGATGAATCCAATCTCGGCCTCGCGTGCATCGACTGTAATCTCCACAAAGGCTCCAACCTGACGGGCATCGACCCGCTCACCGGCGCGGTCACCGGGTTATTCCACCCGCGCCAGCAGCGATGGGAGGATCACTTTGCGTTCGAGGGAATCTACATCACCGGCAGAACCGCCGTCGGACGGACGACCATCCAAGTCCTCGACATGAACTCGGACGATCAACTCAACCTCCGCGCGGCGGGCTAGCTGCCGCACTGGCTCCAGGCAGTCCCGCCCCTCACCACGCAGTTCAACTTCCCCGCGCAAAAAACGGCGTTGCCATTTCCTCAACGCGGCAATGCGAAACCCTTCACCAAAGCTCGATCTTCCTTATTGGTAGGTGAGCCCGTTCATCGTCCTTAATGACAAGTGTTAACTGCTGAACTTCGGGAAGCGTGTCCTCGTCACGACGGAGATTGACCACCCGCGTCACCGAACGGAGCGAAGCGATGCGCCCACGATGAACGTTCTCCTGCTCTTCAGTCATAGAGATGATCGCTGCGGTGTCCTCGTTTCCGATGATCCCGGCTTGAATCACCTTTTCAAATTGCCATGCCGCATGGTGCGCGTTCTTCATAAAAGTCGCCGGGCGGTTGGCGAAAGGCACGCGTTCATAGAGCTTCTTCGGCACACCGTTCGCGAGAGCGTCACTGAAGATAAATGACTCCTCTCCCGAGGTAATCGGATAGTCCCGACGATACAACGGATTGCCTTTGATATGCGCCTTTCCTAAGACCTCGTCCCAGCGTTCATCCAGCGTCAACTCTCGTGGCGGTTCCACCTGCCGCTCACCTACGAGAGTTTCAAAAAGATACTTGCAAGCGTCTTCCACCTCGTTAGCCGGCACTCCATCGAGTAATTGGCCTCCCTCCACGAGCACGTATTGGCCTCTGTTTGCGACCTGAATCGCTTTCACAAATTCGGGCGACGAAATCTGAACAGGCTGCCCCCCGGTCGGCGGTTGAAACTGCGCCTGCGCAATACTCGCTCGCCAGTAAGCGATCCATTGCTTGTAGGCAGTCAGACTCCCAATCCAGTTTGGAACAGCCCGGCCATCGACTTCACCTGAACCATGAGGGCGCTCAAATAGAAAATGCGCAGCCACGCCAGCCGGAGTCCAAAGCACAAGACCGATGTTTCGCGGTTCCATCCGCTTCAAATCGGGAATGAATTTCGCAAGGAGGTAGGTGGAAATTGTCATATGATGCTCCAGAGGTTGATGGCGTGAAACTCGGCTCGGTGTTGCTTGTGGCCTGCCCCCGGTTTTTGATCCACTCGCTATGAGAGTTTCTGTTGGTTTTCGGGGTTTGGGTTGGTGGTGTTTCGGTGGGCGGGAAGGGCGCAG
>JAYWEP010000118.1:0-4963 GCA_043779205.1 Chthoniobacter sp. | reverse complement strand
GGGTGTGTGTCGTTTGCGTTTCATGGTGAGAGTTCGGCGGCGCTATCGCGCCGCCAATCTCTCATAGCGCCTGGATCAACTTTTGGGGAGCAGGCCAGGACGGCTTACCGTCGAGTCCGGCACGGCGGTGGGGAGCATCGCGCCCTGCTCGTGGACGGGAACGATGACAAGGCCCACGGCCAATTCATCATCAACCGCGTGACCAACGACAAAACCAAGGACATGAAAAAGTTCGATGTCCCGGCCGCGGGCGGCCAGTGGATCGACTTCCGCGCCATCTACGACACCGCCACCGGCACCGTCGAGATCACCCGCAACGGCAAAGTCCTCGGCACCTGGACCGACCCCGACCCGCTCAAGACGGGCCGGGATGTCTCCATCGGCACCTACATGACTCACGCCAGCTTCAAGGACCTCGAAGTCCGCCCGCTGCCGTGAGAGTTAGGGCGTGCGAAGCTCAGCGCACCTGGGAACGAGCGGAAACGAGGGGAAAAAGAGAGCAGGGCATGGCAGATGATTTCCTAGATTCACGAAAGTTATTGTAGCATATCCGTTCGCAGCTTGTGACCTATCACTATTTCCACGCCCCTGGGGATCATCCCCTTTGGCGACCCTGTTGACATTCCATCCTCTTTTACAGGCTCTGTCTGGAAGGAAATAGCGCAACTGTGGAATGCTTCGCGAACCAACTTAACATCTTCTTCGGCACTTCCAAAAATTGCGATACCTGCAAAAAAATGTGATTGGTATGCTACTTGTCTCATTGATACATCTGTGGCCTTAAAGAGATTAATAATTCGCATTCCGAACAACATAGCTTCTGGATCATTGGCGACAATGGAGACTCTAACCTGCAAAGGCCTTTGTGAAAAAAAGGCGGTTAGAGTTGCAATCTGTGCACCATTGAGGGTTCGCCACAAAGTTAGTGCTTTTATCCTCTCGGTTTCGAGTCTTGCATCCTGCGTTTCTTTTTCCAATTTAGCTGTTCTCTCTTTTGACTGCAATTGGAATGTCTCTAACTCCGCCTGCTTTTCTTTAGCTAGAGCGCTCTTAAGTTTTCCTGATTTCACAGAAACTCCGAAACCAATTACCGTACACAATGTAGCCAATGCACCAAAAACAACGGCGAATCCACCAAGCCAATTAGCCCAAGATGACCATGAGGTTGCGGACACTTCCAGCGGAGACATATTATTGTGGGTTGTGGTGGTATCTGAAATAGCGGTGTTCTTGGTGTTAATTGGCGTTGCCGCACTCACTGTTTTCCCCTCGTTACGAAGCTGAGGGCTTCGTAATGCGGATTGCTTGGGAAGCCGTGCTTCGCGGCTGGGGTAAGTCGGATTGGCATGCAAGCTGGAGCTTGGTAAACGGGGGCAGCATCCATGGGATCAGACCGCAACCGGGATCGTGACCAGTGCGCTTTTCTTCGGGAGCGTGCGCTTGGCGCGCTGGCTTTCGGCGATCTCGTCGGCGACGAGCCGGGACAGGGTGCGATAGACATTCTGTTCGTCGGAGCCGTGGCAGACGCCGCCGATGAACAGGTCGGGGCAATAGCCGACGAAGAGTTGATCGGGCTCACTCCATTGCACGAATTTGAGGTAGTCGGTTTTCATGGCTGGACTTCGCGGATGGCGGATTTGACGAGCTTTTCCTGATAGTGGTGAGCGTCGGCTCCACTCGCGCCGCTGACGATGATCTTACGCCGCGAGCCGGGATGCGCAAACTTCCGATGACTTCCTTTGCCACTATCTTCGAGGCACCAGCCGGCCCGTTCCAACTCGGCAATCAGTTCGCGGATCTTACGAGGCATCGGCTGAATGTGTAGGAACGAGGATCAGCCGGCGAGCTTCGATTTTTCGCTCTTCACGGGCGGAATTTCGCGACAAATCCGTGCGCCTTCCCTAGCGTGCGTGCCCGACATGCTTCGACTCGTCAGCCTGCTCGGTCTCATCGTGCTCATCGCGCTGGGGTGGGTGCTTTCCAATAACCGCGCGCGCTTTCCGTGGCGCACGGTGCTGTGGGGGCTGGGGCTGCAATTTGTCTTTGCACTTTTCATCCTCAAGACGCCGGTGGGCGCGGCTATTTTCGAGGGTGCGCAGCAGGTGGTCGATCAGCTCAATGTCTATGCGAACGAAGGCGCGAAGATGGTCTTCGGGCCGCTGGGCGATGCGGACGCGCTGAAGAAAACATTCGGCCCGTCGGGCGGGTTTGTTTTCGCGATCACGATCACCGCCACGATCATCCTCATCTCCTCGCTTTCGGCGCTGCTTTACCACTGGGGCGTGCTGCAGCGCGTGGTCGCGGGCATGGCGTGGGTGATGCAGAAGGCGATGCGCACCAGCGGGAGCGAGAGCCTCGCGGGCGCGAGCAATATCTTCCTCGGCCAGACCGAGGCGGCGCTGCTCATCAAGCCCTACCTCGCGCGGATGACGCAGAGCGAAATCATGGCGCTGATGACCACGGGTTTCTCGACCATCGCGACGGGCGTGATGGCGATCTATGCGGGCCTGGAGGGGATGAGCGCGGGGCACATTCTCACGGCGTCGGTGCTCGGGGCGCCGGCGGGTTTGCTCATGGCGAAAGTGATGTTCCCCGAGACGGAGCAGAGCGAAACGGGCGAGCGGCATCACTTCAAAGTGCCGCGCACGGCGATGAACAGCATCGACGCCCTCTGCACCGGCGCGGGGGAGGGCGCGATGCTTTCCATCAATGTCATGGCCATGCTCATCGCCTTCGTCGCCGTGGTGGCCATGGCCGATGCGCTTTTCGTCTGGCCGCAGCACGCGCTGGGCATCGCGGACGCGGTCACGATCAAGCAGCTCCTCGGCTGGCTGAACGCGCCTTTCGCGTGGCTCATGGGCATCCCGGCGAAGGACTGCGCGTTCATCGGCCAGGTGCTCGGCGAGCGCGTGGTGCTCAATGAATTCGTCGGCTACCTCGACCTGTCCCGCTACGTCGCCGCGCACCCCGGCGCGCTCGATGGGCGGAGCGTCACGCTCGCGAGCTACGCGCTGTGCGGCTTCGCGAATTTCTCGAGCATCGCCATCCAGATCGGCGGCATCGGCGCGCTCGCCCCGGAGCGGCGCGGCGACCTCGCGAAGATCGGCCTGCGCGCGATGATCGCCGGCCTGCTGGCGTGCTACCTGTTCACCGCGGTCGTCGGGATATTGCTGTAAAAGGCACGGACGCTGGAGCGGCGGAACCGGTCTCCTCAGCTATAGGGAACGAGGGCGAAGTGGACTTGATCGCGCCTTTACGCGCCCCGCGCCGCCATGCTATCGCCTCTGCGGCCCGCATGAACCACCTCTACTACGGCGACAACCTCCACGTCCTCCGCGACCGTGCCGCCTTCCCGAACGCCAGCGTCGATCTCATCTACCTCGACCCGCCCTTCAACTCGAAGCGCGACTATAACCTCCTCTTCAAGTCCCCGAAGATCGCCGCCGCCGATGCCGCCTACAGCGCCGCGCAGATCGAGGCCTTTCTGGATACGTGGCATTGGACGCAGGCCGTGACGGAGCGCGAATACGAAGAAGTGCTCAAGCAGAAGAACTCCGACGTCGCGCAGATGATGAAGGCGCTCGTCGGCTTCCTCGGGCGCAACGACATGACGGCTTATCTGGTGATGATGGCCAACCGCCTGCTCGAACTGCACCGCGTCCTCAAACCCACCGGCTCGCTCTATCTCCACTGCGACCCCACCGCCTCGCATTATCTCAAAATCGTCCTCGATGCGGTTTTCGGGAAGGAGCAGTTTCGCAACGAGATCGTCTGGAAGCGGACGCACGCCCACGGAGACTCGCGACTGCGGCTGGCGAGCGTGAAGGACAGCCTCTTCTTCTACGGCAAAAGTGACGCGCATCTCTTCCAGATGCAGCACATGGCTTATGCCCAAACCTACATTGAAAAATACTACCGCCACACCGAGCCAGACGGCCGCAGGTATCAGCTCGTCAGCCTTCGCAGCCCCAATCCGCGGCCCAATCTCACCTACGAATACAAGGGCGTTCAGCCGCACAAGAACGGATGGGCGGTGTCGCGCGAGAAGATGGCGCAACTCGACAAGGAAGGACGCCTGCGATTTCCCGAGAAGCCGGACCAAACGATTCGCGAGAAATATTACCTCGACGAGATGCGCGGCGTGCCGCTGACAGACTTGTGGGACGACATTTCTCCGATCAACTCCCAAGCCGCAGAACGGCTTGGCTACCCTACCCAAAAGCCTCTGGCCCTTTTGGAGCGCATCATCTCAATCAGCAGCAGCGAAGGCGACGTGGTGCTCGATCCTTTCTGCGGCTGCGGCACCGCCGTCCATGCCGCGCACAAGCTCAAGCGCCAGTGGATCGGCATCGACATCACCTGCCTCGCCATCACGCTCATCGAATCGCGCTTGAAGAAAGCGTTTCCAAACTCCGCAGACCCGCGCGATCCAAAGCGTCTGGAATTTCAGGTTCACGGTTTGCCCAAAGACCTCGAAAGCGCGCGCGACCTCGCCCGGCGCGACAAGTACCAATTCCAATGGTGGGCCGTGTCGCTGGTCGAGGCGCAACCCTTTCAGGGGAAAAAGAAGGGCGCGGACACCGGGATCGACGGCTTGAAATTCTTCCACGACGTCGACGGCAAAGAAGCCCGCAAGATCGTCATCAGCGTGAAGGGGGGTGGCCTCAAGGCCGACGACGTCCGCTCTCTGAACCATGTCCGAGAACGGGAGAAGGCGGAGATCGCCCTGTTCATTTCGGTCACGGAACCGACCCAGGGAATGAAAGCGGACGCCGCCGCCGCGGGGTCTTACACGAGTGCCAACGGCAAGAAATATCCTCGCCTACAACTCCTCACGATCGACGGGCTCCTGACCGGCGTTCAACGCGCCGAGCATCCCGACTACGAGCCGGACACGGGCTATAAAAAGGCCAGGGCCGAAGCCCACGGCGAGCAGCCGAAGCTACTCTAGGTGTGGAGGCTC
>JAYWEP010000117.1:0-12346 GCA_043779205.1 Chthoniobacter sp. | reverse complement strand
CTCCGTGATGGGCGACGCCACGAATCTCGCCGCGCGGCTGGAGACGGCGACCAAGCAGTTTCACACCGACATCCTCGTCAGCAGTGCGGTGGTGGAAATGACGCGCGACACGATCCGCTACCGGTCCGTGGATCGTGTGATCGTGAAAGGCAAGACGCAGGCGATCGACGTGTTCACGCCGCTGTCTTTGCTCACTGAGCCAGAGCCGGAGTGGCTCGCGAGTTACGAGCGCGCCGTCACGCTCTTTCGGACGCCGCGCTTTGGCGAGGCGGAGCCCATTTTCCGCGAAGTCGATGCGCTGTTCGATGGCGGCGATTTCCTCTGCCGCATGTACGTGGAACGCTGCGCGCAGTTTGCAAAAACCGCGCCGCCGCCGGACTGGGACGGCAGCCACGCGCTGAGCGATAAATAGCGGGAGCGGACCACACCTTTGGCCCCTCCGTATGTGTCCAAAGTCTGGTCCGCGGCTCGATAACCAAATCCCTCAAGTCTCAGATCCGAGTCATGGCCTTTCCGCTATGGCTTACCAGGAATTTGCCCTGGAGGATTTGAACTCGTAATCGTGGTCAGCGGAACCAGTTTATTTGGCGACCGCTTAGTCTGGACAGCCGGTGTTCCCACCGGACTCAACGGTATGTGTGCCGCCAGGTGCTGATCAATAGCCCATTGTGTGAGCAAGGAGCCTTCAGTGCCGCTGCCGGGGATCACGATGTTGGTCCGGACCAGCTCCTTGCTCGTTGTGAATTTCCGTGTTTGGAAGGCGACTTCACGATTGACCAGTTCTTTGGCGCCTTTCGGAAGCCCCCCCATCTTGGTAATCAATGGCGCAGTTTGCAGAAAGCGCCCGATGTCGAAATGGACCACGTCGGTCGCATTGAAGTCATCCGGTCTGGCAGGGAGGATGACCATTTCACCCGGACCCACGCGGATGAAGTGGCCGAGCCGGCCCCTGATGAAAAGCGTCGCCCCGCCCTCAAGGATGCCAAATTTGATGATCCCGTCGGGGCCGGCCTTGGGTGAGTATTCATAAAACCCGGTCGTGCCAGTGATCGCCGCCGTGATCGCCGCCGTGCGGATCTTCGCTCCGCCGGCACCTTTGGGCACTTGGAAGAGGATGGTTCCCTGCTTGAGTTCCAGATCGCGCGAGCCTTGTTGGAAGCTGAAAATCGTGTCGGCCCCGAGACGCGTCAATGAGCGGTCGCCGAACATCAGTTCTGCCCGGGATTCTGCGCCGGTCTTCACGCTCTGTTCGCCGCCGATGGTTTCATTGAGCCGGGACGGGCGTGCGCCGGAATGTTCCAGCGTCTTGACCTCATGGTAAATCTGGGTGATTTCGACCTGATTAAACGCCGCCGCGCGCAGCGGCTCGGACACGGCGAGCAATGACCCGGTAAAGGAAAGAAAGAGGAAATGGCGGATGGTGTTCATGGCTGATCAAAACTTGAGAGTCGCGTTGACGCCGACTGCTGGGCTGAAAACTTTGTAATCAAGGATCTCCCGGTTGGAGTCATTGAAGGCGAACAAAGCCGAGGCGTAAGCATAAAGCCACTTGGTGAAGTAGTATTGGATGGAGCTGGTCACGGTCTGGTTCAGATCAGCACGTCCGCCCTGGGCATAATCGAACCATGCGATCCGGTAGAAAAGGTCCGCTTGCAGCGCGCGGGTCAGGTTCACATGGTAGCCGGCAAAAGCGCCATGCTCATTGCGTTCGGCGGCGGGTGGATGACCGATGCTAAACTGGCTGGCATAGCCGGCGTAAAAATAATGCGCCCGGCTGAGCACAAAGGCTTTTTGCAAGCCAATGGTCAGCGCGTGGTTGGTGAAGATTTCGTTCTCCTCCCTGGCGTCGAGGAGGCGATTGTAGTTATACCGGCCATAGAAGGCGATGTTCCCGAGACTGGGCGCGAGGTAGGTAAGACCGGCACCCATGTCCTGGCTGTCAAAATTCAGTTCGGTAAACTGGTGGTAGCGGATGAACGCCTGACGGAAGGTAATTTCGGCGAGCAGGTTTTCCGCGATCTTCGGCTGATAGCTCGCGGCGATCTGGCCGACAATGAACTGGTCCTTATGGGTGCCATTTTCGGTCAGGGCCACATTGTTTGTCGCATAACCCGCGATGTCGCCCACAAGAATAAACGGCCTTTCCTTTTCCTCGGATTTCAGCAGCCGTTGCTCGCCGAGATCCTGATCCCCAGGGCTGCTCGGCGCCACATCGCCCGTCATCAGGGAGAAGCCCCGCGCATGCTCGGGACTTCGGCTGTTCTCAACATTTCGCGCCTGCTCAATAGGTTTGCCGGCTTGGAGCAGCGACGCGCCATCGAAACAGAGAAAGCCCGCCAAAACACAGAAAGTTTGTTTTAAGAAATGAGGTTGGGTCATAAAATGGTCGGTGGTCAGTTCGGAATATAAGAATCTCCGGCAGCGTAAGTTGGACAAGTAGATGGCAGGTTCTTTCGCAGTCTGGAGCCCAGGTGCCTTCACCCACATATTTCCGGGTGCGTGGCGGAATGAACGCTAAAAACTAAACCGCCAGCCGTCCCGTGCTGTCGCCGAAACGCTCGACTGGCGGCACGCGCATCTGGTCGAGCATGGTGAGGAAGAGGTTGCACATCGGCGCGGGGGCGAGGGTGCGGAACTGGCCGGGCGTGATGGTGCCGCCGCCGTTGCCAGCGAGGACGATGGGGAGATTGTGATGGGTGTGGCGGTTGCCGTCGGAGTTGCCGCAGCCATAGACGATCATGGAATTGTGCAGCACGGAGGTGCCGTCGGCGTCTTTGGCGGCGGCGAGTTTTTCGAGGAACCACGCGAATTGCGCGGCGTAGAATTGGTCGATGAGCGCGACCTTTTCGATCATCGCGGGGTCGTTGCGGTGGTGGGAAAGGGAGTGGTGGCCCTCGGCGATGGTAAGCTCGGGGAAGGGGCGGTTGCTGCCGTCGTGCGCGAGGAGGAAAGTGGCGACGCGCGTGCTGTCGGTCTCGAAGGCGAGCGCGAGCATTTCGTACATGAGGCGGATGTGCGCCTGATAGTCGGCGGGGATGCCGGCGGGCGTGTCGGCGGCGGGGTCGGGCGTGGTGCCGAATTGCTCGGCGCGGGCGATGCGCTGCTCGATCTCGCGGACGTTGGTGAGGTATTCGTCGAGCTTGTCCTTGTCGCGGTGGGTGAGGTTGCGCTGGAGCGCGCGGGCGTCGTCGATGACGAAGTCGAGGATGCTGCGCTGCTGCTGCTGGCGCTGGGCGAAGTTGCCCGCGCGTTCGCCGTGCGAGCCGCCGCCGAAGAGGCGCTCGAAAACGAGCCGCGGATTCGGTTCGCCCGCGAGCGGGGTCGTGGGCGAGCGCCACGCGAGATTGTATTCGTAGGCGCAGGAGTAGCCGGAGTCGCAGGAGCCGGATTTGCGCACGGCGTCGGCGCTCAGTTCGAGCGAGGGGAAGCGCGTGAGCTGGCCGATGTGCTGCGCGGCGAGCTGGTCGATGGAGACGCCCGCATGGATGTCCGCGCCGGCGGTTTTTTTCACGCGGACGCCGGTGAGGAAAGCGCCATTGGCCCGCGCGTGGTCGCCCGCGCCGTCGGGGCCGGGCTCGGCGTTGCGATGCTCCAGGCCGCTGAGCACCTGCACGCTGGCCTTCACTTTTTCCAGCGGTTCGAGGGTGCGCTTGAAAGTGAAATCCGCGCCCTGGCCGGACGGCCAGAAATGCTCGTGGATCGCGCCATTTGGAAAATAGACAAACGCCATGCGCAGGGGCACGCCGCCCGCCGTGGTGGCGAGGCCCGGTGCCGCTGCGGCGCTGGCGCGGGGCAGGAGGGTTTCGAGCGAAGGCAGTGCGAGGCACGCGCCGAGTCCGCGGAGAAAACGGCGGCGGGTGGTGGAGTGGGGGAGTGAATTCATGGCGGTGGATCGGTTCTAAAATTGCCGCGGCTGGCGGCTGTAGGGGAAGCTGTCAGCTTCCCCTACAGCCGCCGCCGGGGGCGCATCGGCTCTATAATTCAGCGCGGCGTTTTTGAAAGGGCGCGCTCTCGATGATGCCGATGACGATGGCGGTGAGCCGGCCATTTTCGCGCTGGAGACGCTCGACGATGGCGTCGATGGCCGGCACGTCGCACGGCTCGGGGCCGCGGCCGAGGGCGTAGGTCAGCATCTTCGTGGTGAGGCAGCGGTAGAAGTCGTCGCGGCGCTCGGTGACGAGGATGTGCTTGAGCGCGCGCACGCCGTCGAAACGCTCGCCGCTGATGAGCTGGCCGGCGACGGACGGGATGGGCTGGCCGCGCTCCTGCTCGCGCCAGAGGCCCATGGCGTTGAAGTTTTCAAAGGCGAGCCCGAGCGGGTCCATGCGGTTGTGGCAGGAGGCGCAAAGCGGCTTTTCGCGGTGCTGCGCGAGAGCCTCGCGAAAGCTCAGCTCGTGCCCCGCGGCATCCTTGCCGGATTCGTCGAGCGCGGCCACGTCGGGCGGCGGTGGCGGGGTGGGCGTGCCGAGGATGTTGTCGAGGATGAAGAGGCCGCGCTTCACCGGCGAGGTGCGCGTGGGATTGGAGGTCACGGCGAGCGTGGAGCCCATGGTGAGCACGCCGCCGCGCGGGCTGTCGGGCGGCAGTTTCACGAGGCGCATCTCGCGGCCCTGCACGCCGGGGATGCCGTAGTGCTGGGCGAGCGGTTCGTTGAGGAAAGTGTAGTCGGCGTCGAGCAGTTCGAGCGCGCTGCGGTCTTCGCGCAGAAGATGGCTGAAGAACATCTCGGCCTCGCCGCGCATGGCGGTGCGCAGCTCGGCGCTGAACTCGACGCGCTTCCCGCCGAAAAATTTCAGGCGCATTTCGTTCAGCTCTTTTTTCAATTCCGCGACGCGGGTCTCGTCGCCCGCGCGAGTGGCGACATCGATGTCCTCATTGATTTGGTGAAACTGCTCGCGACGCTGCTTTCCCTCGGCCTCCGTGCCGGCGTCGCGCGCCTGCACCACGCGAGCGTCGATGCTCACGCTTTCCACGTCGCGCGTTTGCAGCCACTGGCCGGCGAAGTTGCTCACGAGCTGCTCGGCGCGCGGGTCGGCGAGCAGCCTGCGGACTTGCGCGGCGAGGTTCGCGCGGAGTTCGCCGCGCGCGGCGTGGGCGGTCAGTTCCTCGTCGGGCATGGTGCTCCAGAGGAAGTACGAGAGGCGTGAGGCGAGCGCATATTCGTCGATGAAGGGATGCGTGCCGGGCGCGGCGCCGGGCTGCGTTTCCTCGACGCGGAAAAGGAAACGCGGTGAGGCGAGGACGGCGGTCATGGCGCGGGCCACGCCTTGCTCGAAGCCCGTCCCCTTGGCTTCCCACGCGCGCGCGGCGATGGCGGTGAGCTTTTCCACCGCCACGTCATCCACTGGCCGGCGGAAGGCGCGCGTGGCAAAGCGGCGCAGCACCTCGGCGGCGTAGCCGGGCCACGCGGCGCGGTCGGCGGGCGGATCGGGGCGCGTGAAAAAACGGTCGTAGCCCGGCGTCATCGTCCAGTGCTCGCGTTCGAGCGGGCCGCGCAGTTTCACGCCGCCGAAATCCACGTTCACATGCGTCGCGCTTTCGCCGGGGCGGATGGCGGGTTTTTTGTCGAGGCCGGTGAGCGGCTCGACGGTGAAGCGCACGTCGTAATCGCCCGGCTCGAATTTTTGTTCGGACGCGATGGCGAGCGCCTCGCGGTCCTTCCATTTCAGCTCCTGCTTCCACGCCTCCTTGCCGTCGATGCGCACCGTGACGGTGGCGCGGCCGGGATCGAAATCGAACGAGCCGAAGATCGTCGCCGGCACGGCCACGCGGTACGTGCCCGCCTGCGCGATGTGGAAGCGGTGCGTGAGATCGGCATTTTCATAGAGCGAAAGCACCAGCGCGCCGTCGCGATTTGGCGCACCGTGTTTTCCCGCGAAATCGTCGGCGGCAATCGTGTGCTCCGGCAGCGCGCGGCTGACCAGCGGCACGGCTTGCGCGACGATGGTGTCCGCGGCCTGCATGTACTTTTCCAACAGCAGCGGCGAGGTCGAGAGCACGTCGCCGATGTTGTCGAAACCGTAGCCCGCATCGTCGGCGGGAAACTCGGCATCGGCGCGGAAGTCAACGCCCATCAGGTCGCGGACGGTGTTGCGGTACTCCACGCGGTTGAGCCGCCGCAGGGTCACGCGGCCGGGATCGGGATTCGCCGGATCGAAACCGAACGCGCCGGTCTTGATCCACTTTTCCAAAACGTGCTGCGCTGCGGCGGGCAGGCGCGGCTCTTTCGCGGGCGGCATCAGCCCGGCGCGGACGTTGGTGAGGACGGACATCCAGAGGTCGGTTTGTTTGGCGAGTTCGGCGGTGGAGCCGAATGCGTCGAAGGCGACCTGGCCCTTTTTCTCGCCGTCGCCGTGGCAGTCGAAGCAATGCTCTTCGAGGATCGGGCGCACCTCTTTCTCGAAAAGCGCGGTCGTGTCCGCCGGGGCGGCGGCGGCGAAAGGTGCGGCCAGCGCGAGGGCGCAGGCCGCCAGCCAGGAGCCGGGGGAGTGAGAATGACGGCGGGGAGGGATCATGAGGGATGCAAAACATGGCTGCGCGATCCTTCGCGGCAACCGCATATTTGCGCGGGTGGAGCGGCAGGCTCAATCACCGCTCCCGATGCGCCGCTGGGGAGGAGGCGGAAGTCCGCATCGAGCACCGCATCCAATTCCTGCATCGCGCGCGTGAGCGTGGCGCGGAGCGTGATTGCGGCTTGATCCGATGAGGCATCCAGCGGCTCGGCCATGATTTTTTCGCAGCGTTTCGCGAGCGGCTTTTTCGCATCGGTGCGGCCGGCGCGGGCGAGCAGCGCTTCGAGCTGCGCGACGCGGCGCTGGACGTCGCGGATTTTTCCGAGCGCGGCGGCCTCGGTGGTTTCACCGGCGGCGACGCGCTGCAATTGGCGGCACTCGAAGAGGCGGCAGCGCTCGGGGCGGGCGGCGTAGATGGAGCATTGGCAATCTCGCCAGGCAGGGCAGGGCTGGAGGATGTATTGCGCGCCCTTTTTGCGCTTCAGCCGCAGGCCGAGGGCGGCGAGCGCTTTGGGCGAATCGGCGGGCTGGAGGCGGACGGTGTGAAACATCACGCCGTTGCAGCAAAGGCCGCACTCCTGGCAGAGGTTCACCGTCGCGCCTTTCTCACGCTGGAGAGCAGTTTTGGTTTTAACGCAGAGACGCGGAGACGCAGAGGGCGCGGAGGAGGAAAGCCGGTCGGATGCGCGTTCTTCATGCGGTGAGCTGCCAGTGTTTTCTTTGCGTCCTCTGCGCCTCTGCGTCTCTGCGTTTGAAAAATGGATTCAACGAGTGGCCGCGGCTCCGGGCAGTTCCAGCAGTTCGATGCCGCCGTTTTGCTCGGTGAAATATCTTTGCGTCCACGCGCTGGGGAAAAGGACGCCGGGCTGGCCGCCGCTGTCGTAGGCGAGGCGGCAGCCGGTGGGGAGTTTCAGGCCGTCGGTGGCGGTGCCGGGCGGGAGCCAGCGGAAACATTCCCAACTCGCGTTTTCGAGGCGGCTGGGGGCGCCGTATTCGGCTTGGAGGCGGTATTGCACGACCTCGAATTGCAGGGGGCCGACGGCGGCGAGGAGGGGAACTTTTTGCACGGCATCGCGCAGCTCGAAGACCTGGACGACGCCTTCCTGGAGGAGCTGTTCGACGCCCTGGCGGAATTGTTTGAACTTCCCGGGATTGGGGTTTTGCAGGTAGGCGAAGCACTCGGGGGGGAAGCGGGGGATTTCGTCGAAGCGGATGGCGGGGTCTTCGGTCAGCGTGTCGCCGATGCCGAATTCATTGTGTCCGACGAGCCCGATGACGTCGCCGGCGTAGGCTTCATCCACGGTCTCGCGCTCCTGGGCGAAAACCTTGTGGGCGCTGGAAAGGCGGACGCGTTTGCCGGTGCGCTGGTGGGTGACAAACATGTCGCGCGTGAACTTGCCCGAGCAGATGCGGAGGAAGCCGATGCGGTCGCGGTGGCGCGGGTCCATGTTGGCTTGGATTTTGAAGATGAAACCGGAGAAGGGGCCGTCGAGGGGAACTAAGGCGGAAGGCGGACGGCGGAAGAAGATGGTGGGGCGGTGGTGGGAACTTCCTCCCCGGCCAATCCATTCTCTTCCGCCTTCCGCCTTCCGCCTTCCGCCTTTCCCCGCCGCGGCTGCGGTGGGAGCGACCGTGCGAGGAAGGCGTCGAGCAAAAGCTGGACGCCGAAGTTGTTCATGGCCGAGCCGAAGAAGACGGGCGTTTGCGTGCCGGCGTGGACTTTGGCCTCGTCGTACTCGACGCCGGCGATGTCGAGCATTTCGAGTTCTTCGCGGGCGCGGGCGTAGTCGTCGGCGTCGAGCTTTTCGCGGATCTCCGCGTCGTCGAGTCCGCTGACGGAAACGGGGGCGCGATAGGCTCCCTGGGGCGTGCGCTCGAAGAGGTGGACTTCGCCTTTCTGCCGGTCATAGACGCCGCGGAAGGTGGGGCCGGTGCCGAGCGGCCAATTCACCGGGAAGGCGCCGATGCCGAGGACGCGCTCCAGCTCGTCGAGGAGGGCGAGGGGATCGCGGGTGGGGCGGTCGCACTTGTTCATGAAGGTGAAGATGGGGACGCCGCGGCGGCGGCAGACCTCGAAGAGTTTGCGGGTCTGCGGCTCGATGCCTTTGGCGGCGTCGATGACCATGACCACGGCATCGACGGCGGTGAGGACGCGGTAGGTGTCTTCGGAGAAATCCTTGTGGCCGGGGGTGTCGAGGAGATTGATGCGGTAGCCGGCGTAGTCGAATTGCAGGACGGTGGAGGAGACGGAGATGCCGCGCTGGCGTTCGAGTTCCATCCAGTCGGAGGTGGCCTGGCGGGCGTTTTTGCGGGAAGTGACGGAGCCGGCGAGCTGCACCGCGCCGCCGTAGAGGAGGAGCTTTTCGGTCAGCGTCGTTTTGCCGGCATCCGGGTGGGAGATGATGGCGAAGGTGCGGCGGCGGCGGATTTCATCAAGCATGAGAAAGGCGCGGACAGTGCGGCAGAACTTACGGAGGCGCAAGCGGTAGCGGGGTGCCGCGGCATCGCATTTGCTAATCTCACCGGCAGTTCCGCCGACCCGCCTTTTTCACCCAATGCCCACGCTCCGCATCAAGCTGCCCAACCACATGGAAGTGACGCATCAGCTCTCCGGCGAGCTGGTCACGATCGGGCGGCGGCCGGACAATACGATCCAGATCTATGACCGGGCGGTGTCGGGGCATCATGTGGAGTTGATCGCTTCGGACGGGCACTACCGGCTGCATGATCTGGGCTCGACGAACCTGACGTTTGTCGATGGCGAGCCGGTCACGGATTTCCATCTGCACCAGGCGTGCAAGATCGCGTTTGGGACGGTGGAATGTTCCTACGATCCGATGGCCGCGGCGGCCTCCGAGGCGCTGATGACGCGGGAGCTGCTGGAAAAGGACGCGGCCTTTCTCCGCGCGGAAAACGCCGAGCTGCTGGCCAAGCTGACCGCGCAGCAGCGGCGGGTGGACATGCTCTCGAGCGCGCGGCTGGTCACGGGTCGCACGGATTCCACGCCCTCCGCGGCGGCCCAGGACACGCTGCGCGCGGTATCCAGCGAACGCGACGATCTCCGCCACTCGAACGCCGGGCTGCGGCTGGAGCTGGCCAATCTCCGCGAGGAGCTGGTGCTCACCGGCCGCGAATGCGATGAGGCGCGGCGGGCGCTGGAGCATTTGCAGATGGAAAAAGTGGGCCTCGCCCGCGAACTCCAGGAACTCCGCGGCTCGCGCATGAAACCGGTCCCGCCGATGAACGGCGCACCCATCCGCGCCGTGCCCCGGCCCGGCGCGATGACCTCGCGCGATCCGGCCTCCGCGCTGACCGCGCTCGATCCCAACGCCACGCAGCGCGTGACGCTGCCGCTCGGCCCGCTTTTCCAGCCGATCGCCGCCACGCTCACGCCGCTGCGCGCCGCGCTCGACCGCGTGAGCGGCGTGCCGGACGACGACGCCTCCCGCATGGAACTGATGGCGCTCGCGACGCAGCTCGTGGACTGCACCGCGGGCCTCGACGATCACCCGATCGCCCGCGTGGCCGCATCCGTGGAGGCGCTGCTGCACGAGCTGCTGGCGCGCGACGGCGCGTTGGAAACGGCGACCGCGCGGACGGTCACGCAGGCGCTCGATCTGCTCGGGCGGCTCGTGGAACCGCGCCATGTCGAGCGCGCGAAATCCCTGCCGCAGGCCAGCGTCCTCGCCGTGGATGACGACGCGGAAATGCTGGCGATGCTCGTGGCTTCGCTCGAAATGGCGCAGCTCCAGACCACGAGCTGCGCGGATGCCGGCGCGGTGCTGGCCGAGGCGAGCGGACGAAAATTCGATCTCGTGCTCCTCGACTACGATCTGGCCGGCAGCACCGCTCCCGCGCTCTGCGCCCAGCTCCGCGGCCAGCCCGCCTACCAGAAGACGCCCATCATTTTCCTCACCGGCGAAAACGCCGTGGAGCAGCGCGCGCAGGGGAGCCTGAATGGCGGGAGCGATTTCATGGCCAAGCCGGTGAACACCGCCGAGCTGGCGGTCAAAGCGCAGACCTGGATTTTGAAAAACCAGTTTGGCCTGCTGTGAGGCCTGCTGTGAGGCCTGCTGTGAGGCCTGCGGCGGAAAGTCTGCGCGCAGGCAAAGTTTTCGTTGAACGCAAGCTGAAATTACCGTAAGAGCGCGCTTCACCGAAACTCCCTCTCCGCCCTCCTATGAAAAAACCCTACTCCCTCGCCCTCGCCGTCGGTCTCACGCTCGCCGCCTGCGAAGGCTCGAAACAGAAAACCACCTGGCAGAAAGTGACGGAAACCAAGCCCGACAAAGTGGCCGCAGCCGATCCCGGCGACGCCTATGCCAGCAAGCTGCACAAGATGCTCACGGCCGAGAAGGTGGAGCACAAGGTCGTGACCTATCAATACCACTACGAGACCCGGCTGCGCGACCAGGCGGTGGGCACGCATTCGGCGGTCATTTACAAGGACAACTCGAATCCTGACAACCCGTGGTGGCTCATGGATGAACGCCTCGGCAAGCCCGTCTGGCTGCCCGGCCAGGACGTGAACAAGCAGGTCGCCTTTTACCTGCGCCGCAATGCGCAGGTCGTGGAGCAAAAGCAATTCACCGGCGGCGAACCGCAGGCCGCGGAGGCGATGATCGCGAAAAACACCCCCGTCGTTCCTCTTGGCGAACCCGCCGTCACTCGCATCGCCAAAGTGAAAAAAGCGCCCGTCCGCGAGACCGCCGTGGCGCAGACCGCGCCGCCCGCCCCGCAGCCCGAGGCCGCGCCGGTCATCCGCCCGGCCCACGTCTCCCCGGCCACGCACGAAGTGACCATCCCCTTCACCAACCCCGCGCCGGCGGATTCGCACTACGACGATATTTTCCGCCGCGCCCACGGCACGGACTACGATCCCGCGAGCCCGCTCGACCGCCGGAAAATGGACACGATCAAGCACGCCCTGCTCGACACCCGCGAGCCTGCGGCCACGCGGACGTTCTAACGTCGGCTCGCGCTCGCGCTCGTCTCCGAGCAGCTCGCCGACCGCTTCGGCAAGCACCTCACCTTCGCCGACGAAGGCGTCGTCTCGCTCGATTCCAGCACCGGCACCGCGGCCTGCCCGATTGCCGCCATCGAGAGCGCGCTGCGCCGCGTCGAGGCGCGGTTTGGCAAAGGCGCGGTCGCCGAGCACGCCACGCGCTGCGCGCAAAATGTGTACGCCTTCGAGATCCTCGTCGGAGCCTACGCCGTCGCGCATTTGCGGCTCACGAAACTGCTCACCGACGCCGGCGCCACGCTGCCGCCCGACGGCCTCCACGTCCTGCTCACCGACACGCTGGAGTCGCCGCACACCGTGCCTTCGCAGCCGCCGCTTTTTGGGAAAAAGCTCACCGACGAGCGGCGGCGCGCGAACAAGGTGAAGGCCGGGCAACCCGTCTTTGTCTGCATGGGAAACCCGCCCTATTTCCGCGAGGAAAGCGGCGACGGCGACGGCGAAAAGACGCGCGGCAAGTGGGTGCGTTTCGGCGATGACGAGCGGCCCGGCGAGCCGCCGATTCTCCAGGATTTCCTCATCGGCTCCGTCGGCGGCCACGCCAAAAACCTCTACAACCTCTACGTCTATTTCTGGCGCTGGACGCTGTGGAAGATGTTCGAAAACGGCTACAGCGAGCGGCGCGGCATCGTCAGCTTCATCACCGCCTCCAGCTACCTGCGCGGGCCGGGTTTTGCCGGGATGCGCCAGCGGATGCGCGAGGCCTTCGACGAGCTGTGGATTCTCGATCTCGAAGGCGACAACCTCGGCGCGCGGAAAACGGAAAACGTCTTCGCCATCCAGACGCCCGTGTGCATCGCCACCGGCATCCGCC
>JAYWEP010000116.1:0-9615 GCA_043779205.1 Chthoniobacter sp. | reverse complement strand
GAAGATGCAGCCGAGCCAGCGGGTGATGGTTTGCAGGACGTTGGTGGTCTGCGCGCCGAAGAGATTGTCCGTCACGCCGCCGCCAAAGGCCGCGCCGAGGCCTTCGTTCTTGGGCCGCTGCATCAGCACGAGGAAGACGATGAGCAACGACACCAATACATGGATCACGAGGAGGATATTGATGAGGATTTGCATGCGGGGCGCGGAATATGGGGGAAACACCCCCGCCTGTAAAATGGAAGTTTCGCCGGGAAAACAGCCTGGGCTTTCGCCCAAAAATCTTCGGTTTTAGTCTCTTCCTCTTCCTCTTCCGCTTAATCTTCCGCTGACCGGGAGGAAGATTAAGAGGAAGAGGAAGAGGAAGAGGAAGAGGAAGAGTGGAAAACCTTCGTTGGCAATCGCAGGAACCCAAAGTTCGCTCGTCCGGACAGGTTGAGTAGGGACTGAAGTCCACGCTACTTTCCCTCCCATGCCGTCCCTCCGCAGCCTCCTCGCGCTCGTGCCGCTCAGCCTGTCATCGGCTGTCGCTGGCGATGCGCCGCCGGTGAACTTCGGGCGCGAGGTGCTGCCGATCCTTTCGGACAAATGCTTTTTCTGCCACGGCCCCGACGAGAAAAAGCGCAAGGCTGGCCGGCGGCTCGACACGCTGGAAGGCGCGACGGCGGAGAAGGACGGCGTCATCGCCGTGGTGCCAGGGAAAATGGCGGAGAGCGAGCTGGTTACGCGCATCCTTTCCACCGACCCGGAGGAAATCATGCCGCCGCCGAACTCGAACAAGACACTGACCCAGCCGCAGCGCGAAACGCTAAAGCGCTGGGTCGCGGAAGGTGCGAAATGGGGCAGGCACTGGGCTTTTGAAAAGCCGGAGCGTCCCGAGGTGCCGAAGATCGGGGGTGCGGCGAATCCGATCGACGCCTTCATCCGCGCGCGGCTGGAGCGCGAGGGGCTGAAGCCTTCGCCCGAGGCCGCGCGCGAGACGCTCATCCGGCGTGTGTCGCTCGATCTCACGGGGCTGCCGCCGACGCCGGAGGAGGTGGATGCGTTCGTGGATGGGACGCATGGGACGCATGGGTCGAATGGGTCACATGAGTCCTATGAAGAACTGGTGGACCGCCTGCTCGCCTCGCCGCACTACGGCGAGCGCATGGCTCTGCCGTGGCTCGATGCCGCGCGCTACGCGGACTCGAACGGCTTTCAGCAGGACGGCGACACGCACCAATGGATCTGGCGCGACTGGGTGGTGCGGGCGCTGAACGCGAACATGCCCTTCGACCAATTCACCATCGAGCAGCTCGCCGGCGACCTCATCCCCAACGCGACGCTCGATCAGCAGATCGCGTCCGCTTTCAACCGCAACCACATGCTCAATGGCGAAGGCGGCGCGATCCCCGAGGAGCAGCGCAACGTCATCCTCTTCGACCGCGTGGACACCACGGCCACCAACTGGCTCGGCCTCACCGTCGCCTGCGCGCAATGCCACGATCACAAATTCGATCCCATCAAGCAGCGCGATTACTATTCGCTGATGGCTTTCTTCAACAACGTGCCCGAGAGCGGCGCGCCGTCGGGCGGCGGACAGTATCGGATCGCCGATCCGGCGATTCCCGCCGGGAGTCCCGAGCAACTGGCGAAACTCAAGACGCTCGAAGCCGACGCGGCGGCGGCGGCAGCCGAGGAGAAAAAACAGGCCGACGCGCCGGAGACCGCCGCCGCCCTGACCGCGTGGGAAAAGGCGATGGCTGGCGACGCCGCGGTGGAGTGGACCAGCCTGCGCCCGCTCACGGCGACGGCTGGCGATGGCGTGGTGCTCACCGTGCAGGACGATCTTTCGATTTTCGCCACCGGCCCGCGACCCGACAAAACGAATTACGAAATCACGCTGCCGGCCAGCGTGCGCGGGCTGACGGGCTTTCGCATCGAGACGATCCCGGACGACCGCCTGCCGTCGAAAGGCGCGGGCCGCTCAGACAGCGGCAACGCGGTGCTCACGCGGCTGCGTTTCAGCGTGGACGGGAAAAAGATTTTGTTCACCGCCGCGTCCGCCGACTACTCGCAGGGTGGATTTTCACCCGCCGGTGCCATCGACGAAGACCCCGGCACCGCGTGGGCCTTTTATCCCGACACCGCCAAGCCGCATTTCCTCGTGGTTCAGCTTCCCGAGCCGCTGACCGTCGCGGACGGCACGCCGCTGACGCTCCGGTTCGAGTTTCAATCCGCGAACGCGCAGCACCAGTTGGGACGCTTCCGCATCTCCGCCACCGCCAGCGCGCAGCCCGTGGGTCGCCAGAGTTTTCCCGCGGAGATCGCGGCGATTTTGAAAAAGGAATCCGCCACGCGCTCAGCGGACGAGACACAAAAACTGCGCGCGCATTTCGTCACGAACAGCCCGCCCGCCGCGCTCCTCGCCGCGCGGCAGAAAAAGCAGGCCGCGGAAAAGGAGCTGACGGATTTCAAGGCGGCCATCCCGCGCGTCATGGTCATGTCCGACGCGCAGCCGCGCCAGACCACGATCCTCGACCGCGGAAACTACCTCGCGCCCAAAGACGCCGTGCCATCCGGCACGCCCGCCTTTCTGCCCGCCCCGCCCGCCGACGCGCCGGTGAACCGCCTCGCCCTCGCGCGCTGGCTCGTGAGCGCGGAGCAGCCGCTGACTGCGCGGGTCATCGTGAACCGGCAGTGGCAGACGTTCTTCGGGCTGGGGCTGGTGCGGACGAGCGAGGACTTCGGCATGCAAGGTGAGCAGCCCGTGCAGCGCGAACTGCTCGACTGGCTGGCTGTGGAGTTTCGTGAAAGCGGCTGGGACGTGAAGCGGCTCCACCGGCTCATCGTCACGAGCGCCACGTACCGGCAGACCAGCGCGGTCACGCCGCAGCTCCGCGAGCGCGACCCGGAGAACCGCTTGTATGCAAGGGCTTCGCGCTTTCGCCTGCCCTCGCTGCTCATCCGCGACCAGGCGCTCGCGGCCAGCGGGCTGCTCGTCCGCACGCTCGGCGGCAAGCCCGTTTATCCCTACCAGCCCGCGACCATCTGGGACTCGCTCGCCATCACCAAGGAGCGGGATTTCACCTACCCGCAATCCACCGGCAGCGACCTCTACCGCCGCAGCCTTTACACCTTCTGGCGGCGCACCGTCGCACCCTCGAACATCTTCGACGCCTCCGTGCGCAACGTCTGCAAAGTCCGCCTCGGCGCGACCAACACCCCGCTCCACGCGCTGACCACGCTCAACGATCCGACCTACATCGAAGCCGCCCGCGTCCTCGCTGCGCACGCGCTCCATGACGCCGGTCCCGAGCCGGAAAAACGCCTCGCCTTCGCCTTCCGCCGCGTCCTCGCCCGCCGGCCCGATGCCGATGAAACCAAGCTCCTCCGCGCCAGCCTCGACAAACAGCTCGCCAAATTTTCCGCCGACCCGAAAGCCGCCGAAACCTTCCTCACCACCGGCGCCACCCCGCGCGACGCCACGCTCGACACCGCGCTCGACACCGCGCTCGACACCGCGCAGCACGCCGCCCTCACCGCCGTCTGCCTCGGCATCCTGAATCTCGACGAAACGCTGACCAAAGAATGAACCCGCTCCTCGAACACCAGCTCCACTCCACGCGCCGCCAGTTCTTCGGTCGCGCCGCCACGGGCATCGGCGTCGCCGCGCTGTCGGCGCTTTTGAAAGGCGGCGCGTCCGCCGCGCTCGCGCCGTCGGCGGGGGGCGGGCCGCTGACCGGGCTCCCGCATTTCGCGCCGAAGGCGAAGCGCGTGATCGTGCTGTGGCAGGGCGGCGGGCCGTCGCAGGTCGATCTCTTCGACTACAAGCCGGGCCTCGAAGCCATGCGGCTGCAGGAATTGCCGGAATCCGTCCTCGCAGGCGCACGGCTTTCCACGATGACCGCCTCGCAAAAAGGCCACCCGATTTTGCCCGCGATCAAGCCCTTCAAACAGTACGGCCAGTGCGGCCGCTGGCTCAGCGAGATGCTCCCGCACACCGGCTCCATCGCCGACGAAATCTGCCTCGTGCGCTCCATGCAGACCGACGCCGTGAACCACGCGCCCGGCGTCACCTTCTGCCTCACCGGCTCGCAAATCCCCGGCCGCCCGAGCATGGGTGCGTGGGCCAGCTACGGCCTCGGCTCGGAGGCCGAGGATCTGCCCGCCTTCGTCGTCATGACCTCCGCCGACGAGAAAAAAACCTGCGGCCAGCTCTTCTACGAATACTACTGGGGCAGCGGCTTCATCCCCTCGAAATACCAGGGCGTGCGCCTCCGCGGCGAAGGCGAACCCGTGCTCTATCTCACCGACGCGCCCGGCTTTTCCCGCACGCAAAAACGCGACCTGCTCGACGACCTCGCCGCGCTCAACGCCCACCGCTTTGCGCAACAAGGCGACCCGGAAATCGAGACGCGCATCGCCCAGTACGAGATGGCTTTCAAAATGCAGGCGAGCGTCCCCGACCTGCTCGACTTCGCGAAAGAAACGCCCGCCGCGCTCGAACGCTACGGCCCCGACGTGCAGCGCCCCGGCAGCTTCGCGCGCAACTGCCTGCTCGCCCGCCGCCTCGCCGAGCGCGGCGTCCGCTTCATCCAGCTCATGCACAGCGGCTGGGACCAGCACAGCAATCTCCCCACCCAGCTCGCCCTCCAGTGCCGCGACGTGGACCAGCCCGGCACCGCCCTCGTCCGCGACCTCAAAGACCGCGGCCTGCTCGACGACACCCTCGTCGTTTTCATGGGCGAATTTGGCCGCACCGTCTTCGTCCAGGGCGACATCACCAAGCCCACTTATGGCCGCGACCACTTCGCCCGCAGCTACAGCATGTGGATGGCCGGCGGCGGCGTGAAACCCGGCGGCCTCTATGGCGAGACCGACGACTTTTCCTACAACGTCGTCAAAGACCCCGTCCATGTGCATGACTGGCAGGCCACCGTCCTGCACCTCCTCGGCATCGACCACGAGCGCCTCACCTACCGCTTCCAGGGCCGCGATTTCCGACTGACCGATGTGCATGGGAAAGTGGTGCGCGGGATCCTCGCGTGAGCCTTCTGCCGAAAGCTGCCGCATGCCGCTGTAGGGGAAGCTGCCAGCTTCCCCTACAGCGGCGCGGCAGCAAGAAGCCCAGCGGGTGCGCCGCGCCCACACGCGACGGCGCGTGCGCCACCCGCATCGTTCCGGCTAAGACATTCGCCCCGTCGCGGGTCATCGCTCCACGCATGCCCCCCGTCCGCTTTTTCGCCCCGCTGCTCACCCTCGGCCTCGCCCTCGCGGTCGTGGCGGCTCCGCCGAAAAAGGAGGAGGACGACCCAAACGCGCCGGTCAGCTATTTCAAAAAGGTGCGGCCGGTTTTCCAGGCGCAATGCCAGGGCTGCCATCAGCCGGCGAAAGCGAAAGGCGGCTACGTGATGACGGATTTTGCCAAGCTGCTCGCGGGCGGCGAGGAGTGCGCGAAGGACGGCAAACGCGCCATCGTTCCGAACGAGCCGGACAAGTCCGTGCTCATCGACCAGATCACGCCGGACAAAGGCGAGGCCGAGATGCCGAAGAAAAAGCCGCCGCTCGCGGAGAAGGATCTCGCGCTCATCCGCCGCTGGGTCGCGGAGGGCGCGGTCGATGACACGCCCGCGAATGCGCGCCAGCGCTTCGACGCCGAGCATCCGCCCGTCTATGCGCGTCCGCCGGTCATCACCTCGCTCGATTTTTCACCGGACGGCGCGCTGCTCGCGGTCGCCGGTTTTCACGAGGTGCTGCTCTGGAAAAGCGACGGCTCGGAGATGCTCGCGCGGCTCGTGGGGCTGTCGGAGCGCATCCAGACCGTGCGCTTTTCGCCCGATGGAAAACGCCTCGCAGCCTGCGGCGGACGGCCCGCGCAGATGGGCGAGGTGCAAATTTGGGACGTGGAAAAGCGCACGCTCGCGCTGAGCGTGCCGGTCGGCTTCGACACGGTGTACGGCGTCGCGTGGTCGCCGGATGGCAAGGTCGTGTCCTTCGGCTGCCCGGACAACACGCTGCGCGCGATCAACGCCGCGACCGGCGCCCAGGTGCTCCAGCAGACTTCGCACAGCGACTGGGTGCTCGGCACCGCCTTCAACGCCGACGGCGGCCAGCTCGTGAGCGTGGGCCGCGACATGAGCGCAAAGCTCACCGAGATGGCCACGCAGCGCTTCATCGACAACATCAGCTCGATCACGCCCGGCGCGCTGCGCGGCGGCTTGCAAAGCGTGGCGCGGCATCCGGTGCGCGATGAATTCCTCGTCGGCGGCGCGGACGGCGTGCCGCAGGCCTACCGCATCGTCCGCAAAGTCCAGCGGCACATCGGCGACAACGCGCTCTGCATCCGCAAATGGCCCGCCATGGAAGGCCGCATCTACGCCGTCGATTTCGCGCCCGACGGGCTGCGCTTCGCCGCCGTCAGCTCGCTCGATGGCCAAGGCGCGGTCAGTTTCTACAACTACGATTTCAACACCGAGATGCCCGCCGACATGCTCGCCATCGAAAGCAAGGACGAGGGCGGCCGCAACGACGCCGAGAAAGCGCAGCTCGCCGCGCACTACGCCAGCGACGCGAAACTCCTCGGCACCGTGCCGCTCGACGCCGGCCAGTTCGCGCTCCGCTGGCTGCGCGACGGCTCGGCGGTGGCCGTCGCGGGCGAGGATGGGAAGGTGCGCATCATCAGCGCGGCGGAGCCGCGGGTGGTGAAGGAATTCGTGCCCGTGCCGCTCGCGGCCACCGCCCGCTAGCGGCCCGCTACGCCGCGTGCGCCTGCTGGCGCGGCGGGAAGATGAGCCGGGGCGTGCCGCAGAGCCGCTTGGTCAGGTCGATGGGATCGCCGAGGCGCACTTCGGCGGGATCGATTTGATAGGCCCAGGTTTGGAACCACGCGAGCTGCGCCGCGCCGTAGATCGTGGAAAAAGCGCCGTCCACGGCGTCGAGGCCGCAGGCGATTTTGATGCGGCCGATGCGCGGGACATTGAAGCGCGCGTCGAAGGTCTGCCAGCGGTGGCCGACATAGACCTGCATGTAGGCGTGAAAATCCATCGGCGAGCCGTTGTCGAGAAAGGCCACGTCCGACACGTAGCCGGTGACGTAGCGCGTGGGGAGATTGAAGCAGCGCGAAAGCGCGATGGCGGTGTGCGCGAAGTCGCGGCAGACGCCGAAGCCCTGCGCAATGATCTCGCTCGCCGAGGTGTGCGGGCTGCCGGCGCCGAAGCGGTATTCGATGTTGCGATGCACCCAGTCGCAGATGGCCTGCACGCGCTGGAGCCCGTCCGGAACCTGGCCGAATTTTTCAAAGGCGAAATTCATCAGCCGGTCCGAATCGCAATACCGGCTCGGCAGCGTGTAGCGCAGCAGCTCGGGCGAGAGCTCGGAGACCGGCACCGGCCCGTCGAGCGCGCCATGGTTTTCCGGCAGCGAGGGCACGGAGACCTGGAGATCGTGCCGGATGGTGGTGCGCCCGGCGGGGAGATCGAAGCGGCGGACGATGTTGCCATGCACGTCCTCGTATTGGCGGACGGAAGCATCGGGCGAAAAGCTGAACTGCTCCCCCTCGAGATGCTGCCAGGGATCGAGGCGCGGCTGGATGATCAGGCTCATCGGCGTCGGCGCGGAGGCTTCATAAACGAACTCGAAGCCGCAGCGGAGAGTGAGATCGTGCGAGGTGTGGGCCATAAAATGTGGTGATTCAGGATTTGAGCTGCGCGAAAAAATCCGCGAACAGCGGTGCGTAGAGCAGATCGCGCTCGGGATGATACTGGACGCCCACGCCCCACGGAAAATCGCGCAGGCGCACCTGCTCGATGACGCCGTCGCCCGCGTGCCAGGCCTCGACTTCGAGCGCCTCGGCCACGCGGTCGAGCGCCTGGTGGTGCGAGCTGTTCACCATTGCAAAACGATGCCGCGCGCCCGCGGCGTAGCGCAGTGGCTGGACGTTTTGCGATTTCATCTCCGGCAAATCGTGGCCGCGAATGTCGAGATGCAGCGTGCCGCCGAGCGCGACATTGAGCACCTGCACGCCTTTGCAAATGGCGAGGATCGGCAGGCCGCGCGCACAGGCCGCGCGCACGGCGGCGAATTCCCACGCGTCGCGCTCCGGCTCGGAATCGCGGATCAGCGCGGGATCGTGCGGCGGCTCGCGGTGAAATTCCGCCGCGATGTCCGGCCCGCCGGTGAGGAGCAGCCCGCCGACCGTCGCGAGATCGACCGGCGCGCGGCGGGCGTCGCTCACGCGCAGGTCCGGGCGGAGCGCGAAGAAACGCGCGAAGTGCGCGTCGTCGCATTCCCGAATCCATGAGGCCAGATGCAGCATGCGTCTTTCTCCGCCGCCGCACGCGGCCCGGCAAGCGCTATCGTTTGGCGATGATTTTTTGACCGCGGATTACCCGGATTACCCGGATTTTCAGAAAGCAAAAATCCGGGTAATCCGGGTAATCCGCGGTCAAAAAGCTGTCGGGGACAACGCCGCGCTTGCCATTTGCAAAACTCCCGGTAGTTCTCAGCGCCGACATGAAAAAAATCGAAGCCATCATCAAGCCGTTCAAAATGGAAGACGTGAAGGAAGCGCTGGCCGAGGCCGGGATCGAGGGCATGACCGTCAGCGAGGTGAAGGGCTTTGGCCGGCAGAAAGGCCACACCGAGATTTATCGAGGCAGTGAGTACACGGTCGATTTTCTCCCGAAGGTGAAATTCGAGGTCGTGGTCGCGGATGATCGGGTCGCGAAAGTCGTGGCCGCCATCGTGGCGGCGGCGAAGACCGGCAAGATCGGCGACGGCAAGGTCTTCGTCACCCCGATCGAAGACGCCATCCGCATCCGCACCGAAGAGCGCGGCGACTCGGCGATCTGATTCCTCGAGTCAGGAGTCAGCGCGCCCAAGGTGCTGACGGCACATGATGCCTGACACCCACACCCGCCCATGCCTCTCTGGCTCATCGTCATCATCCTCGGCTTCGTCGAGGGTCTCACGGAATTCATTCCGGTTTCCTCGACCGGCCATCTGCTCATCGCGGAACATTTTCTCCGGCATCAGGCGAGCGATCTTTTCAACGTCGTCATCCAGGCCGGTGCGGTGCTCGCGGTGCTGCCGCTGTTCAAGGAGCGCATCGCCATGCTCGCGCGCTGGCGCGAACCCGCGAGCCAGACGCTGCTCGCGAAAATCGGTGTCGCGTTTTTCATCACCTGCGTGGGCGGATTCATCTTGGAAAAGAAGCATTTCAAACTGCCCGAGGAGGTCACTCCCGTGGCGCTCGCGCTGGTCATCGGCGGCGTGCTTTTCATCGCCGTGGAAATGCTCCTTCGGGGTCGCAAAGTCGCCGCGGAGATCACCTGGACGGTCGCGCTGGCCATCGGCTTTGCGCAATTGATCGCCGCAGTTTTTCCCGGTGCCTCGCGCTCCGGTTCGACGATTCTTTTCGCGCTCCTCCTCGGCGCGGCCCGGCCCGCGGCCACGGAGTTTTCGTTTCTTGTCGGCATCCCGACGATGCTCGCCGCGAGCGCGCTCAAGATGTTCAAAGCGCTCCATCATCCCGTCGCAGGCGCGGTGTCGGAGGACTGGGCGATGCTCGGCCTCGCCGCCGTCGTCGCCGCCATCGTTTCATTCATCGCCGTGAAATGGCTGCTGCGTTTCGTGCAA
>JAYWEP010000115.1:0-14403 GCA_043779205.1 Chthoniobacter sp. | reverse complement strand
ATGAGGCCGTCATAGGACTTCCAGCCATCGGTATAGACCGCGGCCTCCGAGAGCACCTGCCCCTTGATCATGGGCACCAGTGCTTGTTTGGGGCAGTTCCCGACGATTTGCGTAAAGACCTTCCCGCCGCATTTGAGCAGGCCGATAACGGGCGCTTTTCCGCTCGCTCCACGCCCGCGTTTGCCGCGCACGCGGCGTGCCCCAAAGTAACTTTCGTCCACCTCCACTTCCCCAGCCATCGGCCCCGCCTCTTGCCTCGCCCACTCCCCGATCCGCAGCCGCAACCCATCATCATAGCGCTGCGTCGTGTTCCGGTTGAGCCCCACCAATGCCGCCGCCGTCAACGCCGGCACATCCGCCGCAAACACCTTCACCAAAGACCTCATTTTCGCCTCGGAAATCTTCGCATCTTTGACCTATCTGTTTTTCATTCTCTTTGAGCACTTTATCCATCCTAGTTCCCTCGTGTTCCAGGCAAGCCCCTTAGGATTTTAGCATTTAGGATTTGGGAGATCGCTGCGGCGCGCGATATATGGACGCTGCGCACCGCCGGATCGTCGGCGCAGGCCGGCTTTTCTAAATGCTCAATGCTCAATCCTAAATGCTAAATCCCACCCGTGGCTAAGCCTTCCCGCCTTTCAAAAAACAAACCGCGTCCGAAAAGCTTCGCGCGGCGGTGGCTGCTGTGGGGCGGGTTGCTGGGGCTGCTGGGCGTGGTCGGGGTGTGCGTGGTCTATGGGTTCTGGGCTTCGACTTTCGACATGCATGAGGTGCGGGAGATGTCGGAGCGGTCGGCGGTTTTCGACATGGATGGAAAGGTTTATTCGCGGTTGCAGGGGGAGAATCGGGTGACGGTGAAGCTGGGCGAGGTGTCGCCGTATTTCGTGAAGGCGCTGCTCTCGCGGGAGGATACGCGGTTTTACGAACATCATGGGGTGGATCCGATCGGGATCGCGCGGGCGATGGTGCGGAATGTGACGCACTCGTCGGCGAAGGAGGGCGCGAGCACTTTGACGCAGCAGCTCGCGCGGAACAGCTATCCGACGGGGCTGGGGACGCGGAAGAGTCTGCACCGGAAGCTGCTGGAGGCGTTTGTGGCGGCGCGGATCGAGCAGCACTTTTCCAAGGACGACATTCTGGAGGCGTATGTGAATCGGATTTATTTCGGGGCGACGGTTTATGGGATCGAGACGGCGAGCCTGACTTATTTCGGGAAGCACGCGGGCGAGCTTTCGCTGGGGGAGGCGGCGATGATCGCGGGGATCATCCGCGCGCCGTCGCACTTTTCGCCTTTCAAGAATCTGAAGGGCGCGCTCCGGGAGCGGGACGCGGTGCTGGGGCGGATGGTGAAGCTGGGAAAGATCAGCGAGGGGGAGGCGGACAAGGCGCGGGAGGGGGCGATCGCGCTGGCGAAGAAGCGGCCTTTTGCGGCGCAGGAAAACTACGCGATGGATCTGGTGCAGCGGGAGCTGGATGAGCTGCTGACGGATGACCAGAAGGTGAATGGGGGGATGAAAATTTATACGACGATCGATCCGGCGTTGCAGCGGGTGGCGGAAGTGTCGCTGGAGGCGGATTTGCGGAAGATCGAGGGGAAGGCGGGCTATAAGCATCCGAAGAAGGCGGATTTTTCGGCGGAGGCGAAGGCGGCGCAGGAGGCTCCGCCGTATCTGCAAGGGGCGCTGGTGGTGATCGACAATGCGTCGGGGGGCATCCGGGCGCTGGTGGGCGGGCGGGATTTTTCGGAGAGCCAGTATAACCGGGCGATTGCGTCGCCGGGGACGCGGCAGGTGTGCTCGACGTTCAAGCCGTTTGTGTACGCGGCGGCGTTTGGAAAGGGGATGCTGCCGGGGATGCTGGTGGATGACGGGCCGATCGGGCGCGGGGAGATTCGCGGGGCGGCGAATTGGACGCCGGGAAATTCGGACGGAACCTACAAGGGGAACCTGCGCGCGGAGGAGGGGCTGATTCTTTCGCGCAATACGATGAGTGTGCGGGTGGGCGAGCGCGCGGGGCTGGAGGAGGTGGGGCGGGTGGCGGCGGCGGTGGGTTTGGAAAATATGCCGAAATTCCCGGCGGCGTATCTCGGGGCGCTGGAGGCGAATGTGCTGGATGTGACGACGGCCTATTCGGTCTTGGCGAATAACGGGGTGCGGCGGCAGAGCTATATCATCGAGCGGATCGACGATGCGGAGGGGGAGACGATCTACCGGGCGGCGCACATTCAGACGCGGGCGCTCGATGCGGGCGTGAGCTGGATGGTGACGGGCGCGCTGACGAAGGTGCTGGAGCGGGGGACGGCGGCGAGTGCGAAGACACTCGGTTTTACGAAGCCGGCGGCGGGGAAGACGGGGACGAATGACGACTATCACGACGCGTGGTTTGTGGGCTACACCACGGCGCTGACGTGCGGCGTGTGGGTGGGGCTGGACACGCCGCAGACCATCGCGCCGAGGGGCTACGGCGCGACGCTGGCGCTGCCGGTGTGGGTGGACGTGATGAATGGTGCATCGCCCCAGCGCTATCCGGCGCGGGCTTTCCAGCCGCCGGTGCCGCTGCGCCGCGCGACGGTGTGCGCCATTTCCAATGAGCTGGCGACGGCGGGCTGCGACCGCGCGGGGACGGCGTACGCGCTGGACCTGCCGGAAACGCGGGTGCCGCGCGAGGCGTGCAGCATGCATCAGGGCGGCGTGATGGCGGACTCGGAGCGGGGTGCCGACGGCGAACCGAAGCGCACCGTGCCGCAGAGCATCCTCCGCTCGTTCAAGAAATTCTTTGGCGGGGAGTAGCCGCCGGATGCCTGCCCCGTGCGGCCGGCGGCAGTCCGCCGTTTCTTTTCCCAAACAAAAACCGCGCTCCGCGGGTAGAACTGGTTCGGAAATTGTTCCAGCTTTGAAACAATGACCGTTGCAATTTTTCCCGCGGTTCCTATTTACACCGAACGCCTTTCGGCCACCCCCAATCATCCCCCGCACCCCATTGAATTATCGCCTCGACCGTTTTGAAATGAAGTTTGTGATCACGCGTGAACAGCGTGACGCCCTGATGCCCAACCTGCTCCCCCACCTCCGCGCGGATGTCAACGCTGGCGACAACGCCTTTTATCCGATCATCAGCCTCTACTACGACAACCCCGACCGGGACTGCTATTGGGAAAAAATCCGAGGGTTAAAGAGCCGCCGCAAACTGCGCGTGCGCGTCTATGGCAGCCTCGATGGGACGCTGCCGCCGACTTCATTCGTCGAGATCAAGCACAAGTGCGATGGCCGGGTGGTGAAACGGCGGGCGCAGATGCCACTCGAAGCGGCGCTGACGGTGGGTGCGGGAGAGGACGTCGATCTGCCCCTGAGCTTCGCCGATCGGAAAGTGGTGGCGGAGGCGCAAGCGCTCGTTCATCACCGGGGCTTCCGGCCACTGTGCTGCATGCGCTATGACCGGCAGGCTTTTGCGGACGTGAACCCGGCCTCGGACCTGCGTGTTACTTTCGACGCGGGCATCGGCTACCGCCTGGACGACCTGACGCCCGTGCCGGACGACCGGAATTTTTCCCACTACCTCCTGCGCGAGGGCGAGTCGGTCATGGAGGTCAAAGTCACCGGCTCGGTGCCTTACTGGCTGCCGCGGATTCTGGGCGAAGCTGGGTGCATTCTCACGAGCCACAGCAAATATTGCAACGCGCTGGAGGCCGGCGATCTGGCGCTGCGCTGGCGAAAGAACGGGAACCTGATGATGGGTGCCAAAGTGGTGCTCGATGTCACGCCGGGCGGCGAGACCGAGGTCATGCCGGCGATTGCCTGAAATTTTTAGGACAACAATGGAACCAATCAATAGACTCAACGACTTCATCCGTGGCGTGGTGGGCTACGACCTGCCCCAGCCGCACCTGCTGGAAATCATCCTCGCGCTGACCCTGAGCTTTGCGCTCATGTGCCTGATTTCCGCGGTCTATAAAAAGACCTACCGGGGTTCGGCTTATTCGCAGGATTATGTGCATACGCTGATCATCCTCGGCACCGTGGTCTCGGTGGTCATCATGGTCGTGCGCGGGGATTCGGCCACGGCCTTCGGCATGTTTGCGGCATTTTCGATCATCCGCTTCCGGCGCTCGGTGGCGCAATCGCGCGACATCGGCTTCATCTTCCTGGCCATGGCCGCCGGACTCGGAGTGGGGGCCCGGCAGTACGGCCTGGCGGTGATGACGACCGTCATCATCTGCGCGGTGATCTACGTCTTTTCCACGGCCGACATTTTTGCGCCGATGCGCCTCTCGCACTTCCTGCGGATCCGGGTGACGAACGATGTGGATTATGACACCGCCTTTACCCAGTGCTTTGAACAGTACCTGACCCACCACGAATTGATTTCCGTCGAATCCATCCAGGCCGGAATGATGACCGAACTGCGTCTCAATGTGTCGCTGAAGGACGAATTGCATCCTGGCTCCTTCGTCGCCGCCCTCCAGCAGCTCAATGGCAACAATCGCATCCTCCTCACCACGGCGGCCAGCAACCTTAACATGAGCGAATAAGCAGCCCCCAATATGCACCTGGAAAACCCACGCTCCCTGCCAGCCGCCCGTCCGCGCGCGGCATTTACGCTCATGGAAATTCTGGTCGTGGTGTCGATTATTCTCGTGCTCGGGGCGATCGCCATGCCCGTCTATACGTCGATGCGCAGCCGGGCCAATCAGGTCGTCGCTGTAAATAACATGCGGCAGATCACCGCGGCCCTCATCACCTACGCTGGCCAAAACGACGGTGACTTCCCGGACGAAGGCATCACCCAAGGCTCGTCTTGGGCCAATGCCGCCAGTCCGTTGGGCGACAAGGTCTGGTATAACGTGCTGCCGCGGCTCTCGGGCAACAAAGGACTCGCGGATTACGCAAATACCCCCGGCAGGTATTACACGAAAGAGAACCTCCTCTTCCTGCCGGGGGCGAAATACCCGGTTGAGCAGATTCGGCTTCCTCGTCCGTTTTTCGCCTTTGCGATTAATACCAAGCTCCAGCGCAAGAGCAGGACGACCGGCCAGAAAGCCAAGGCCAAGATGAGCCAGATCGTCTTTCCTGCGAGAACCGTGGTATTTCTCGAGGAGGGGATGCCAGGGGAGGACAGGCCTTCCGCCATTCAATGGGCCTATGCAGGCGATTCCAAAGCCGCCGGACGCAACTTCGTTGAGCGATACAACGGAAAGGGCGTGATGACTTTTATGGACGGTCATGCGGAAGCGTTGGAGACGAAGACCATTCTGACTGCCACCGGGCTGCTCGTGACTCCGGACAAGAACAATATCTATTGGACGCGCACACCGGAGGAAGACGTTAATAATCCCCCACCTTAGAGGGCGTCTAATAATTCAAAGAGCCTGTCATCCTGAGCGGAGTTTTGGTCGGCTTTACGATCAAAACGCAGTCGAAGGATCCTTTGGAATTTCAGCAACGTCGCCTGTGTTCTGAGGGAGACTTCGACTGCGCTTTGCCAAGCCGAAGCTCCGCTCAGGATGACCCGCTAGTCGGGACTTTTTAGAAGCCCTCTTTAGCCTGCCTTCCCGATGAGGTGATTTGCTTTTTTATCTTTGGAAGGTAATCTTTTCCGCTCCCTGCGGCTCCGGTTTGAAACTCGGAGCCGCATTTTTTTCACTCACGCCTTATGCGCCGACATTTCCCCCGACTCCTGTGGCTCAGCGTGCTGGCCTTGCGGGCCGTCGCGGGTGCGCAGGTCGTGATCAATGAGATTCAATATCATCCCGTCGAGAAACCGCATTTCGACGCGAACGGCATCTCGATTTTCAGCGACACGGGCCTGCCAGGGACGTGTCGAGCGACGTGCATGAATTCGTGGAAATCCAAAACGCCGGGGCCACCACGGCCGATTTGAGCGGATGGAAATTGGCTGGCGGCATCGCCTATACCTTTCCCGCCGGAACGCCGATCGCGGCCGGCGGCTTCCGCGTCATCGCCCTCAATCCGGCCCGCCTCGCCACCGTTGACCCAGCCATCCCAACGGCGATTCTCGGGCCTTATACCGGAACGCTGAGCAACAACGGCGACACCGGCACCGGCGCGACGACCGTGGATGACACCTCGACGACCAATGTCACGCCGTTCAATGGCATCAATGGGTTTCAGGCGATGGCCTTCGACAGCAATGGCAACTACAAGCGGGTCGCCACCGCGAGCGACACCCCAGTGCCTACCCTCGTGAGACGCCCTTTGTGCCCGCCAGTGACCGCATTTGGAATGATGTCGTGCCTGGGGTTTTCGTCAGCAACGGCATCCTTTATGACATTCAAATCCGCTTTCACGGCAGCCGCTGGAACCGCCGCCCGAGCCGCAACTCATTCAAGGTTCACTTTCCGAATTACCAGCCTTACCTGGACGGCGCGAATAACTACGTCACGTCGATTTTCGAGACGGACAAAAGCGACTTCTTCCTCACGGCGCACGGCTTGAACCAACTGGCCGGCCTGCCGCTTTCCACGGTGCGCTGGGTGGATTGGTAATTCAATAACGATGCCGTGATTCAGCGCGTCGAGCAGGGCGAATACGACAGCGAACTCCTGAATGCCTATCACGAAAAAATCCAGCGCCTCAATCCCGGCTCCTTACTGGAGGCTGCGGATGAGTATTACAAGTCGGTCGGCTATATCATCTCGACCAACGCCTCGGGCGAAGGCCCGTACGGCGACGGCAATGAATGGCTGCTGCCGGCGGCGGGATACTGGACCGAGCTGCAGCGCTACGACTACACCTACGCGCTCCAGGGGCAACAATGGAAAGGGATAAAGCCGCTCCGCGACACGATCGTCGGGATGTGGGCGGGGCGGGGGCATGGACGCTCAATGTCCCGACGCCCGGTGCGACGAATGTCGCCAAGACGCCGCTCGGCGCTGTGAGCAGCCTCAAGGTCAACGAATGGATGGCCAACCCGGCGAATGGCTCGGATTGGTTCGAGATTTACAACTCGGATGCCAACCCGGTGGCGCTGTCAGGTCTCTATTTGTCGGACACACCGGGCACTCCGACGATCACGCAGATCCCTCCGCTGGCCTACATCGCGGGGAAGGGCTATGCCAAGTTTTTCGCGGATGGGACGACGTTGGGATTCAACCATGTGAATTTCAAGCTGAGCAACGGCGGCAGTCCGCTGCTCATCACCAACACGAACGGCACGAGTACGATTGACTCAGTCACCTTTGGGGTGCAGGCGCGCGATGTCTCGCAAGGCCGGTTCCCGGATGGCTTGGGAACGATCGTTCCCTTCCCGCAATCGGCTTCGAGGGCTTACCCCAACTGGCTGCCGACGGGCGTCGTCATCAATGAGGCGCTGACCAACTCCACCACGCCGCTGGTCGATACGATCGAACTTTTCAACCCGACCGCCAGTTCCGTGGACATCGGCGGCTGGTGGCAGAACCTCACCAACATCGCCGCGCCCGTGAGCGATACGGTGGTGGATTTTCCTGACGCCACCGGCGATCCCCGGCGCTTCTACCGCCTCGTCACTCCGCAGCAGCCGTAGCGGAGAAAGCAGCTTGGGCTTCAGCCCGAAGTTGCACGGGTCTTTGGGCTAAAGCCCAAGCTGCTTTCAGAGCATCCGCTCGACGAAATCGCGGCTCTCGAAAAAGGCGAAATTTTCCAGCTTCTCGCCGGTGCCGATGAAGCGGGTGGGGATGCCGAGTTCGTTTTGAATCGCGATCACGCAGCCGCCTTTGCCGCTGCCGTCGAGCTTGGTCACGATGACGCCGGTGAGGCCGGTGGCGGCGTGAAATTCGCGGGCCTGCTGGAGGGCGTTGCCGCCGGTCGTGGCATCGACGACGAGCAGCGTCTCGTGCGGCGCGGCGGGGTCGGCTTTGGCGAGGACGCGCTTAATTTTCGCCAGCTCGCCCATGAGGTTCACCTTCGTGTGCAGGCGGCCCGCGGTGTCGCAGACGAGGAACTCGATATTTTTGCGGTCGGCGGCCTGGTAGGCCTCGTAGCAGAGCGCGGCGGGATCGGCGTGGTACTGGCCCTTGATGATCTCGATCCCGAGCCGGTCGGCCCAGATGGTGAGCTGCTCGATGGCGGCGGCGCGAAAAGTATCGGCGGCGGCGAGCATGACGCTGTGGCCTTTGGCTTTGAGAAAGTGCGCGAGCTTGGCCGTCGAGGTCGTCTTGCCGGTGCCGTTGACGCCGACGACGAGAATGACCTTGGTCTTCGATGCGAGCGGGCGCAGCACCACGTTGTCGCGTGGGAGCACTTTTAGAATCTCCTCGCGGGCCACGGCGACCACGCTTTCGGCGGTCATCTTTTCCTCGCGGGCCTGGAGCACCTTCATGATGCGGGTCATCATCGGCACGCCGAGATCGGCGCGGATGAGCGCCTCCTCGAGTTCGTCCCAATCCACCGGACGGCCGGTGAATTTCTGGAGGAGCGATTTGAAAAAGCCGAAGGCCATGGGGAGGGAAATGACGAATGACGGAATGACGAATGACTAAAGAATGACGAATGACTGAATGATCGGTGCGGTGCTTCGGGTTTTGAGCTTCGTCATTTTTTCGTCATTCCACATTCGTCATTCGTCATTTCGAATGCCCACCCGCGCCGGTCGGTTGATGTCCTTCTTGATCCGGTCGAGGACGCCGTTGACGAAGCCGCCGGATTTTTCGGTGCCAAACTTTTTCGCGATCTCGATGGCTTCGTTGATGATGACGACGGGCGCGATGTCGAGGCTGTGAACCAGCTCGAAAATCGCGACGCGGAGGATATTGCGATCCACGGCGGCGAGGCGGTGCAGTTCGTAGTTGGCGGTGCATTCCCGGATGCGCGCGTCGATTTCCTCGCGGTGCGCGTTCACGCCGTGGACGAGCTGCTCGGTGAAGGCGCGGGTTTTGGCCGGCGTGTCGGCGGTGCCCGGCCCGGAGCGGAGCGCCCAGAAACCGGCGGGGTCGGCGGCTTCGGTTTCGCCGTGGAGATCGAGCTGGTACAAGAATTGGACGGCCGCCTCGCGTCCTTCGCGTCGTTTTCCCATGACAGAAAAAAGCCTAGCGCCCGAAGCGCACTTCGCTGCGCGGCCCGGACGTTTCGCTGCGCGAGCCGCGCAGTTCGCTGAGCATCTGGACCATGGCGGCGGCCACGCGCGCGGCTTCGGTGCCGCGGTTGATCTCCTCGCCGAGGCAGCGCACGCGGGCCTGCTCCTCGTTTTTCAAAAGCAGCACCTCATGGATGACCGGGATGCGATGGGTGAGCGCGAGCTGCTGGAGCGCGCGGGTGACTTCCGCACCGATGAGCGCGGCGTGCTGGGTCTCGCCCTCGATGATGACGCCGAGCGCGACGATCGCATCGACGCCGCCGCGGGTGGCGATTTCCTGCACGACGAGCGGGATCTCGAAAACGCCGGGCACTTCGTGGACGATGACGTTGAAATTCGGCGAAATGGCCAGGAACTCCGCGCGGGCGTGCTCGACGAGGGCGCGGACGAACTCGGGATTGTACTGCCCCGCCACGATGGCGAAAGTGCGCCGCAGGCCCATTTGGCGCGGACGGGATGGAATGTTGGCGGACATAAAGGAGCGGGATGTTAGTGGCGGAGCCGCCCGGCGCAACAACGGATTGGCCCGGTGCGGTGCGCGCGCGGCGATGCGGCTTGCGCGCGGGCGCGGGGTGTTGCAGGAATGTCACATCCCGTTCCTTGCGGGTGGTTTTCACGCTCCTAGACTCCGCGCCATTCCATGACCAGCAAAGCCGCGAACAAAAAAATCCTCGTCGCCGACGACGAGCCCGATGTCCTCCACCTCGTCGCGCTCAACCTCAAGAACGCGGGCTTCAATGTCGTCAAGGCCGAGGACGGCATGAAGGCGCTGACCCAGGCGCGCGAGACGCAGCCCGCGCTCATCGTGCTCGATCTCATGCTGCCGGAAATGTCCGGCATCGAGGTCTGCAAGGTTTTGAAAAAAGACCCCGCCACCGCGCACATCCCGATCATCATGCTCACGGCGAAAGCCGAGGAGGTGGATCGCATCGTGGGCCTGGAACTCGGCGCGGACGATTATCTGACGAAGCCCTTCAGCCCGCGCGAACTGGTGCTGCGCGTGAAGTCGGTGATGCGCCGGGCGAGCGGCGCCACCGAGGCGGGCGATCATCTCACGCTCGGCGACATCAAGATCGACCGCGCCCGCTACGAGGTCACCATCGCGGGCCAGCCGGTCGATTTCACGGCCACGGAATTCAAGCTCCTGGCGATGCTCGTCGAGCGCCGCGGACGCGTGCAGAGCCGCGACACGCTGCTCAACGAAGTGTGGGGTTACGAGACCGCCATCGACACGCGGACCGTGGACACGCACATCCGCCGGCTGCGCGAGAAGCTGGGCAAAGCGGCGGACTGCATCGAGACGATCCGCGGATTTGGCTACCGCGTGGCCGAGCGGTAGGCCATCCGTTGATGTCCTGGTTCCTCGGATTTCTGGCCGTCGCCATCGCCGCCGCGTGGTGGTTTTCGCACCGGCGGTTCGTGCGCCACTGGCGGCATCTGGAGCAGTGGATCGATGACCTCGCCGCCGGCCGCACGCCCAGCGGCATGGTCTTTCTCAACGGCGGTCGCTTCGCCGCGCTCACGCATCCGCTGGAAAAACTCGCCGCCGAGCAGGAGCGGCTCCGCGGGCAGTCGGCGCGCGAGGAATTCAATCTCCGCACCATTCTCGCGAGCATGGCGGAGGGCGTGATGGTGGTGGACGCGCAGCATGTGCTGCGGCTCGTGAACCCTTCCTTCACCGGGCTCTTCGAGCCAAAGGGCGATCCGCTCGGCCAGACGGTGCTCCAGCTTTTGCGTGAGCCGGAGTTGGAGGAGATGATCTCCGCGGCGCTCGCCACCGGGGAGCCGCAGGCGCGCGATGTGGCGATGAACGGCGGCCGGCCCGCGCGGCATTTCGCGGTGCATGCCGTGCCGATGCGCGAGCAGGCGGGCACGCCCGGCGTGGTGACGATCTTCCGCGACATCACGCGGCTGAAACAGCTCGAGGATGTGCGCCGCGAATTCGTGGCCAATGTCTCGCACGAGCTGCGCACGCCGCTTTCGATCTTCCACGGCTTCCTGGAAAATCTCCGCGACGATCCCGGGATGTCGCGCGCGGATCAGGCGGAGGTTTTCGCCATTCTGAGCAAACATTCGCAGCGGCTGAACGCGCTGCTCGAAGACCTGCTGACGCTCGCGCGGCTGGAGTCGCGGCAGGAGACGCTGCATGTCGAGGAGATCGCGGTGGAGGAGTTTTTGCACGGCGTGTGCGCGGATTGGGAAAGCAAGATCGCGAAGAAAAACCTGGTGCTGTCGGTCGATGTCGCGGCGGAACTGCCGCCGTTTTTTGCCGACCGGCTCCGGCTGGATCAGGTGCTCGGCAATCTTCTCGAAAACGCCGTGAAGTACACCGAGCCCGGCGGGCGGATCCGGCTCCGCGCGTCCGGCGCGGACGGGCAGATGGAACTGCGCGTGGAGGACAGCGGGCTGGGCATTCCGCCCGCCGATCTGCCGCACATTTTCGAGCGCTTTTACCGCGCCGACAAAGCGCGCACCCGCGAGCAGGGCGGCACGGGGCTCGGGCTCTCGATCGTCAAACACATCGCGCAAACGCACGGCGGCTCGGTCACGGCGGAGAGCAAGTATGGGGTGGGGACGACGATCATCGTGCGGCTGCCGGTGGTGCAGGAATGACGAATGACGAACGTCGAATGACGAAAGAATGTCGAATTTCCAAATGACGAAGCTCGTGCCTGCGGCAGCATCGTCATTTGTCGTTCGTCATTCGTCACTTCTCACCATCCGAGCCACGACATCCGCACCCACGCCGCGCCGCGCAGGCCGGCGTAGATGACGACGAGCAGGACCCCGAGGCGCGCATCGCCCACCGTCGCGGCGCGGTCGAAGGGGCGCGGCTCCGCATCCGGCCACGGGCGGAGGCGCGGCAGCAGGCGCGGGACGTGGGCGCAGTAGCGGGCGTAGGCCGCGCCGAATTGCCCGCGGAGAAAGCGCTCTTCGGCGGGGACGATGGCGGTGTAGAGAAAGACGAAGACGGCGATGTAGAGCCCGAGCATCCACGGATCGCCGAGCACCCCGACCATGCCGAGGCCGAGGATGATGCTCGCGAGATAGATGGGATTGCGCACGTAGGCGAAAGGCCCGCCGGTCGAGAGCCGCGGGGCCTCGATGGTCGCGCGCCGCGTGTGCCCGCCCGCGCACCCCGCGGCCCACGCGCGCAGCAGCAGCCCGGCGAGCACGAGAAGCAGCGAGACGACGGTGCCCGCCATTTGGTGCGCGCCGAAAAAATTGCGCGGACGAAAAACGAACGCGGCGAGCACTACGGCGGCGAGCCCCACTTGCAGGCGGTATTGAAAAATCCGCACGCCGATGACGGCGAAGCGTTTGGTCAAAGGGCGGGGCTCGGGCATCGGAAAAGCGCGGAGGCTAGGGTGTCTCCACCGCGCGCAGAAGCGCGATCTTTGGCACCACGCCGCGCGCGCTCAGCGAGACCACTCTTCGCCCCGCGAGTCGGCGGCGGCGGCCTGGGGCGCGGACGGCGCGTCGGTGATGAGGACGCGCGTGCCGATGGCCACGGCGTCGATGACATCGCGCGAGCGCATGCGGATGCAGCCGTAGCTGGCCGGCCGGCCGATGGATTTTTCCTGCGGCGTCCCGTGGATGTAGATGCCGCGCGAGCCGGCGCTGCCGCCGCCGAGGCAGAGCACGCGGGTCACGATCGGGTCGCGGCCCGGCGCATTGGCGGGCACGACTTCGCCCGTGAAATGCAGCCCTTTGAAAACCGCGCCCGACGGCAGATTCGCGCCCACTTTTCGCTCGATGTGGAAAGCGCCGAACGGTGTGCGGAAGCTGCGCCGCTGGTCGCCGATGCCCGAACTTCGAGGTGGAGACGGGGAACTCCGCCTCGCGCCCGTCGCTTTGCACCACGGTCATGGTCTGGTGCTTCACGCTGATGACGATTTCCTGCGCGGGCGAGGCGTGGGCGGGCGCGGGGATGAGCAAGAGGAAAGCAGCCTGGGTTTGAGCCCAAACGAGCAGGGACTTTGGGCCCATGCCCAAGCTACTTTGAGAGCGCATAATTCACGGGTGCTGGGATAGCCGAAGTGTGGGGGTTTCCAAATGGCGGAATTGTCACAATCCCGTGACGCGGCCCGGCGCGCGCGGACGCAGGATTGTGACACTCCGCCGGTTGTCGGCATGGACGAGGCGCGGCATCTGGGCGCTGACCAACGCCGCCGCGGATCAGGCCTGGAGCCTGTCCTTGAATGTCGGCAATACGACCAACTACCTCCGCAACCTCGGCTATCAGGCGAGGGCGAAGCCGAAAGTCCTGGAGGTTTCCCTCTCCCGCTGGGCTCTCGACGCCGCCCCGCGGCTCCGCCTCGGGAGCTGCATAGGGAGATCTGCAAAGCCTCGATAGACGGCCTCGAGCGGGACGCGGAGCAACCCGGCTCCGCCGGCGTCTTTTACGATGAGCTTTTCCGTCCGCCCGATGATGTTTTCACTGCGCGCAACACAAGTAACTCCCTCGCGAAAGGGCGATGTCGAGATAGTGACCGGCGCACCGGCTACAGCGGCTTGGGAAAAATCGAAGTATTCGGCGAGTTGTGCAACAAGGGGACGCCCGCAGTTATGCGTGCCGATGAGATGCAGATGCGGGACGATCAATGCCCGGCCGCTCACGGCCGCTTCCTTGATCATGGCGATGAGGTTGCTCCCCTGGTGGGAAATGCCGACGCTGACATTGAGGCCGGCATAAGTGAGAAAGCCCACCATCGTATCATGCGCGCTCCTCTCACGAATGCGCGCTTCTTCTTTTGCTCACAGCGGGCGAAAGTTTCGCCGCCTGTTCCCACACGGAGGGTTTGGAAGCAGTGCTTCCACTTTTCCGGGGCGCGCTTTTCCTGTTGCACGCGACCTGCTTTGCCCCTATAGCTCCGCGCCTTTCACTAGGCTCTCCATCGCTTAATCATGTTCAAAAACATCCCCTTCGCCCGCGTCAACTGGATCACCAGTTCCTTCCTCATCGGCACGCTGGTTCTCTCGCTCACGGCGGTGCCGCTCTACGTGTGGAAGTTCGGGATCGACTGGTTTCAGTTCGCGCTTTTCTTCGTGATGCTGTGCGCCTGCGGGTTCTCGATCACGCTCGGGTATCACCGGATGTTTTCGCACCTCGCCTTCCGCGGGCACTGGTCGGTGAAACTTTTCACGCTCATCTTCGGTGCGGGCGCGTTTGAAAACTCGGCGCTGATGTGGTCGTGCGAGCACCGCACGCATCACAAGCATGTGGATCACGACGACGATCCCTACGACATCAACAAGGGGCTCTTTCACGCGCACATCGGCTGGCTCATGTTCAAGCTGCGCCCGGCGCTGACCTACGAAAACGTGGCCGAT
>JAYWEP010000114.1:0-17710 GCA_043779205.1 Chthoniobacter sp. | reverse complement strand
AGCCTACGAGCGCCTGCTCCTCGACGCCATGAGCGGCGACGCCACGCTCTTCGCCCGGCGCGATGAAGTGGAAGGCGCGTGGCGTTTCATCGACCTCATTGAAAACGCGTGGCACAAATCCGACAACCCGCCGCCCGTGTGCGAATATCCCGCCGGCTCGTGGGGGCCGAAGGAAGCGGACGAGCTGCTGGCGCGGGATGGGCGGGAGTGGAGGCGGATGTGATCGCGGCGGGGGAAAAGGCGAAAGGCGAAGGGCGAAAGGCGATGGCTGTTTCGCGGGGTTCGGGGGATCTTTTGGAGCGGACGAAGCAGTTTGCTTTACGGGTGATCGCCGTCTTTCGGGCTTTGCCGCGGGAGGAGACTGCGCGGGTTCTTGGGCGGCAGGTTTTGCGGAGCGGCACTTCGGTCGGAGCACAGTATCGCGAAGCGCAGCGTGCAAAATCCTCCGCTGATTTCATCAGCAAGGTTGAAGGTGCTCTGCAAGAGCTTGAAGAAACCCGTTACTGGCTCGAATTGCTAAGTGAAAGCGGCATCATTCCAGCCAACCGCCTCACCTCGCTCCACGATGAAGCTACGCAACTCATCGCCATCTTCATGACCATCGCCCGCCGCACCAAACGCCAGCCCTGATCACGCCCTCGCCCTTCGCCCTTCGCTCTTCGCCTTTTCCACCATGCCCGCCGCCCTCGACATCCCCGCCCTCGGCACCCCCGTCCCCGTCGGGCAGATCAACCGCGAGCTGAAGAAGCTCTGGGACACCGGCAGCGCCACGCCGCCCACGCGCGCCTCGCTGATCAATTTTGCCGTCTATTGCCGCAGCACCGAGGCCATGGCGGAAAACACCGAGCTGATTTCCGAGTTCACCCGCAACCACGCCTGCCGCGCGCTGCTCATCTGCGTCTGCCGCGACGCGCCCGAGCCCCGCGTTTCCGCATGGGTCAACGCCCACTGCCACCTCTCCCGCGCCGGCGCGAAAAGCATCTGCTGCGAGCAGATCAGCTTCCTCCTCGAAGGCGAACTCAAGGGCCGCCTGACCAACATCGTCTTCTCCCATCTCGACAGCGACCTGCCCCTCTACTTCTGGCTCCAGGGCGATCCCGTCGAAGACCTCAACCCGACCCTCTGGCCATGGATCGACCGCCTTATCATCGACAGCCTCCCGTGGACTTTCCCCCGCTGGCGTTTTGATCGGCTCCACCACAGCCTGCACGCCGCCAAAGCCACGCTCACCCTCCGCGACCTGAACTGGACGCGCTCGCTTTACATGCGCCAGGCGCTCGCGCAGTTCTTCGACGCGCCCGACTACCTCGCCCAGCTTCCGCACTTGCGCGCCGTCCGCATCCAGCACGCGCCCGGCTACCAGAGCACCGCGCTTTTGCTCGTTGGCTGGCTCTGCGCGCAGTTCGGGTGGCAGTTGAAAAGCCCCGCGCCTCTCGTCTTCGAGAGCGCGGAGAAACGGGACATCGCCATCCGGCTCGACGAGCAGGCCGGCCCCGCGCTCGGTGCCTGCCGGCTCGACTGCGGCCCCGCCACCTTCAGCCTTCAGCGCGAAACCGGCGAACGCTACTTTCACGCCGACATTCAGCTCCCCGGCGGCCAGCGTTTCCAGCACCTCGTCCCCGCCGGCCCCGAGACCACCCTCGAACTCCTCGACGAAGAAATGACCCGCGGCGCGCGCCAGACCATCTATCTCCGCGCCCTCGCCGCCATCACCCCGCTTTTGTAGCGGGCGGGCAGGCCGTGAGGCCGAAGCGGACTTCTCCGGGAGTGGCGGTGCGCGGGGGTGGTTTCATCTTTGCACCGGCGCGCGGAAAAGCGCCAGAGGAGAGGCGCAGTCCAAAACGTCTCGCCGCCGCGCACGGGCTCCTGCAACTCCGGCCCCATGCCCGCCCTCGACTTCAAAGGCAAGAGCTTCATCTGCACACCCGGCCTCGATGGCAACTTCATCCTCCACGGCGACAATCTCGAAGCCCTCAAGGCCCCTGCTATAAAGATTCCGGCCCTGCGGGCCGGGAGCGGGACGACGGGGCACACGCGGTTTTCACATCCATTGACGGCAATGAAATCCATCGGCTGCGCGAGATGATGAATGAGATTTTCGGGGAGAACACGGCGTTCGTCCCGCCGTGGCTGCCGCGGGCGGATGGCATCGGACGCCCGGTGCCGAGCGTCTGCCTCAAGCTCCCGACCGGTGCGGGGGAAGACCTGCCTGGCGACGCGCAGCATCGAGCAGCTCCCGCGGCTCTTTTACCGCCGCGCCCACGGGCTGGTGCTGTGGATCGTGCCGAGCGATGCCATTTACACCCAGACATGGAAGACCCTCGCCAACCGCGAGCATCCCTACCGGATGACGCTGGAACGGGCGAGCGGCGGGCGGGTGAAGCTGCTCCGGCGCGGCGATGCCTTCACGAAGGCGGACGTGGAGAATTACCTGTGCGTGCTGGGGATGATGATGGCCGCGGCGGCGCGCAAGGAGACGGAGGTGCTGAAGATGTTTCAGGATAGCGGGCGCTATCCGGGCTTCTTCCCGGATGAGGATAACTTCGAGGCGCAGCGCGAGCTTTTGCAAATGGCGCCGAACCTCGAAACGCTCGACCTTGCCGAAGGCGCATGGGGCGGCGGACCGAGCGTGAAGCAAAGTCTCGGCAACATGCTCTGCCTCACGCGCCCGACGGTGATCCTCGACGAAGGCCACGCCACCTACACCGCGAACCGCCGGGCGACGCTGGCCGCGGCGATGGTGGCCGCGGCGATGGTGGCCGCGGTCGCGCGGTCGAGACCCTGCGTGACATCCACGCGCATGCCGGGCTTGAGATCGGCGAGGGTCGCTTTCAGCCCGTTGACCGTGATGCTGGTCGTCGTGGTGCGGTAGGTTTCGAGGTTCGATGCGCCCGGCACTTTGACGCCCGGATCATAAGCCGTGGACTTCAGCCCGGCGTGCCGGCCGGTCTTCACGGTGATGCTGTTCGCCTCGATCGAGACGATCGTGGGGACGGCCGTGGAACCGCCGCCCGCGAGCGCTGAGACAGCGAGGGAAAAGGCCAGGGCGAAAACGGGGAATGGGCGGATCGCGGTGACGGGCAGCTTCATGGTGGTGGTGACTGCGTCGCATACAGGCCGTGCTCGCGGACGCGATCCAGCCGCTCCATCCAGCGCGCCACTTCCCGCCAGCCCTCCGCTTCGTCGCGCGTGCCGATTTTGTGCATCGCCCCGGCGAGCATCATGCCGAACTGGAAATTCGATTGCGCGAAAACATCCGCCAGCCGCTCCTCCACCGTCTGCTTCCGCGCGCGGAGGATCTTCTCCCGGTAAATGGCATCCTGCAGCGCCTTCAGCGCCGCCGGTTCATCGTGGATATTTGGCATCGCTCTCCGATACCGCCCGCGCGCCGGTGGCGCAAGCTCACCCCAGCTCCCGCAGCCAGCGCGCGCCTTCCTCGCTCTCGCGGGCGAAGATCAGTCTCCTGCACCCGCTTCGCGAGACATGAGGTGCTGCATCAGCCCGGACATCCACCCAGCGTAGTTCCCCAGTCGCACCCGCTCGAAGAACTTCGTGAAGTCCTCCGGCGACAGGAAATAGAAGTGATAGCGCCACGGCTCGCCGAGTTCCGTGATCTTCGCGTTGAGCGTGGCGAAATGTTTGAGCCCGTCGCGGCACTTTGCGCGGTTCCGGTTGGTGTCATCGTCGTCCTGCTTCACCTCCACCACGAGGAGGTCGTGCTTCGCGCGCACGCGAATGAAAAAATCCGGGTTGAAGTTTTCGTTTGCGGTGTGCGTCTTCGCCGCCTTCGCCGGTTTGTAGGAATATGGAAACGCGTAGCCGCCCTGGTTCGGCATCTTCACAAACGCCTCGAACAAGTCCGCCTGCGCAAAGAGCAACCGTGAGAACTCCCGCTCCGGTTCGTGGCTGGCGTAGTGGACATTCCACGGCGATTTGAACGCGCGCAGATCCACCTGCTGCATGCGCCCCGTGATGCGCCGCACGTCCTCGCTCAAGCCGCTTTCGTCGATGCCCGCGATCTTCTTCCATTTCTGCCACTGCTCCCACAGATGCACCTCCGCCCCGCTGAACTCCGGCGGCTCTTCGCTCACATACCACACCGAACCGTGCTCCTTCAGCCCGCTCTCGGAGAATGACTGCCGTGGGACTTCGGCGAGATTTACCGGCACCACTTCCTGCGCCATCTGGCTCATCCGCGGATGCTCCTTGTCCGTCTCGCGGAACATCGGGCCGAACGATTGTTGCAGCAGCAGCCTGTTTTCCTTGCTGAGAAACGTCTCATCGTAGCCGCCCGCGCGCAGCGCCGCGACGATGAACTCCCGCAGTTTCTCCTTCGGCCACGTCGCGGCGATCTCCTCGTCTTTCTCGCGGAGAAAAAGCCGCATCATGCTGACCGCGTCGTCCAGTTCCGTCGCGCCGAGATGCTCGATCTCCACCGCCAGCGCGCCCGTCTCGGAGAAGGTGCTGAACTCCGTCGTCTTCCGCTCTTGCGGCATGAAAGTCACTTTGGGGGCCGCTGCCGGCTTGCGCTTCGTCTCCACCGTCGTCTGCTCCGGCTCGTAGCGCAGATTGTGCAGCGGAAAGACGTAGCGCTCGCGGCTCGGCTGAAATCCCCACGAGAGCGTGTTCTCGATCTCGAGCACATCGCGCAAAAGGCTCGCGATTTCCGGCGACCACTTCTCGTGATTGTTGATCCACACCAGCGGTTCGCGATCCAGCCCCGGCGGCACGCGCAGCCCGCGCCCGAGCACCTGGGCGATGAGCAGCTTCGACGAAAACGCCCGCGAATCGTGCGGCACGATTTGGAAAACGTTCTTCACGTCCCAGCCCTCCGTCAGCATTGAGACCGACACGATCCATTCCACCGGGCTCGCCGCGTCATCCACCCCGCGCAACGCGGCCAGGTTTTCCTTTCGCCGCTTTTCCGGGCTGTCGTCCGCGTTGCGTTTCGGACACGCCGCCGCCACGCGCGCTTTTTCCGCGGCGTTCGATGGGATGCCCGACGTGACCCAGATCACTCTCCGCTCCGCATCTTCGCTCGTGAGCTTTTCCTTCTTCGCGAGGAAGTCCACCAACTCGCGCCACACCTCGACGCACCGCACGATTTCTTGCGTCACTACGATGGTGATCGGCTTGAGCGTCGCGCCGTAGTCCTCGCGGTTCTTCTCGTGAATCGCGCAGGTCTGTGCCCATCCGTTGTCGCGCGTGGTTTGGGCGAGCACATAGTTCGGCTTCTTCACCACCTTCGCCTCGATCGCCTGTTTCAGCCCGTAGCGGAAGACCACGTCGGCGAAGTAAGCGTCGGCGATGTAAGGCGTGCCCGTCACGTTTACGATGAAGCGGAAACCGAATTCCTCGTTCAGCAAAAACTCCATCCACTTCTTCATGCCTTTGTCCGGCGGGCTGAAAAGGTGATGCGCCTCGTCGTTGAGCACCAATGTCCGCGCGCCGTTTCCGCGGAAGCTGTCCCCGATGGATGTGCCCGTGTTTTCATAGACCGCGTGGATGTTCTCGATGCAAATCTCGCCGGGGCCGACCGTCGTATTGCCGCGCCGGATGCCGGGGATCGCCACCGCCGCGCCGAGTTCGCGCAGGATCGCCGACAGTTCCGCGTTGCCGGCAAACGCGCTGAACTTTTCCAGCAATGCCTCCTCGATCGTCAGCGATGGGCAGAGCACCAGCACCCGATCCACCAGCCCCTCGGCCAGCGCCAGCGCGGCCAGCGCATACATCGCCCAGCTTTTTCCGGCACCTGTCGCGAGGTCGAGCGAGGCGGCTTTCTTCGCGCGCAGCGGCATCCGCGCGAGGAAGGTGTCCACGCTGTCGTGCCGCTGCCGGATCACCTCGCGGGCATTGTAGTTCTCGCGCGCCAGCCGTTCCAGATCCGGGTATTTGTCCGAGACGAGAAAGCACCAAGCCGCCCGCACGGCATCGCGGAGAAAGGCGTGCCGGTCGTCGCACAGCAGGTTCAGAAAGGCGTCGTATTTGTGAACGAGCGCGTCCGTCCCTTCGCTCGCGTCGTCCACGCGCAGCACTTGATCGGCGATGCGGAATTGCAGGCTCATTGGCGTGACGCAGCCCGGCAGGGCTGCCGGAAATTAGCCGGTGGCGTGAGCCACCGGGCGGCCACGGCGGTGGAGGCCCGAAGGGACGAATGGAAATTAGCCGGTGGTGAAGCGCAGCGAGAACCACCGGATCGCGGGATCAAAATGGATGCGCCCCGGCAGGGGCGCTGGAACGTGCGCGCGTGTCGGACGATTCCCGCGCCCCATCCGGGGCGCATCGCGATGGGGGCGTTGATCCGGTGGTTCCGTTCGTTCCTCACTCCACCACCGGCTAATTTCCGACAAGCCTCCGGCTTGCTCCCGGCGAATCGCGCGCGGCGATGATGTTGGCAGCTCATTTGAAATCCCCCTTTGCAAACACCCGCTGCTTCTCGTTCCCGTAGCGGTCGCACAGGATCACCATCATCTTCGTCCCGGTGAAATCCTGCTCCGGCACTCGCAGCGTCAGCGCCTTCGCGTGTTCGAGGCCGCCGGCTTCCTTCCACAGATCCTCCGCCCAAAATACGCGGCCCAGCCGGAACACGTCGCCGTCGTAGTCCAGGTCGATCATCGCCAGCGAGAACGTCTCGAAATTCGCAAAATCCTCCGGCTCCGTCGCCAGCGTCTGCGAGCGGAACTCGGTGATCTCGATCGCGCATTCCGCGAGCATCTCGCCCTTGCGCTTCGCCCGGAGCGCGCGCCACGTCACCGCCGGCTGCGAGATGAAGTCGAAGCCCACCGCGTCGATCACCTCGTTCACGTCGGCCTCCTTCACCGGCTGCGGCAGCGTCGGCGTCCTGCGCGCGGCGGGCGGGCGGCGCTCGATGAGCCGTTGCAGCACGGAGAGCGGCACCTTGAGGAAAACGTAAACCGTCTTGTCGATCTCCACCTCGTCCTCGGCGAAGTCCATCGCCACCACCGGCGCGATGACAAAGAACCGCTCGCCGCGCCGTGCCCGCAGCGCCGCGTGCAGGTCATTCACCCAGCCGTAGTCGAGCGTCAGTTTTTTGTGATCGGGAAAATTCCACAGCAGCGCCGAGTCCGTCTTCACGTAGCCGTCGAGCGCCACGCCGTAGCGTGTGTGCGGATGCTCGCGCACGCCGAAGAGCTTGAGCACAAAGGGCCGGTATTCCGGCCACGGCATCGCGCGGATCGCCGCCATGTCGTAAAGCCCCGCGCGGTAGAGCGCGAACTCGCGCGCGGGCCGCGGCTTTTCCTTCTCCGCCTTGTCGCGCGGCGCGATGAACGAGATGCGAAACTCGACGCCACCCACGCGCAGCATCTTCATGCCCGAAGAAAGTGACACAGCCCGTCCCGGCTGTGATTCACCGTCCGCACAGCCGGGACGGGCTGTGTCACATTCCTCCAGCCGCGCCGCGGGCACGCGCAACTTGTCCTCGGGGCAGATGAGCGAGAGCGCGGCGCCGGCCTTCACGAGATCGTGCTTCCGCGCGAGCGCGGCGAGATCGGCCAGCAGTTCCAGCGTCACCTCGCACTCGCCCTTGCGCGCCTTCTCGGTGATGAGCAGCACGCCGGGCGCGGACTTCAGATGCTCGCTGAAATCCTCGACCCGCTCCGGCTCGGCGCGGTCGTCCTTCTTCGCGGCGCCGATGGTGCTCGTGAGGGAAAAGAGCCGTTTCTGCGTCGTGTAAATCGCCAGCTTCCCGCAATCCATCGCGATCCACCGCCGTCCGAGCTTCTCCGCCACGGCCGCCGTCGTGCCGCTCCCGGTGAAGCAATCGAGGACGATGTCGTGCTCGTTCGATGTTGAGGCTATGATGCGCTCAAGGAGTTCTTCCGGCTTCTGCGTCGGGTAATCCACGCGTTCCTCAGCCTGCGAGTTAATCGGCGAGATGTCGTCCCAGACCGAGCCGATTGTTGCGCCTTTCAAATACGATTTCTTCTGCGGCATTCCATCTTCGCCGAGAACGTAATCCTTTTGGTTTTCGTCGATGTATGCCTGTGACGGCCAATGGCGGCCAGCCGGCGGTGGCATCTTTCGTCCGAAGAAAATTCGAGGTTGGCCCTGGCCAGCACCCGACGCATCGCTCAAACGAAACCGCTGCCCGTCGGAATCCTCATACTTGTATTTCACCGCGAGGTATTCACTCGAATGGTGAATTGGCGGCTTACGATAAATGAACCGCTCGCCGCGGGAGTATTGGAAGATCGAGTCGTGGACGAATGCAAATCGCCGCGCGGTGAAGTGAGCTGTTGTTCGTCGCCAGATAACTTCGGTCACAAAATTCTCCTCCCCGAAAATCTCATCGAGCACCGCCTTGATGTAGTGCCCCTTCTTCGTATCGAGATGCACGTAGATGCTCCCGTCGTTGGCGAGCAACTCGCGCAAAAGGATGAGCCGGCGGCGGAGGAACTCGATGAACTGCGCGCCGAGCACCTTGTCGCGATAGGCCTTTTCCTTGTCCTTCATGAAGTCCTGCCGCGTGGCGAAGGGCGGGTCGATGTAGATGAGCTTGATGCGCCCGCGGGTGCCGAAGCGGTTCGGCCCGCGCTGGTCGGCGAGCAGTTCGCGGAGCGCGAGGAGATTGTCGCCCCACACGAGCAGATTCTGCCAGCCATCGGCGAAAGGCCGTTCCGCACAGAACCGGCGGACGAGCTGCCACGGCGCGGCGGGTGTCTGCGCGAGCACCTCCTCGCGGCGCATCTTCCCCGCGTATTCGAGCCGGTATTCCTTCCCGATTTCGACCGTGCGGCCCTGACCGGATCGGATGGCCGCCGCGATCTCCGCACGCAACCGCGGATCGGTAATTTGTCCGATCAATTCCTCGATTTTGGCCATCACGCGATGAGAATCATTTGGTAAGGCCGCATATAAATGGCATCCGAAAGCCATCTATAGAGGGCCAACAAGCGGTGGGGCAAGTTCCAAGATGCCGGGGTGTCAGCGAAGGCAAAACAGCCCTACATCATCGTAGCCAGGAACATTAGCCGCCTGCGCAACGAAGGCGGCATTACGCAGGAAAAGCTGTGCGAATTGGCCGACGTGAGTCGCGGCTACTTTCAGCTCGTCGAGTGTGGCAAACGCAACATGACCATCGAATATCTCGACCGCGTGCGGAAGGCGCTGAAATGCCGGTGGGCCGATCTGTTTCAGGGATTGGACCAGCCGTAGCCGCGCCCGAGCGGGAAGTCTGGCAACCTGTCTGGAAACTGCCCTGTGCGCGCGGTGACTGCGCGTGGGCCAGCCGGCTGCGGTGCGGTGCAGCGGACGCAGGGTTCAGCGCTCGCCTTTGAGAAAGCCGAGGAGGTCGGCGAGATCCTGCGGCGACATGGCCGTCTCGAGCCCGGCGGGCATGAGCGAGCCGGGCATCGCTTCGAGGTGGGCGACGTTGGTGCGCAGGATCGTTTCCTCGACGCCGAGCGGCATGCGGAGCGTGAGGCTCGCGGGTGTCTCGCTCGCGAGGATGCCGGCGAGGGTGCGCCCGTCTTTGGTCTCGAGGAGATATGGCGCGAAGGCCGGCGCGACTTCCGCCTCGGGCACGACGATGTGGAAGAGGATGGATTCCTTCGGCTGGTTGCGCATGTCGAGGAGGTCGGGGCCGACGGCGTAGCCTTCGCGGTCGAGGCGGTGGCAGGTGGCGCAGTGGGTTTTGAAAATTTCGCGCCCGTGCTCCGCGTGGGCCGGCAGCGCGAGCGCGGCTTTGGCGTCGTCGAAGGCTTTCGTCCGGTCGCCCGCGAGCGCTGTGCCCAGGAGCTTCTCCGCGCGGTCGTGGATCGCGGGGTCTTTGTGTTTTAGAAAAAGATCGCGCCGCTGCGGATTCAGCGCGCTCGCGGGCAGCGCGCCGGATTCGACGGCTGAGAGCACGCCGGGCAGGGCCGCTTCGCGCGAGAGCAGCGGGCCGAGAATCGCTTCGCGCAACGCCGGGCCGAGCGTGGGCCACTGGCCGGGTGCGAGCAGCAGCTCGGTGGCGCGGACGGGATCGAGCGCGGCGAGGCTCGCGGCCGCGGCGGCGCGGAGGGCGTCGTCGGACGGGGCGGACATCGCGCGGCGCAGCGGCTCGGAGGCCGCTTCCCAGGTGCTGAGCGCGAGCAATTGCGCGAAGATGAGGCGCTGCTCCGGGGGAGTCGCGGCGTCGGCCACCGCCGTGGCGGCGTGCGTGAGCGCGCGCTGGAGGACCTCGCCGGCGTCCGCGTCGCGCAAGTCCAGCAGTGCGCGCGCGACCAGCGCGGCGTCGGCGCGCGGCTCGAGCGCGCGGAAAAACTCCGCCTCCCGCCCGCCGATCCCGCTCAGCACCGCCGCGATCATCCAGCGGTCTCCGGCGCTGGCGGCGGCGATCTTCGCGAGGGCGGCGATCGCTTCGCTCGTTTGCACATCGCCGAGCGCGAGCGTCGCGGCGAGTTGCCCGTCGGGCTTTTCCGCCGCGGAATCCGCCTCCGGGCGTGCCGTTTTTTCCGCCGCGCGCACGCGCCAGATGCGCCCCATCGCCTTCCCGCTTTCAAAGTCCGTCCGCTTCCGAATTTCCTCCGGCAGATAGTCGGGATGCTCGATCACCTTCCGATACATGTCGGCGATGTAGAGCGCGCCGCCGGGGCCGGTGGCGAGGAAGACGGGGCGGTGCCAGTCGTCGCGCGAGGCGAGGAATTCGCGGCCCGCGAGGAGCGGCTCGGCGGCGAAGGTCGGGCCGCGCGGGAGGAGCCGGTCCGCATGCACGAGATTGCCGGTCGGGTCGCAGGCGAAGGCGCAGCCGCGATATTTTTCCGGCAGCGCGCCGCCACGCCAGATGTGAATCCCGCACGCGGCGCTGAAGGAGCCGGCGTGCGAGTCGGCGGTGGTGAGATTCTGGCTGATGGGAAAAAGGCGGACGCCGTCGCCGCCGCCGCGCAGGCCGGTTTTCACGCTGCGTTCGCTGCAGTCCTGCACGGTCTCGGAAAAGGCGAGGTGCGGATTGCGCGCGAGCATTTTCGAGGAGAGGACGACGTGCTGCACGGGCACGCGGTTCATGCAGATAAAGCGGCGTCCGAACTCGTCGAACGACACGCCGTATTGCGAGCGGCCATCCACGTTTTCGATCTCGCCGGTCTGCGGATTCCAGCGCAGGTCGCCGGTCATTTTCAGCGCGGGGCGCTCGGGATGTTCGGGCGAGGTGATGTCGCCGCCGCTCAGTCCCGCGGCGAAATAAATCCAGCCATCCGGGCCGAGCGTCGGGCAGTTCACGCGGAGCTGCGTGCTGCCGCCGGTGGCGAAACCGGTGAGCAGCACGCGCTTTTCGTCCGCGATGCCGTCGCCGTCGGTGTCTTTGAAAAAGAGCACGTCCGGCGCGCAGGTGACGATGAGGCCGCCGCGCCACGGCAGCACGCCGTTCGGAAAAGTGAGGCCGCTGGCGAAGACCGTGCGCTTGTCCATGCGCCCGTCGCCGTCGGTGTCTTCGAGCAGCGCGATGTCGCCCTGCGGCGGATTTGCGGTGTTTGGATAGCCGCGATTTTCGGCGACGAAAAGGCGGCCGCGCTCATCGAAGGCCAGCGCGCAGGGCGACATGACGAGCGGCTCGGCGGCGATCAGCTCCACGCGCACATCGGGGTCGTGCTGGAAGGCTTTCAGCGCTTCGTCTGGCGCGAGTTGCGCGTGGGCCAGCGAGGCGAGAGCCGCGAACCCGGCGGAAAAAATGGGGCGCAGGAATTTCATGCCGAAGGAAGCGGGGACACCGGCCACCGCGTCAAGCGCAGTGCGGGGCGGCGATGGCGGCGGTTCCGGGGAGCACACGCGTCCCGCGTGTTGGTCGCGGCGTCCCGTCGCGACGCACTTCCCGCGGCGCCCGGCGTCGGGGGCGAGCTGCTCGCGGGTGGGACGTCGGCGGAAATCCGCGAAGGCGGGACGCCTTCGCCAACACTCGGGACGAGTGTGCTCCCCGGAGTTCCGGGCGCGCACGCTTTCTCCCAATTCATGGTCGCGCCGCTACGCGCGCCGCCGCCGCCGCAGGGTGAGCCCTGCGCCCGTGAGGGCGAGGAGCGCGGGGCCGGGCTCGGGGACGGCTCCGGCACCGGCCTGGATGGGTGCGCCGCTCACGTCCTCGCGCGCCCAGGAGATGACTTTACCAGGGCCGGTGTTGCTGATTTGAATTTGAATCCAGCCGTAGTAGTCCGGCCCGGCGGCCGTCGAGCGAAAGGCGACGCCGAGGTAGCCGGGGACGTCGAGCGCGAACTGGCCGATACAAATAACCGCCATCGCTGAACGCGTGTTGCCATTAAGGCACAACTACCTTCAGACGGAGAAAAGCGCGAAAATTGGGATTAAGCGGCAATAAATCCCGGATGTTGTGGGTCTCTGTGCCATCTCCGTTGTCAAATGGGGTGAATTCAAAGAGGACGGCTGGACCGGACAACCAATCGCTTAAATTGCCCGAACGTTGAGGAAGGTATGTAAGAGTGGAGGCTTTTGGGCGCTCGTAGGTGAGGGTAAGATGTTGCCCATCGGCAAGAACGTCGATACCCAAAACTGGAAGCCCACCGTTCAATGGAAAACGAACGTCCATCGCCAGCGCATATCTCATCAGATTGGAAACGCCGGCACCGTTCGGATAGCCGAGAGCGTCCGCGGCAGTATTCGGATCAAGACCGTTGGCGATTTTCCACGCGTCGGGGCGGCCATCGTGATCTGTGTCGGTATTGGCGGTTTTGTTCACGAGGAATGGTGTTGGCTCTGACCAGTCTCCGGGCTGTGAGTCGGTGGCTTGAGTGCGCAGAAGGAGGTTGTTGTTGAAGGTCGCGCCCAGATCGGCGACAGCATCCCATAGAAGAGAGTGACTGACTCCATCAGGAGATACTTGGAGCAACGCAGTCGATACCGCTCCGGCACCGATAGCCATTCCATCTGCGCTGAGAATCTTGGCAGGGGGTTTAATTACATCGCTTACCACGAAAAACGGCCAATCTGGCCGGATCGCGCACGGTGCGCGGCGTGGTTTGCGGCGCCTCTCACAACGGCCATGAGTCCGCACTAAACGAAAAAGTCATGCGTCCAAGCTAGGATCGAAATGATCGAAAAACTGTTTTCGGGTGAAGCCTCGAAGCAGGTCAATTTCGAAAGCCTCCTCAATGGAATTAAAAAGGTTTGTCCCATCCCAGTACGATGGGTTAAACACACAAAAGCGGAAGCGGACAACCGTCATTAGCGTTGTCCTATGACCAGTCAAAACATCGTAGGTGTCGACCGCATCGAAAATCACAAACTCGGTTCCCGCCGGTCTAAACTCCAGCGTTTCATCGGCGTCGTTGTCTGCGTGTTTGAAAAAAGTTCGGGGCCGCGTGAAGAAGGCGCATGTATTCCTTTTCCATGCCCTTTTTAATGCGCTTAGAGCCTGTCATGCACTTTGGCGGAAGAGAGAATGGAGCGTGAGGGAAGCGAAGGCTAACCAATGAAGGCCCGCGAGCGAAGAGGCGAGTCGTTCGTAGTCTCTGGCCAGGCGGCGGAACCGAGCTGCCCAGGCAAAGGAGCGCTCGACCACCCAGCGTCTGGGCAGGAGAACAAACCCGCGTTTGGCTTCTTCGAGTTTGATGACTTCGAGGCGCATCCCTTGGGCCGCGGCTTGGGCCGCCGGCTCCTTTCCGGTGTAACCTTGGTCGACAAAGGCGACTTCGACCTTGCCTCCGATCACGGCTTGAATCTCCCGCGCCAAGTCTCCGACTTGCGCGCGCTCTTGCTCATTGGCTGCCGTGATCTTCAAGGCCAGCAAATGCCCCAGAGTATCGACCGCGATGTGGACTTTGCAGCCCTTGCGTCGCTTGTCACCATCGTCACCGCCGCGCGCCCCGCTCTCCGGCGTGGATTGCACCGTGCGGCCATCGAGGATGACGGCGGTGGGCTCCGCGTCCCGATCGGCGAGCAACCGCAGCACGGCGCGCAGATCCTGCGCCAGCGCTTCCCAGCAGCCCGCCTTGATCCAGCGCTGCGCCTGCTGATGCACGGTCGACCAAGGCGGCAAATCGTTTGGGATCATCCTCCAAGGACAGCCCGCATGGACCATCTAGCGCACGGCATTGAAAAGCTCTCGCGAAGAGTAATCCCGCTGCGGCGCGTCTTCTTTCATCAACGTGAGGTAGGGAGCGCAAAAGGCCCATTCCTCATCGCTGACATCACTTTGATAACCGGTCTTTCTTGTCGTCGTTTTGATCGCCATCCCAAGCTTCATGCCAGCCTGTATTTACATCGTACAGCCTTATCTTCCGCCAAAGTGCATGACAGGCTCTAGATGTGAGGTTGTTCATGCGTCGAGGACTTGGAAAGGTGGGGTTGAAACACAACACCAAGCCAAGAACCACCGTCGCATGAATCTGGCCGGCTCCCCGCCCACGTTCTTGATCGTGATCGGCAGCGTCACCGCATCGCCTGGATTGATGATCCCATTTCCCCCCGGCTCCTGCACCTGCACGCGCGTCAGCGTCACGTACGGCCCGGCGCTCACCAGCACCGCGCGCGCGACATTCAGCCGCCCGCCGGACTTCGTCTTGCCCGCGAGCGACGCCACGCCGTCGGTGTTCGCCAAAATCGCGCCCTTGATGTCGCTCCAGTTCATCGCGGGCCGCGCGGATTTGATCAAAGCGCACGCGCCCGCCACATGCGGGCACGCCATCGAGGTGCCGCTGAGCGAGCGGTAGCCGGCCAGCGGGCTCGTCGAATAAATGTTCACGCCCGGCGCGCCGAGATGCACGGTGTTCGCGCCGTAGTTGGAAAAGCTCGCGAGCGTGTCCGTGTGATCCGTGGCCGCCACGGCGATGATGTTCGGCGAGCTGTAGGACGACGGGTAGTTCGCCACCGTGTCCGTATTCTGCGAGCTGTTGCCCGCCGCCGCGATGAAGAGCCGGCCCGCCGCGCCCGCCGCATCGATCGCGTCCTTCAGCGCCTGCGAATAACCGCCGCCGCCCCGTTAGTGGCAAACACTTGCCCCGTCCGTGGGAACGCGCGCGACCTCGAAGGTCTCCCGCGGGCTGTCCACTGGGTCGCCGCGCTGGCAGGCGAGGCGGCAGGGCCGGGGAGCACCCGCGTCCCGCGTGTTGGTCGCGGCGTCCCGCCGCGACGCACTTCCCGCGGCGTCCGTCACCGGTTGAGGTGCGCTTTCCCTGGGATCCACGCTGGCGGAAGTTCGCGAAGGCGGGACGCCTTCGCCAACACGCGGGAAGCGTGTGCTCCCCGGAGTTCCGGCCGCGGGCGCTTTCTCCCAATTCACGACCGGGACATGCACCGCGGCGACGCTGCTCCAGACCTGCGCGGAGATGACGCCGCCGTTTTCCACGCTGTAACCGAGGCTCGCCGGGCGGCTCAGCGCAGTTGCGGCGGCTGGTTGCCGTAGAGCCAGCCGGCGCCGGTGAACGGCGGGGCGGGCGGGCGTTCCGGCAGTGGGGCGGGCTTCATCTGGCGGGCGAGCGCGAGGCCGGTGTCGCGGAACTGCGCGCCCGCGGTGATCTCGAGATTGCTGTAGCTGGTGAGGCGGGTTTCGTAGCCGCCGCCGTGCTCGCCAAAGGCCTCCTCGGTCGGCACGTAGCCCGCGCAGCCGTTGGCGAGTTCGACGGGGAAGGTGATCGGGAAACCGCTGCCCGCCTTGATCTCCAGTCCATAGGCGCAGAAATACTCCGCCGGATTCGAGACACAAACGACCGGCCCGACCTGGATGGCCTGCACCTCGACCTCGACCGTCGGCGACTTTGCGATCAGCGCGTCGAGCAGCACGGTTTCCTTCGCCCAGACCCAATCCGGGCCGCCATCCTTTTCGGGCTTCTGCACGAGTTCGAGCGCGGCGGCCACGCGCTCCGGCGCGGGCACGCGGCGGGCGATGTTCCAGGTCTTCTGCCTCGCCTCGACCGGCACCTCGGCAACGCGCGTCTGCGACAGGCCGAGCAGCACTTTCACCGCTTCGGCGCCGACCCGTCCGCCGACGAGCTGCGACCACGCATCGCTCTCGGGATTGGCGCGCGGGTCGAGATTGTTGACCTGCGTCACGTCGCCGCACGCGCCTTGCAGGAAGACGACTTTTGTCTCCGCGCCGAAGTATCCCTGGATGGCGCGCTCCATGTAATAGATCCAGTTCGCGCTGATCCACGGGCCGCTCGCGGTCGCGTGGCAGGAGAAATTCACGACGCAGCCGAGCAGCCTGCCGTCCGCGTCCCACGCGCCGATGACGCCGACTTCGGGATCGGTCGGCCCGGCGAATTCGACGTTGTCGGGATTGCCCTTTCCGGGATGGGAAAACGCGAGGCCGTGCTTCATGCGGATGCGGCGGTTGAAGGCGACCTGGTCCTCGCGCCCGGTGCCAAAGCCCGCGGTGGCGACCGCGCGGGCGTCGTGCGCGGCAGCGACGGCTTCCACGATGGCGTCGCGCACTTTGGCCACATATCCGGCGTCGGCGACGGTGGATTTTTTGTAAGCGAGATCCTGGATCAGCGGCGATGCGTGATCGTATTCGCCGACGATCCCGAGCGGTCCGGACGAGTGCGAATGCGACGCGCCGATCATCACGGCTTCCGGCGCGAGGCCGCACCGCGCCTGGAGCAGCTTGCGGACTTCCAGCACGAGCGGGCGGGGGACAAAGAGCGCATCGAGCCCGACGAGCGCGACCTCGCGCTGGCCGTCGTCGAACACGACGGCGCGGACTTTGCACGGATCGTGGATGCGCTTTGAGAGCGCCTTGCCGTAGCCGCCGGGGACTTCCATGCCGACGGCCGGGGTGATGTCGCGCTCGGCGAAACCGGCGCGGAATTCCGCGCGGGCGGCGCAGGGGAGAAGGACGGCGAGGAGGAGGAGGCGCGTGAGCATGGGGCGGGGAGGTTCGTTTGGACGGGCAATCCGGTCGCCGGCGGATTCCTTAGCGCCGGCGGGCTCGGGGCGGAATGTGCGCATCGCGAATGCGGCGACGGGCGCGTTCGATGCGGCGGTGGCGGCGGACCGGCTCACGGTTTCGTTCTGGTCGTTCGGCGCGGCGGATTTGCCGGCGAACAACAGCGCCTTCTGCGGCATGCAAAACGCCGACGGCGGCGGCGCGCGCGTGCTGAACGTGCATCTGCCGTGGTCGGACGGGAGCATCTACTTCGGCACCGGCTCGGGCGCGACGGCGGACACGCGCATCAATCGCAGCGAGCCGAACGCCGCGAACTACAAGGGCCGCTGGAACCACTGCCTTTTTCTCAAGGACGGTCTGCGCCGCGAGATCTGGCAGAATGGCGTGCTGTGGATGCGCAGCGACGGCGGCGCTCCGCTGGCCACGTTTCGCGGATTCTGGATCGGCAGCGCGAATGGCGGCGGCATCAACTACCCCGGCAAGATCGACGGCCTCACCGCCTTTGCCGAGCACGCGCTCGGCACGAGCGACACGGACGCGCGGGCGGGCCGCGGAGCCGTCACCGCCGCGGGCGGCCCCGGCACGATCGACGCCGTTTTCACCCACCGCCTCGCCGCCGATGATGCGCTGCTCACGCCTGAGCTTTCCACCGACCTCGCGGCGTGGCAGAGCGGCCCCGCGGTTTTCACGCTCATCAGCGACACGCCGCAGGCCGGCGGCATCGCGCTCGCGACGTGGCGGGCCGCGCTCCCGCGCGGTGCCCCGCGCGCCTTCATCCGCGTGTGGCCTGCCCCCGGTTTTTGATCCACTCGCTATGAGAGTTTCTGTTGGTTTTCGGGGTTTGGGTTGGTGGTGTTTCGGTGGGCGGGAAGGGCGCAG